>NZ_MPOR01000004.1:0-285913 GCF_001896155.1 Pseudomonas sp. FSL W5-0203
TCGCCGATGGTAGTGTGGGGTTTCCCCATGTGAGAGTAGGTCATCGTCAAGATTAAATTCCGAAACCCCAATTGCGAAAGCAGTTGGGGTTTTGTTTTGGACGCTCGAAAATCTTGTGGGGCGTCGATCAATACTGATATCCACCCTTTCTATGCAATGACCCTGCGCATGGCTATCATGCGTGCCTCATTCTGAGGCGATATGTGCATGCTGACGTTGTTGAAACTTCTGAAAGATGGTCAGTTCCATTCTGGAGAAGCGCTTGGCGCCGCCCTGGGCGTTAGTCGCAGTGCCGTGTGGAAGCAGCTTCAGCATCTTGAGGCAGAATTGAATCTTCCTATCCATAAGGTCCGGGGTCGTGGGTATAGATTGGCTGCGCCATTGGTATTTTTGAATGCGCAGGAGGTTTCTCGGGAGGCGACTTCCCTATCTTGGCCCGTTCATATTTTCGATTCCATTGACTCCACTAATGCCGAGGCCTTACGTCTTGTCGATGCGGGTAGTGCGGCACCTTTTGTTGTGCTAGCGGAGCAGCAGACGGCTGGTAGGGGGCGCAGAGGCCGTAAATGGGTCAGCCCATTTGCGCAAAACGTTTACTACAGCCTTGTATTGCGTATTGAGGGTGGTCTGCGGCAACTGGAAGGGTTGAGTCTGGTGGTAGGACTGGCAGTCCTGCAGGCTCTGCGTGAGTCGGGTGTGCAGGGCGCGGCTTTGAAGTGGCCAAACGACGTCTTGGTTGGGCACAAGAAAATCTCAGGCATCTTGCTTGAGCTGGTGGGAGATCCCGCGGATATCTGTCACGTTGTGCTAGGGATAGGTATCAATGTGAATATGCAGAGGGCAGCTGATGTTGATCAGCAGTGGACCTCGATGCAGCTTGAGACGGGCTTTTCAGTTGATCGCAATCACCTGGTGGCGCGACTGGGTTTGCAACTCCAAGCCTACCTAGATCGACACAAGGCTGCGGGTTTTGCAGGGTTGCAAGACGAATGGGAGCAGCATCACGCGTGGCAGGGGAAGTCCGTGTCGCTTATCGCGGGCGTCAATCAGATTGATGGGGTTGTGCTGGGCGTGGATCGTCAGGGCGCCTTGCGTTTGGATGTCGGTGGCGTTGAGAAAATATACAGCGGTGGTGAGTTAAGCCTGAGGTTGCGTGATGATTCTTGAGCTCGACTGTGGAAATAGCTTTATCAAATGGCGTGTTCTTGAGTTGAGTGAGGCAACTGTTCGCGCGGAAGGTATCGCAGGTTCAGATATCGCGCTGATCGATAGTTTGGTGGCTTTGCCTGGTCTATTGCTCACGCGTTGTCGGTTAGTGAGTGTTCGCGCGCTTGAGGAGACCGATAAGCTGATAGCTGCCTTGGTAGCGGCATTTGGCGTTGCTGTTTCCTGTGCAACCTCTGCTCAAGAAATGGGCGGAGTGCGCAACGGCTACGAAGACTCCCAGCGCCTGGGGATGGATCGATGGCTGGCCATGCTAGGCGCGTTCAAGTTGGCGTCAGGTGCATGCCTGGTACTCGACTTTGGTACAGCGGCGACAGCAGATTTTATTGGTCCGGACGGTGGGCACCTGGGTGGGTTTATTTGCCCGGGTATGCCGCTTATGCGTAATCAACTGCGAACCCATACCCGCAAGATACGCTATGACGACGCGGCCGCTGAGCGGGCTGTGGAGCGTCTCTCTCCTGGACGTACGACCGTAGAGGCCGTCGAGCGTGGGTGTACGCTCATGCTTAGAGGGTTTGTGCTGACCCAGCTCGAGTTGGCGCGAGGCTATTGGGGAGAGGATTTCACGGTCTTCCTCACTGGCGGCGATGCTGACCTGGTGAGGGATGCTGCGCCTCAGGCTCGGCTGGTCCCGGATCTGGTGTTTGTTGGTTTGGCAATAGCGTGTCCTTTGTCTTGAGGTGATTATGCGCTGGCTGTTTTTACTTTTACTGGTCCTCAATGTTTTCTATTACGTCTGGCATCAGCAAGAGGCGCCATTGCGGGCCAAGGATGTCACGCCCTTGAGTCTCCATCGGGGGGCACAACAAGATATTCGCCTCCTGAGTGAGTCGGCAGATGCGGTGGCGCGGCGTGATCGAGCGAGGCCGGCAGAGGCGCAGAATACCTGCTTGTACATCGGTGGGTTCACTGATCGACGCCAAGCCTCCTCTCTCGAGCAGAGGCTCACCAGCCTGGATATCAAGGTCAAGGTACAGTTGCTGAATGCGCCGGACGCCTCGGGTTATTGGTTGCGTGTAGCCCCTGAGAGCCGTCGCCTGGCTGACGATCTGCCCTTTGAAAGCCTTGCTAATGAATTCAATGAGTTAAAACATAAAATAATGCTGTGTGAAGGCATTGCAACTCTCGAATAGTTTGCATAGAATGGCGCCCGCTTCGCAGTGAAGACCTTTAAGGGCTACAGTGCAAAGCGACCGTCAATGCAGCTAACCTCATAATTTAAATGAGAAAATGCTTGACAGAAGGTCGGCGTGATGTAAAATGCCGGCTCGCTTAGGAGGGGTTCCCGAGCGGCCAAAGGGATCAGACTGTAAATCTGACGTCTACGACTTCGAAGGTTCGAATCCTTCCCCCTCCACCATTTTTAGCGTGAGCTGCAAGCTCCGCGGGTATAGTTTAGTGGTAGAACCTCAGCCTTCCAAGCTGATGATGCGGGTTCGATTCCCGCTACCCGCTCCAAGTTTGCAGGTTGTGCAAGGTGTTTCGCTCTTGTAGCTCAGTTGGTAGAGCACACCCTTGGTAAGGGTGAGGTCAGCGGTTCAAATCCGCTCAAGAGCTCCATATGACAAGGCAGATATGAAAATATCTGCCTTTGTTTTAACAGCTGCCTCGGCTTGAATGTTGTTCGATGTTTCAGGTCTTGTGGGGTTGGTTGTTGTAAAGTCTTTTTCAGGCCTGCATAATGGTCGGCCTGATTTTGTTTTAGGTCAGTAGCTCAATTGGCAGAGCGACGGTCTCCAAAACCGTAGGTTGGGGGTTCGATTCCCTCCTGACCTGCCAGATTCACGTGGTGTGTCTGGCTTTCTTTTCACAGGATCTTCATAGATGACTCCTAAGGCTGAAGCTCAAAGCTCTCGTTTCGATCTGGTAAAGTGGCTCGCTGTAGTCGCCTTGGTGGTCGTAGGCGTTGTTGGCAATCAGTACTATTCTGCTTCGCCGATCCTGTACCGTGTACTCGCTTTGCTTGCCCTCGCTGCTGTAGCTGCCTTTGTAGGCCTGCAGACTGCCAAAGGCAAGTCGTTCGCGGTACTGGTTAAGGAAGCTCGCACCGAAATCCGTAAAGTCGTTTGGCCGACTCGCCAAGAAACCACTCAGACCACATTGATTGTCGTGGCTGTTGTTCTGGTTATGGCGTTGCTGTTGTGGGGGCTTGATTCCCTGCTCGGCTGGCTTGTTTCCTTGATTGTTGGCTAAGGGTGTCCCGTGGCTAAGCGTTGGTACGTTGTGCATGCTTACTCGGGTTACGAGAAGCATGTTATGCGCTCTTTGCTGGAGCGCGTAAAGCTGGCAGGCATGGAAGATGGCTTCGGCGAAATTCTGGTTCCCACTGAAGAAGTGGTTGAAATGCGGAATGGGCAGAAGCGCAAAAGCGAACGCAAGTTCTTCCCTGGCTACGTGCTGGTACAAATGGACATGAACGAAGGTACTTGGCACTTGGTCAAGGATACCCCTCGCGTCATGGGCTTCATTGGCGGTACTGCCGACAAGCCTGCTCCGATCACCGACAAAGAGGCAGAAGCAATTCTGCGTCGTGTTGCTGATGGTAGCGACAAGCCCAAGCCGAAGACATTGTTCGAGCCGGGTGAGGTTGTTCGCGTTACAGACGGTCCGTTCGCTGATTTTAACGGTACGGTCGAAGAAGTTAACTACGAAAAGAGCCGGATCCAAGTGGCAGTGCTCATTTTCGGTCGCTCTACCCCGGTAGAGTTGGAGTTCAGCCAGGTCGAAAAGGTCTAGCTGGGCAAGCATCCCAACCCCGCAGCCTAGGCTGTGGGGTTTTGTCGTCACTGGGATAAACGCGCAAGTAACCGGGGAGCCTTTCGAGGCGTTTGAACCCGTAATTGGAGTGCCTCATGGCCAAGAAGATTACCGCTTACATCAAGCTGCAAGTGAAGGCCGCTCAGGCCAACCCTAGCCCACCCGTCGGTCCAGCTCTGGGTCAGCACGGCGTGAACATCATGGAATTCTGCAAGGCCTTCAACGCCCGTACTCAGGGTCTTGAGCCAGGTCTGCCGACTCCAGTGATCATCACTGTATACAGCGACCGTAGCTTCACCTTCGAAACCAAGTCGACCCCGGCTTCGGTTTTGCTGAAGAAAGCTGCCGGTCTGACCAGCGGTTCCGCTCGTCCTAACACCGTTAAGGTTGGCACCGTAACCCGTGCTCAGCTGGAAGAAATCGCGAAAACCAAAAACGCGGATCTGACTGCAGCTGATATGGATGCAGCCGTGCGTACCATCGCCGGTTCTGCTCGTAGCATGGGCCTTAACGTGGAGGGTGTGTAATGGCTAAGCTGACCAAGCGCCAAAAGGCTATCGCCGGCAAGATCGAAGCAGGCAAGTCCTACAACTTCGTAGACGCTGCTGCCCTGCTGACCGAGCTGTCGACTGTCAAGTTCAGCGAGTCTGTTGACGTTGCTGTGAACCTGGGTGTTGACCCACGTAAATCCGACCAGGTCGTTCGTAGCGCTACTGTGCTGCCACACGGCACTGGCAAGACTGTACGTGTTGCTGTCTTCACCCAAGGCCCAGCTGCTGAAGCTGCTCTGGCCGCTGGTGCTGATCGCGTTGGCATGGACGACCTGGCTGCCGAAATGAAAGGCGGCGACCTGAACTATGACGTCGTTATTGCTTCCCCGGATGCAATGCGTGTTGTAGGTCAGTTGGGTCAGATCCTCGGTCCACGTGGCCTGATGCCTAACCCTAAAGTCGGCACCGTAACTCCAGACGTAGCTACCGCGGTTAAAAACGCCAAGGCTGGTCAGGTTCGTTATCGCACCGACAAAAACGGCATCATTCACACCTCCGTTGGCAAAGTCGGCTTCGATGCCGTCAAGCTGAAGGAAAACGTTGAAGCCCTGATCGCTGATCTGAAGCGTATCAAGCCTGCTTCCTCGAAAGGTATCTACGTCAAGCGCGTTACCCTGAGCACCACTATGGGCCCAGGTCTGGTCATCGACCAAGGCTCGCTGGACGTATAAGACACAAGTTGGCGCAAGCGATTGCGCCAATTGAAAGATTGGGGTCCCTGCCTGGCGGGGGCTATCCAAGACCGTAGGCGACGCAAGTCTTAAACCAACAAGCCTACGCAGATGGTGCTCCCGGTTCCTTACCGAATCAGACACCAAAACGACATCCGGCCTCGGCCAGATGAAACGGTAACAAGCAGGAGTTAAACCCGTGGCAATTAATCTCGAAGACAAGAAGGCCATCGTCGCTGAAGTCAACGAGGCTGCCAAAGCTGCTCTGTCCGCTGTCGTGGCTGATGCCCGTGGTGTGACAGTAGGCGCTATGACCGGACTCCGTAAAGAGGCTCGTGAAGCTGGCGTATACGTACGTGTTGTACGTAACACCCTGCTCAAGCGCGCCGTTGCTGACACTGAATACAGTGTTCTCAACGACGTGTTCACTGGCCCGACTCTGATCGCATTCTCCAAGGATCATCCGGGCGCTGCTGCCCGTTTGTTCAAAGAGTTCGCCAAGAGTCAGGATAAGTTCGAGATCAAGGCAGCTGCGTTCGAGGGCAAGTTCCTCGCAGCTAACCAAATCGACGTACTGGCAACACTGCCGACCCGCGACGAAGCCATTTCGCAGCTGATGAGCGTGATTCAAGGCGCTACCAGCAAGCTGGCTCGTACTCTGGCTGCAGTTCGCGAGCAAAAAGAAGCTGCCGCAGCCTAAGGCTGAGCAAATTCTCTCGCGTATTTTTGTTTATTTCGATGGCCGCGTAGGCCGTCCCCCAATTCAGGAAATACAGCAATGTCTATCTCCCAAGACGATATCCTCAACGCCGTAGCTGAAATGTCGGTTCTGCAGGTTGTTGAGCTGATCAAAGCTTTCGAGGAAAAATTCGGCGTTTCCGCTGCCGCTGCTTCCGCTGGCCCAGCTGCTGCTGCTGCTGTTGTTGAAGAGCAAACCGAATTCAACGTCATGCTGACCGAAGCTGGCGAGAAGAAAGTAAACGTGATCAAGGCAGTACGTGAACTGACCGGTCTGGGCCTGAAAGAAGCCAAGGCTGTAGTTGACGGCGCTCCTGCCATGGTTCTGGAAGCTGTTGCCAAAGACGCAGCTGACAAAGCCAAAGCTACTCTGGAAGAAGCAGGCGCTAAAGTCGAGCTGAAGTAAGCATCGACCTTGCGTCTCCAGCCCAAGCGTTAAGCTGAAGGCTGATGGCTGGTGGCTCTTGCCACCGGCCTTTTTCCGTTCTTGGCTGTCGACTCGGTCGCCGCCATTAACGCGCTGTAGCCACCCGAAGCGGTGGTGCAAACCATGGGGTTTGCAAGATTTTCTGGCTGCTCCCGTCGGAGGGGCCAAACAAGCAGGTGACCAAGCTGGGGAACGCTGATGGCTTACTCATATACTGAGAAAAAACGTATCCGCAAGGACTTTAGCAAGTTGCCGGACGTCATGGATGTCCCGTACCTTCTGGCTATCCAGCTGGATTCGTATCGTGAATTCTTGCAGGCGGGAGCGACCAAAGATCAGTTCCGCGACGTGGGCCTGCATGCGGCCTTCAAATCCGTTTTCCCGATCATCAGCTACTCCGGCAATGCTGCGCTGGAGTACGTCGGTTATCGCCTGGGCGAACCGGCATTTGATGTCAAAGAATGCGTGTTGCGTGGCGTTACGTACGCCGTACCTTTGCGGGTAAAAGTCCGTCTGATCATTTTCGACAAAGAATCGTCGAACAAAGCGATCAAGGATATCAAAGAGCAAGAAGTCTACATGGGCGAAATCCCATTGATGACTGAGAACGGTACCTTCGTTATCAACGGTACCGAGCGTGTAATCGTTTCCCAGCTGCACCGTTCCCCGGGCGTGTTCTTCGACCACGACCGCGGCAAGACGCACAGCTCCGGCAAACTCCTGTACTCCGCGCGGATCATTCCGTACCGCGGTTCGTGGTTGGACTTTGAGTTCGACCCGAAAGACTGCGTGTTCGTGCGTATCGACCGTCGTCGCAAGCTGCCGGCCTCGGTACTGCTGCGCGCGCTCGGCTATACCACTGAGCAAGTGCTGGACGCTTTCTATACCACCAACGTATTCAGCCTGAAGGATGAAACCCTCAAGCTGGAACTGATCGCTTCGCGTCTGCGTGGTGAAATTGCCGTCCTGGACATCCAGGATGAAAAAGGCAAGGTCATCGTTGAGGCTGGCCGTCGTATCACTGCGCGCCACATCAACCAGATCGAAAAAGCCGGTATCAAAGAGCTGGAAGTGCCTCTGGACTACGTTCTGGGTCGCACTACCGCCAAGGTCATCGTTCACCCGGCTACAGGCGAAATCCTGGCTGAGTGCAACACCGAGCTGAACACCGAGATCCTGGCCAAAATCGCCAAGGCCCAGGTTGTTCGCATCGAGACCCTGTACACCAACGATATCGACTGCGGTCCGTTCATCTCCGACACACTGAAGATCGACTCCACCAGCAACCAATTGGAAGCGCTGGTCGAGATCTATCGCATGATGCGTCCTGGTGAGCCACCAACCAAAGACGCTGCCGAAACCCTGTTCAACAACCTGTTCTTCAGCCCTGAGCGCTATGACCTGTCTGCGGTCGGCCGGATGAAGTTCAACCGTCGTATCGGTCGTACCGAGATCGAAGGTTCGGGCGTGCTGTGCAAGGAAGACATCGTTGCGGTACTGAAGACCCTGGTCGACATCCGTAACGGCAAAGGCATCGTCGATGACATCGACCACTTGGGTAACCGTCGTGTTCGCTGCGTAGGCGAAATGGCCGAGAACCAGTTCCGTGTTGGCCTGGTGCGTGTTGAGCGTGCGGTCAAAGAACGTCTGTCGATGGCTGAAAGCGAAGGCCTGATGCCGCAAGACCTGATCAACGCCAAGCCAGTGGCTGCGGCGGTGAAAGAGTTCTTCGGTTCCAGCCAGCTTTCGCAGTTCATGGACCAGAACAACCCGCTCTCCGAGATCACCCACAAGCGCCGTGTTTCTGCACTGGGCCCGGGCGGTCTGACCCGTGAGCGTGCAGGCTTTGAAGTTCGTGACGTACACCCGACGCACTACGGTCGTGTTTGCCCGATCGAAACGCCGGAAGGTCCGAACATCGGTCTGATCAACTCCCTGGCCGCTTATGCGCGCACCAACCAGTACGGCTTCCTCGAAAGCCCGTACCGTGTGGTGAAAGACGCTCTGGTCACCGACGAGATCGTGTTCCTGTCCGCCATCGAAGAAGCTGATCACGTGATCGCTCAGGCTTCGGCCACGATGAACGACAAGAAAGTCCTGATCGACGAGCTGGTAGCTGTTCGTCACTTGAACGAGTTCACCGTCAAGGCGCCGGAAGACGTCACCTTGATGGACGTTTCTCCGAAGCAGGTAGTGTCGGTTGCAGCGTCGCTGATCCCGTTCCTGGAACACGATGACGCCAACCGTGCGTTGATGGGTTCCAACATGCAGCGTCAAGCTGTACCGACCCTGCGTGCTGACAAGCCGCTGGTAGGTACCGGCATGGAGCGCAACGTAGCCCGTGACTCCGGCGTTTGCGTCGTGGCTCGTCGTGGCGGCGTGATCGACTCCGTTGATGCCAGCCGTATCGTGGTTCGTGTTGCCGATGACGAAGTAGAAACTGGCGAAGCCGGTGTCGACATCTACAACCTGACCAAATACACCCGCTCGAACCAGAACACCTGCATCAACCAGCGTCCGCTGGTGAGCAAGGGTGATCGCGTTCAGCGTAGCGACATCATGGCCGACGGCCCGTCCACCGACATGGGTGAGCTGGCTCTGGGTCAGAACATGCGCATCGCGTTCATGGCATGGAACGGCTTCAACTTCGAAGACTCCATCTGCCTGTCCGAGCGTGTGGTTCAAGAAGACCGCTTCACCACGATCCACATCCAGGAACTGACCTGTGTGGCACGTGATACCAAGCTTGGGCCAGAGGAAATCACTGCAGACATCCCGAACGTGGGTGAAGCTGCACTGAACAAGCTGGACGAAGCCGGTATCGTTTACGTAGGTGCTGAAGTTGGCGCTGGCGACATCCTGGTCGGTAAGGTCACTCCGAAAGGCGAGACCCAACTGACGCCGGAAGAGAAGCTGCTGCGTGCCATCTTCGGTGAAAAAGCCAGCGACGTTAAAGACACTTCCCTGCGTGTACCTACCGGTACCAAGGGTACTGTCATCGACGTACAGGTCTTCACCCGTGACGGCGTTGAGCGTGATGCTCGTGCACTGTCCATCGAGAAGACCCAGCTCGACGAGATCCGCAAGGACCTGAACGAAGAGTTCCGTATCGTTGAAGGCGCGACCTTCGAACGTCTGCGTTCCGCTCTGGTAGGCCACAAGGCTGAAGGCGGCGCAGGTCTGAAGAAAGGTCAGGACATCACCGACGAAATTCTCGACGGTCTTGAGCACGGCCAGTGGTTCAAACTGCGCATGGCTGAAGACGCTCTGAACGAGCAGCTCGAGAAGGCCCAGGCCTATATCGTTGATCGCCGCCGTCTGCTGGACGACAAGTTCGAAGACAAGAAGCGCAAACTGCAGCAGGGCGATGACCTGGCTCCAGGCGTGCTGAAAATCGTCAAGGTTTACCTGGCAATCCGTCGCCGCATCCAACCGGGCGACAAGATGGCCGGTCGTCACGGTAACAAAGGTGTGGTCTCCGTGATCATGCCGGTTGAAGACATGCCGCACGATGCCAATGGCACCCCGGTCGACGTCGTCCTTAACCCGTTGGGCGTACCTTCGCGTATGAACGTTGGTCAGATCCTTGAAACCCACCTGGGCCTCGCGGCCAAAGGTCTGGGCGAGAAGATCAACCGTATGATCGAAGAGCAGCGCAAGGTCGCAGACCTGCGCAAGTTCCTGCACGAGATCTACAACGAGATCGGCGGTCGCAACGAAGAGCTGGACACCTTCTCCGACCAGGAAATCCTGGATCTGGCGAAGAACCTGCGCGGCGGCGTTCCAATGGCTACCCCGGTGTTCGACGGTGCCAAGGAAAGCGAAATCAAGGCCATGCTGAAACTGGCAGACCTGCCGGAAAGCGGCCAGATGCAGCTGTTCGACGGCCGTACCGGCAACAAGTTTGAGCGCCCGGTTACTGTTGGCTACATGTACATGCTGAAGCTGAACCACTTGGTAGACGACAAGATGCACGCTCGTTCTACCGGTTCGTACAGCCTGGTTACCCAGCAGCCGCTGGGTGGTAAGGCTCAGTTCGGTGGTCAGCGTTTCGGGGAGATGGAGGTCTGGGCACTGGAAGCATACGGTGCTGCATACACTCTGCAAGAAATGCTCACAGTGAAGTCGGACGATGTGAACGGTCGTACCAAGATGTACAAAAACATCGTGGACGGCGATCACCGTATGGAGCCGGGCATGCCCGAGTCCTTCAACGTGTTGATCAAAGAAATTCGTTCCCTCGGCATCGATATCGATCTGGAAACCGAATAACACGTGACGCGAATCGAGAGCGTGGCCGTTTGGCCCGCTCTCTGCTCCGCCAGGAGGAAAGGCCTTGAAAGACCTACTGAATTTGCTGAAAAACCAGGGTCAAGTCGAAGAGTTCGACGCCATCCGTATTGGGTTGGCATCGCCTGAGATGATCCGTTCGTGGTCGTTCGGTGAAGTTAAAAAGCCGGAAACCATCAACTACCGTACGTTCAAACCTGAGCGTGACGGCCTGTTCTGCGCCAAGATCTTTGGCCCGGTAAAGGATTACGAGTGCCTGTGCGGTAAGTACAAGCGCTTGAAGCACCGTGGTGTGATCTGCGAGAAGTGCGGCGTTGAAGTTGCGCTGGCCAAGGTTCGTCGTGAGCGCATGGCGCACATCGAACTGGCTTCGCCGGTTGCCCACATCTGGTTCCTGAAATCGCTGCCGTCCCGTATCGGCTTGCTGATGGACATGACCTTGCGTGATATCGAACGCGTTCTCTACTTCGAGAGCTATGTCGTTATCGATCCAGGCATGACCACCCTTGAAAAAGGTCAGCTGCTGAACGACGAGCAGTACTTCGAAGCGCTGGAAGAGTTCGGCGACGATTTCGATGCCCGCATGGGTGCCGAAGCTGTCCGCGAACTGCTGCACGCTATCGACCTGGAGCACGAGATTGGTCGTCTGCGTGAAGAGATTCCGCAAACCAACTCCGAAACCAAGATCAAGAAGCTGTCCAAGCGTCTGAAGTTGATGGAAGCCTTCCAGGGTTCCGGCAACCTGCCAGAGTGGATGGTGCTGACCGTTCTGCCGGTTCTGCCGCCAGACCTGCGTCCGCTGGTACCGTTGGACGGTGGTCGTTTCGCGACGTCCGACCTCAACGACCTGTACCGCCGCGTGATCAACCGTAACAACCGCTTGAAGCGCCTGCTTGATCTGTCCGCTCCGGACATCATCGTGCGCAACGAAAAGCGTATGTTGCAAGAAGCGGTCGATGCCCTGCTCGACAACGGTCGTCGTGGCCGCGCTATCACCGGTTCGAACAAGCGTCCTCTGAAATCCCTGGCTGACATGATCAAGGGTAAGCAAGGTCGTTTCCGTCAGAACTTGCTCGGTAAGCGTGTTGACTACTCCGGTCGTTCGGTAATTACTGTAGGCCCGACCCTGCGTCTGCACCAGTGCGGTCTGCCTAAGAAGATGGCACTCGAGCTGTTCAAGCCGTTCATCTTCGGCAAGCTGGAAATGCGCGGTCTCGCGACCACCATCAAAGCGGCCAAGAAAATGGTCGAGCGCGAACTGCCAGAGGTTTGGGACGTTCTCGCTGAAGTGATTCGCGAACACCCGGTTCTCCTCAACCGTGCACCGACCCTTCACCGTCTGGGTATCCAGGCGTTTGAACCGGTGCTGATCGAAGGTAAGGCTATCCAGCTGCACCCTCTGGTCTGTGCCGCGTACAACGCCGACTTCGACGGCGACCAAATGGCCGTGCACGTACCGCTGACACTGGAAGCCCAGTTGGAAGCGCGTGCGTTGATGATGTCGACCAACAACATTCTGTCGCCAGCCAACGGTGAGCCAATCATCGTTCCGTCGCAGGACGTTGTATTGGGTCTGTACTACATGACTCGTGAAGCGATCAACGCCAAAGGCGAAGGTCGTGTGTTTGCTGACCTGCAGGAAGTTGACCGTGTGTTCCGTGCCGGCGAAGCCGCACTGCACGCCAAGGTCAAGGTGCGGATCCACGAAACCGTCAACGACCGTGACGGCGGCAGCGTGAGCAACACCCGTATCGTCGACACCACTGTCGGCCGTGCGCTGTTGTACCAGGTTGTGCCAAAAGGTCTGTCGTACGACGTCGTCAACCTGCCGATGAAGAAAAAGGCGATCTCCAAGCTGATCAACCAGTGCTACCGCGTGGTTGGTTTGAAAGAGACCGTTATCTTCGCTGACCAGTTGATGTACACAGGTTTCGCTTACTCGACTATCTCCGGCGTTTCCATCGGCGTTAACGACTTCGTTATCCCGGATGAAAAAGCCCGCATCATCAGTGCTGCCACTGACGAAGTGAAAGAGATCGAGAGCCAGTACGCCTCCGGCCTGGTAACCCAGGGCGAGAAGTACAACAAAGTGATCGACCTTTGGTCCAAGGCCAACGACGAAGTGTCCAAGGCGATGATGGCCAACCTCTCGAAAGAGAAAGTCATCGACCGTCATGGCGTCGAAGTCGATCAAGAGTCTTTCAACTCGATGTACATGATGGCCGACTCGGGCGCACGGGGTTCTGCTGCGCAGATCCGTCAGCTCGCCGGTATGCGTGGCCTGATGGCCAAGCCGGACGGTTCCATCATCGAAACGCCGATCACTGCGAACTTCCGTGAAGGTTTGAGCGTACTTCAGTACTTCATCTCCACTCACGGTGCTCGTAAGGGTCTTGCGGATACCGCGTTGAAAACCGCTAACTCCGGTTACCTGACTCGTCGTCTGGTAGACGTTGCACAAGATCTGGTTGTAACCGAAATCGATTGCGGCACCGAGCACGGCCTGCTGATGACGCCGCACATTGAAGGCGGTGACGTTGTAGAGCCGCTGGGTGAGCGCGTATTGGGTCGTGTTATTGCCCGTGACGTATTCAAGCCAGGTACCGAGGAAGTTATCGTTCCTGCCGGCACCCTGGTTGACGAGAAGTGGGTCGAGTTCATCGAACTCAACAGCATCGACGAAGTGATCGTTCGCTCGCCGATCAGCTGCGAAACCCGCTACGGCATCTGCGCCAAGTGCTATGGCCGTGACTTGGCTCGTGGTCACCAGGTGAACATCGGTGAAGCGGTCGGCGTTATCGCTGCCCAGTCCATCGGTGAGCCGGGTACCCAGCTGACCATGCGTACGTTCCACATCGGTGGTGCGGCAAGCCGGACCTCCGCAGCCGACAGCGTTCAGGTGAAGAATGGCGGTACCGTCCGCCTGCATAACCTCAAGCACGTTGAGCGAGTGGATGGTCACCTGGTTGCTGTGTCCCGTTCCGGTGAGCTGGCCATCGCTGATGACTACGGTCGTGAGCGTGAGCGTTACAAGCTGCCGTACGGTGCTGTGATTTCGGTTAAAGAAGGTGACAAGGTCGACGCTGGCGCAATCGTGGCCAAGTGGGATCCGCACACTCACCCAATCGTTACCGAAATGAAAGGTACCGTGACCTACGTGGGCATGGAAGAAGGCATCACGATCAAGCGTCAGACTGACGAATTGACCGGTATGACCAACATTGAAGTACTCGACGCCAAAGATCGTCCAGCTGCTGGTAAGGACATCCGTCCTGCCGTGAAGATGGTCGATGACAACGGCAAGGATCTGTTGCTGCCAGGCACTGACGTAATCGCTCAGTACTTCCTGCCAGCCAACGCCCTGGTCGGTGTAGCGGATGGTGCGAAGATCGCGATCGGTGATGTTATCGCGCGTATCCCGCAAGAAACTTCGAAGACCCGTGACATCACCGGTGGTCTGCCGCGTGTTGCCGACTTGTTCGAAGCTCGTCGTCCGAAAGAAGCGTCGATTCTGGCTGAAGTCAGCGGCACCATCGCGTTCGGTAAAGAAACCAAAGGCAAGCGCCGTCTGGTTATTACCCCGAACGACGGTAGCGATCCGTATGAAGAGCTGATTCCGAAGTGGCGTCACCTGAACGTGTTCGAAGGCGAACAGGTAAACCGCGGCGAAGTTATCTCCGACGGCCCGAGCGATCCACACGACATCCTGCGTCTGCTGGGTGTGAGTGCGCTGGCCAAGTACATCGTTAACGAGATCCAGGACGTTTACCGTCTGCAAGGCGTGAAGATCAACGACAAGCACATCGAGACCATCCTGCGTCAGATGCTGCGTAAAGTTGAAATCGCTGAATCCGGCGATTCCAGTTTCATCAAGGGCGACCAGATGGAACTGACTCACGTACTGGTAGAAAACGAGCGCCTGGCGAACGAAGAGAAATTTGTCTCCAAGTTCACTCGCGTGTTGCTGGGTATCACTAAGGCGTCGTTGTCCACTGAGTCGTTCATCTCGGCGGCCTCCTTCCAGGAGACCACTCGCGTACTGACGGAAGCAGCGGTAACCGGCAAGCGCGATTACCTGCGCGGCCTGAAAGAAAACGTAGTCGTGGGTCGTCTGATCCCGGCAGGTACCGGTTTGGCTTATCACAGCGAGCGTAAGCGTCGCCGTGATGCTGACAAGCCGCTGCGCGTAAGCGCCAGTGAAGTGGAAGCTGCACTGACCGAAGCGCTGAACTCAAGCGGTAACTGAGTTCTGCGATAGATGAGTCTGGGCCCTGACACTCCCGTTCGTCGGATCGAGGCATTTTTGCCCCGGTTCGACGCGAGGGGAGGTCGGGGCCTTGCCTTGACTGGGGACAAGATCCTCTTTAGACTCTTGTACCCCTAAATTTGGCGGGAATTCGTTCCTGCCATTTTGCTTTTCTTGCAAGACAATAGCGTCGCAAGACAACAGTGGAGCTAGTAGATGGCAACTATCAACCAGCTGGTACGTCAGCCGCGTAAGCGTATCGTCGAGAAATCCGACGTACCTGCGCTGCAGAACTGCCCGCAACGTCGTGGCGTATGCACCCGTGTGTATACCACCACGCCGAAAAAACCTAACTCGGCACTGCGTAAAGTATGCCGTGTGCGTCTGACCAACGGTTTCGAGGTTTCCTCGTACATCGGCGGTGAAGGCCACAACCTGCAAGAGCACAGCGTGGTACTGATCCGCGGCGGTCGTGTAAAAGACTTGCCAGGTGTTCGTTATCACACCGTACGCGGTTCCTTGGATACTTCCGGCGTTAAAGGTCGTAACCAGGGTCGTTCGAAGTACGGTACCAAGAAGCCTAAGTAGTAGCGGCTTTTTGTAAACCTGAATCATCTTATTTTCTGAGTCGATAAGAGTAAGGTCGGAGGCGTCCCGAAAGGGCACCGATTCCGAGCGAACCTGAAGACCGTTTGAGGGCTTATCCATGCCAAGAAGACGCGTAGCAGCCAAGCGCGAAGTGCTTGACGATCCAAAATACGGAAGCCAAATCCTGGCCAAGTTCATGAACCACGTGATGGAAAGCGGCAAGAAAGCCGTTGCCGAGCGTATCGTTTATGGCGCGCTGGAAAAGGTTAAAGAACGCAAGAACAGCGACCCCCTGGAAATCTTCGAGAAAGCTCTCGACGCCATCGCTCCGCTGGTCGAAGTGAAGTCGCGCCGTGTAGGCGGTGCTACTTACCAGGTTCCGGTTGAAGTTCGCCCGTCCCGTCGTAACGCTCTGGCAATGCGCTGGTTGGTAGACTTCGCCCGTAAGCGCGGCGAGAAGTCTATGGCTCTGCGTTTGGCCGGCGAACTGTTGGACGCTGCTGAAGGTAAAGGTGCTGCTGTTAAGAAGCGTGAAGACGTGCACCGTATGGCTGAAGCCAACAAAGCTTTCTCGCACTACCGCTTCTAATTTTAGCTTCACTAATTTTGCGAGGGCTTTATGGCTCGTACTACTCCGATTAGCCGCTACCGTAACATCGGTATCGTCGCTCACGTGGATGCTGGTAAAACCACCACCACCGAGCGCGTACTGTTTTACACCGGCAAAAGTCACAAAATGG
The DNA here is from genome assembly GCF_001896155.1 of Pseudomonas sp. FSL W5-0203. NCBI lineage: Bacteria > Pseudomonadati > Pseudomonadota > Gammaproteobacteria > Pseudomonadales > Pseudomonadaceae > Pseudomonas > Pseudomonas sp. FSL W5-0203. Next base: position 16,236 of record NZ_MPOR01000004.1, read on the forward strand.
GCGAGGTGCATGACGGCGCCGCGACCACAGACTGGATGGTTCAGGAGCAGGAGCGTGGTATTACCATTACTTCTGCTGCTATTACCGCCTTCTGGAAGGGTTCCGAGAAGCAGTACAAAGATGAGCATCGCTTCAACGTAATCGATACCCCGGGCCACGTAGACTTCACCATTGAAGTTGAACGTTCCCTGCGCGTACTCGACGGCGCTGTCGTTGTGTTCTGCGGCACCTCGGGTGTTGAGCCTCAGTCGGAAACCGTATGGCGTCAGGCCAACAAGTACGGCGTTCCACGTCTTGTTTATGTAAACAAGATGGACCGTGCTGGTGCCAACTTCCTGCGTGTGATTGGTCAGATCAAGCAGCGTCTGGGTCACACTCCGGTGCCTATCCAGTTGGCTATCGGTTCCGAAGACAACTTCCAGGGTCAGATCGATCTGATCAACATGGAAGCTGTTTACTGGAATGATTCCGACAAAGGTATGGTTCCTGTTCGCAAGCCTATCCCTGAAGAGCTTCAGGAGCTGGCTGACGAGTGGCGCAACAACATGGTTGAGGCTGCAGCCGAAGCCAGCGAAGAGCTGATGAACAAATACCTCGAAGGTGAAGAACTCACCAACGTGGAAATCAAGGCCGCTCTGCGTCAGCGTACTATCGCTGGTGAGATCGTCTTGGCTGTTTGCGGTTCCTCGTTCAAGAACAAGGGTGTTCCCCTGGTTCTCGACGCCGTTATCGACTACCTGCCTGCTCCAACCGACATTCCTGCTATCAAGGGTTCCAACCCTGATAACGAGGAAGAAGAGATGGAGCGTCATGCTGACGACAACGAGCCGTTCTCGGCTCTGGCGTTCAAGATCGCTACTGACCCATTCGTGGGTACTTTGACCTTCGTCCGCGTTTACTCGGGCGTGTTGGCCTCCGGCGACGGCGTGATCAACTCGGTTAAAGGCAAGAAAGAGCGCGTGGGTCGTATGGTGCAAATGCACGCAAACGCCCGTGAAGAGATCAAGGAAGTGCGCGCTGGTGACATCGCGGCCCTGATCGGCATGAAGGACGTCACCACTGGTGAAACTTTGTGCGACGCTGCCAAGCCAATCATCCTGGTTCGCATGGACTTCCCGGAGCCGGTTATCTCGGTTGCCGTAGAGCCTAAAACCAAGGATGACCAGGAAAAAATGGGTATCGCTCTGGGCAAGCTTGCTCAGGAAGATCCATCTTTCCGCGTCAAAACTGATGAAGAGACTGGTCAAACGATCATCTCTGGCATGGGCGAGCTGCACCTGGACATCCTGGTTGACCGGATGCGCCGTGAGTTCAACGTCGAAGCCAACATCGGTAAGCCTCAGGTTTCCTATCGTGAGCGCATCACGAAGAACTGCGAAATCGAAGGCAAGTTCGTTCGTCAATCCGGCGGTCGTGGTCAGTTCGGTCACTGCTGGATCCGTTTTGCTCCTGCTGACGAAGGTCAGGAAGGTCTGCAATTCGTGAACGAAGTAGTAGGTGGTGTTGTTCCTAAGGAATACATCCCTGCTATCCAGAAGGGTATCGAAGAGCAGATGAAGAACGGTGTTGTTGCCGGCTATCCGCTGATCGGCCTGAAAGCAACCGTTTTTGACGGTTCTTACCACGACGTCGACTCCAACGAGATGGCGTTTAAGGTGGCTGCTTCCATGGCAACCAAGCAACTGGCCCAGAAGGGCGGTGGTGAGTTGCTTGAGCCAATCATGGCGGTAGAAGTTGTTACACCTGAAGACTATATGGGTGATGTCATGGGCGACCTTAACCGTCGTCGCGGCATGATCTTGGGTATGGAAGACACGGTTTCCGGCAAAGTGATTCGCGCCGAGGTTCCGTTGGGTGAGATGTTCGGTTATGCGACCGACGTTCGCTCCATGTCCCAGGGTCGCGCAAGCTACTCTATGGAATTCAAAAAATACAACACAGCTCCGGCGCACATCGCTGAAACTGTATCCAAAAAACAAGGCTGATTCAGTCCTTTAGGCAAGGAGTTAATTGTCGTGGCTAAAGAAAAATTTGATCGTTCCCTACCGCACGTAAACGTTGGCACCATCGGCCACGTTGACCACGGTAAAACCACTCTGACCGCTGCTCTGACTCGCGTCTGCTCCGAAGTTTTCGGTTCGGCTCGTGTTGACTTCGACAAGATCGACAGCGCACCAGAAGAAAAAGCTCGTGGTATCACCATCAACACCGCGCACGTTGAGTACAACTCGACTATTCGTCACTACGCTCACGTTGACTGCCCAGGTCACGCTGACTATGTGAAGAACATGATCACTGGTGCTGCCCAGATGGACGGCGCGATCCTGGTTTGCTCGGCCGCTGATGGTCCGATGCCACAAACCCGTGAGCACATCCTGCTGTCCCGCCAGGTTGGCGTTCCGTACATCGTGGTTTTCCTGAACAAGGCTGACCTGGTAGACGACGCTGAGCTGCTGGAACTGGTTGAGATGGAAGTGCGCGATCTGCTGAGCACTTACGACTTCCCAGGTGACGACACTCCGATCATCATCGGTTCTGCTCGTATGGCTCTGGAAGGCAATGACGAAAACGAAATGGGCACCACTGCCGTTCGTAAACTGGTTGAAACTCTGGACAGCTACATCCCAGAACCAGTTCGTCTGACCGACAAGCCGTTCCTGATGCCAATCGAAGACGTATTCTCGATCTCTGGTCGCGGTACTGTTGTGACTGGTCGTATCGAGCGCGGTATCGTTCGCGTTCAGGATCCACTGGAAATCGTTGGTCTGCGTGACACTACTGTCACCACCTGCACCGGTGTTGAAATGTTCCGCAAACTGCTCGACGAAGGTCGTGCTGGCGAGAACTGCGGCGTTCTGCTGCGTGGTACCAAGCGTGACGACGTTGAGCGTGGCCAGGTTCTGGTTAAGCCAGGTTCGGTCAAGCCGCACACCAAGTTCACCGCAGAAGTTTACGTTCTGAGCAAAGAAGAAGGCGGCCGTCATACTCCGTTCTTCAAAGGCTACCGTCCACAGTTCTACTTCCGTACTACTGACGTGACCGGTAACTGCGAATTGCCAGAAGGCGTTGAAATGGTAATGCCAGGTGACAACATTCAAATGACTGTTACCCTGATCAAAACCATCGCAATGGAAGACGGTCTGCGCTTCGCAATCCGTGAAGGCGGCCGTACCGTTGGTGCTGGCGTTGTAGCTAAAATCATCGAGTAATCTCTCTTTCGAGTGAGCTTTGATGTTTTGAGAAGGCCCCCGCTTAGCGGGGGCCTTTTTTATTGGGTTGACACCTATCTAGGGCGTCTATAGAATTGCGCCTCCTTTTAACGGGCGTATTGCGCCCGGTGGGAATAGCAGCCGGAGTCTGAAATCCAATGCAAAATCAGCAAATCCGTATCAGGTTGAAGGCTTTTGACCATCGCCTGATCGACCAATCCACCCAGGAAATCGTGGAAACCGCGAAACGTACTGGTGCTCAAGTGCGTGGTCCAATTCCACTGCCTACCCGTAAAGAGCGGTTCACCGTTCTGGTCTCCCCGCACGTCAACAAAGACGCGCGTGACCAGTACGAGATCCGTACTCATAAGCGCGTACTGGACATCGTCCAGCCAACGGATAAAACCGTTGATGCACTTATGAAGCTCGATCTGGCGGCCGGTGTGGAAGTACAGATCAGCCTCGGCTAAGACTTGGGTCTTAGTCGTGTAACGCTCTGAAATGGGCGGCCATAGCGGGTGAAAGCCCCGTACACTCATGAGGTTTACAACATGACTATTGGTGTAGTCGGTCGTAAATGCGGTATGACCCGTATTTTCACCGAAGAAGGTGTCTCCATTCCGGTCACGGTCATTGAGATCGAACCGAATCGCGTCACCCAGTTCAAAACTGAAGAAACCGATGGCTATCGTGCAGTGCAAGTCACTGTCGGCGAGCGTCGTGCTTCGCGCGTGACTGCTGCTCAAGCAGGTCACTTCGCTAAAGCAAACGTTGCAGCTGGTCGTACTGTTATGGAGTTCCGTCTTGAAGACGGCGACTACCAGGCTGGCGATCTGATCAACGCTGAAATCTTCGCCGCTGGTCAACTGGTTGATGTAACCGGTCAGTCCAAGGGTAAAGGCTTCCAGGGTACGATCAAGCGTTGGAATTTCCGTGGTCAAGACAACACTCACGGTAACTCCGTTTCCCACCGCGTCCCGGGCTCTATTGGCCAGTGCCAGACTCCTGGTCGTGTATTCAAGGGCAAAAAAATGTCCGGTCATATGGGCGCTGAGCGCGTGACCGTGCAGTCCCTCGAAGTAGTGCGCGTCGACGCTGAACGCAATCTGTTGTTGGTCAAGGGTGCTGTTCCTGGCGCTACTGGCGGCAACCTGGTTGTACGTCCAGCGGCCAAGGCTCGCGGTTAAGGGGAAGCTGACATGCAATTAAATGTAAATGACGCTCAAGCGATCGAAGTTTCCGAACTGACATTTGGCGGCGAATTCAACGAGACGCTCGTTCACCAAGCAGTCGTGGCCTACATGGCCGGCGGCCGTCAAGGTAGCAAGCAGCAAAAGACCCGTTCCGACGTACGTGGTGGCGGTAAGCGCCCTTGGCGTCAGAAAGGCACTGGCCGTGCTCGTGCCGGTACTATCCGTAGCCCAATCTGGCGTGGCGGCGGTACCACTTTCGCAGCTCGTCCACAGGATCACTCTCAGAAGCTCAACAAGAAGATGTACCGCGCAGCTCTGCGCTCCATCCTTGCTGAACTCGTGCGTACTGATCGTCTGGTCGTGGTTCAGGACTTCGCTGTTGAAAGTCCAAAAACCAAAGATCTGCTGGGCAAACTGAACAACATGAGCCTGACCGATGTTTTGATCGTGTCTGAAGCTGTTGATCAGAACCTGTACCTGGCTGCTCGCAACCTGCCACACGTTGATGTACGTGACGTGCAAGGTTCCGATCCAGTTAGTCTGATCGCATACGACAAGGTGTTGATCACCGTGTCGGCCGTGAAGAAATTCGAGGAGCTGCTGGGATGAACCAGGAACGCGTATTTAAAGTTCTGCTTGGCCCGCACGTTTCCGAAAAGGCTACGGTTCTGGCTGACAAGAAAGGCCAGTTCGTTTTCAAGGTTGCAACTGACGCAACCAAGCTGGAAATCAAGAAGGCCGTCGAAAGCCTGTTCAGCGTGAAAGTAGAGCGTGTTACTACCCTGAATGTTCTGGGTAAGAGCAAGCGCACTGCTCGCGGTCTGGGCAAGCGTAATGACTGGAAGAAGGCAGTTATCTCCCTTCAGCCAGGCCAAGATCTCGATTTCAGCAGCAGTGCTGAGTAAGGAAGGGGTGCATCATGGCAATCGTTAAATGCAAACCGACTTCCCCTGGCCGCCGTTTTGTGGTCAAGGTGGTCAACCAGGAGCTGCATAAAGGCGCTCCTCACGCACCGCTGCTCGAGAAAAAATCGAAGTCTGGTGGTCGTAACAACAATGGTCGCATTACCACTCGTCACATCGGTGGTGGCCATAAGCAGCATTATCGTCTGGTCGATTTCCGTCGCAACGACAAAGATGGCATCGCTGCCACTGTCGAGCGTATTGAATACGATCCAAACCGTACTGCTCACATCGCTCTGCTGCTGTACGCAGATGGCGAGCGTCGCTACATCATCGCCCCTAAAGGCGTAAGTGCTGGCGACCAGCTGATCGCAGGTGCTTTGGCACCGATCAAGCCGGGCAATGCTCTGCAACTGCGTAACATTCCAGTTGGTAGCACCGTACACGGCATCGAATTGAAGCCAGGTAAAGGCGCGCAAATCGCTCGTTCCGCTGGTGCTTCGGCTCAGCTGATCGCTCGTGAAGGTGTCTACGTGACCCTGCGTCTGCGTTCTGGTGAGATGCGTAAAGTACTGGCTGAATGCCGTGCGACCCTGGGCGAAGTCTCGAACTCCGAGCACAGCCTGCGTTCGTTGGGTAAAGCTGGTGCCAAACGCTGGCGTGGCGTTCGCCCAACCGTTCGTGGTGTTGCCATGAACCCGGTTGACCACCCACACGGTGGTGGTGAAGGTCGTACCTCTGGTGGTCGTCATCCGGTATCGCCATGGGGCTTCCCGACTAAGGGCGCGAAGACTCGTGGTAATAAGCGTACCGACAAAATGATCGTCCGTCGTCGCAAGTAAATAGAGGGATACGACAGTGCCACGTTCTCTGAAAAAAGGTCCTTTTATTGATCTTCACCTACTGAAGAAGATCGAAGTGGCGGCGGAAAAGAACGATCGCAAACCAGTTAAGACCTGGTCGCGTCGTTCGATGATCCTGCCACAAATGGTCGGTCTGACCATCGCAGTACACAACGGTCGTCAACACGTCCCAGTTCTCGTTAACGAAGACATGGTCGGCCACAAACTGGGCGAGTTTGCCGGTACCCGCACTTATCGTGGGCACGTGGCAGACAAGAAAGCCAAGCGTTAAGGGGTTAGGAAATGGAAGTAGCCGCTAAGTTGTCGGGCGCTCGAATCTCCGCCCAGAAAGCCCGCTTGGTCGCCGACCAGATCCGCGGGAAGAAGGTGGGCGAAGCGCTCAACCTGTTGGCTTTCAGCAGTAAGAAAGCCGCCGAGATCATGAAGAAAGTGCTGGAGTCGGCCGTAGCCAACGCCGAGCATAACGAAGGCGCAGACGTTGATGACCTGAAGGTCAGCACCGTTTTCGTCAACGAAGGGCGTTCGCTGAAGCGCATCATGCCACGTGCCAAAGGCCGTGCTGATCGCATCGTCAAGCGGTCTTGCCATATCACTGTCAAGGTTGCTGACAAGTAACGGAGTCGAAGAGATGGGTCAGAAAGTACATCCCATTGGCATTCGCCTGGGAATCGTCAAGGAGCACACCTCCGTCTGGTACGCAGACGGTCGGACTTATGCGGACTACTTGTTCGCTGATCTGAAGGTGCGTGAGTATCTCCAAGACAAACTAAAAAGCGCGTCCGTAAGCCGTATCGATATCCATCGTCCGGCCCAAACTGCACGTATCACCATCCACACCGCTCGTCCAGGTATCGTTATCGGGAAGAAAGGTGAAGATGTTGAGAAACTGCGTCAGGACCTGACCAAGCAAATGGGTGTGCCTGTGCACATCAATATCGAAGAGATCCGCAAGCCGGAGCTCGACGGTATGCTGGTTGCGCAGAGCGTAGCTCAGCAGCTGGAGCGTCGCGTAATGTTCCGTCGCGCTATGAAGCGCGCCGTACAGAACGCCATGCGCATTGGTGCCAAAGGCATCAAAATCCAAGTGAGCGGTCGTCTCGGCGGTGCTGAAATCGCACGTACTGAATGGTATCGCGAAGGTCGTGTGCCACTGCACACCCTGCGTGCCGACATCGACTATGCCAACTACGAAGCTCACACCACTTACGGTGTGATCGGTGTAAAGGTTTGGATCTTCAAAGGCGAAGTAATTGGTGGTCGCCAAGAAGAACTGAAACCACAAGCACCAGCGCCTCGTAAAAAAGCTGCTAAGTAAGGGGTACGCCAAATGTTGCAACCTAAGCGTACGAAGTTCCGCAAGCAGATGACAGGCCACAACCGTGGTCTGGCTCAGCGCGGTAGCAAAGTCAGCTTCGGCGAGTTCGCGCTGAAGTCTGTAGCTCGTGGTCGTCTCACCGCTCGTCAGATCGAGTCAGCGCGTCGTGCTCTGACCCGTCACGTAAAACGTGGCGGCAAGATCTGGATCCGTGTATTCCCGGACAAGCCGATCTCCAAAAAGCCTCTCGAGGTTCGGATGGGTAAAGGTAAGGGTAACGTGGAATACTGGGTAGCCCAGATTCAGCCAGGCAAAGTCCTGTATGAAATCGAGGGTGTTTCTGAAGAGCTGGCGCGTGAGGCTTTCGCCCTGGCTGCTGCAAAGCTGCCGCTCGCCACCTCCTTTGTTAAACGGACGGTGATGTGATGAAAGCGAATGAACTTCGTGAAAAATCCGCACAGCAGCTGAACGAGCAACTGCTCGGCCTGCTGCGCGACCAGTTCAATCTGCGTATGCAGAAAGCAACTGGCCAGTTGGGGCAGTCTCATCTGCTCTCGCAAGTTAAGCGTGACATCGCTCGCGTGAAGACTGTGCTCAACCAGCAGGCAGGTAAGTGATCATGGCTGAAGCCGAAAAGACTGTCCGTACGCTGACTGGCCGTGTTGTCAGCGACAAGATGGACAAAACCATCACCGTTTTGATCGAGCGTCGCGTTAAGCACCCGATCTACGGTAAATATGTTAAGCGTTCGACTAAGCTGCACGCGCACGACGAAACCAATCAGTGCCACATCGGCGACAAGGTCACTATTCGTGAAACTCGTCCGATGGCCAAGACCAAGTCTTGGGCACTGGTTGATGTTCTCGAACGCGCTGTGGAAGTCTAAGGACTAGGGGTCGGAGAAATTATATGATTCAGACTCAATCCATGCTCGATGTGGCCGATAACAGCGGCGCTCGCCGTGTTATGTGCATCAAGGTGCTGGGTGGCTCCCATCGTCGTTACGCTGGTATCGGTGACATCATCAAAGTTACCGTGAAGGAAGCAATTCCTCGCGGTAAGGTGAAAAAAGGCCAAGTGATGACTGCTGTTGTAGTCCGCACTCGTCACGGCGTACGTCGTGCTGATGGCTCCATTATCCGCTTTGATGGCAACGCTGCTGTTCTTCTGAACAACAAGCAAGAGCCGATCGGCACCCGTATCTTTGGGCCAGTGACCCGTGAACTTCGTACTGAGAAGTTCATGAAGATCGTCTCGCTCGCCCCAGAAGTGCTGTAAGGAGATCCGACATGCAAAAGATTCGTCGTGACGACGAGATCATCGTGATCGCCGGCAAAGACAAAGGTAAGCGCGGTAAGGTGCTTAAGGTTCTCGCCAATAACCGTCTGGTTATCGGTGGTCTGAACCTGGTCAAGCGTCATACCAAGCCTAACCCGATGTCGGGCGTGCAGGGCGGTATCGTCGAGAAAGAAGCTCCGCTGGACGCTTCTAACGTCGCCATCTTCAACGGCGAAACCAACAAGGCTGACCGCGTTGGTTTCAAAGTAGAAGACGGTAAGAAAATTCGTGTCTTCAAGTCGACCCAAAAAGCGGTTGATGCTTGAACACTGCTAGGTAGATTAGACCATGGCACGACTACAAGAGATTTACCGGAAGGAAATCGCCCCTAAGCTTAAGGAAGAACTTAAGCTCGGGAACGTGATGGAAGTTCCGCGCGTCACCAAAATCACCCTGAACATGGGTCTGGGCGAAGCGATCGGCGACAAAAAAGTCATCGAGCACGCTGTTGCTGACCTGGAAAAGATCACCGGTCAAAAAGTCGTTGTGACTTACGCTCGGAAATCCATCGCTGGCTTTAAAGTCCGTGAAGGTTGGCCGATCGGCGTCAAAGTGACTCTGCGCCGTGAGCGTATGTACGAATTCCTGGATCGTCTGCTGTCGATCTCCCTGCCTCGGGTCCGCGACTTCCGCGGCCTGAATGCCAAGTCCTTCGATGGTCGTGGTAACTACAGCATGGGCGTGAAAGAGCAGATCATCTTCCCGGAAATCGACTACGACAAGATCGATGCTCTCCGCGGTCTGGACATCACCCTGACCACCACTGCCAAGAACGATGATGAAGGCCGCGCTCTGCTGCGTGCGTTCAAATTCCCGTTCCGCAACTGATTGGAGTAGGACCATGGCCAAGATGAGCATGAAAAACCGCGAGCTGAAGCGTCAGCTCACGGTTGCCAAGTACGCCAAGAAGCGTGCAGCACTGAAAGCAATCATCGTTGATCTGAACGCAAGTCCAGAAGCGCGTTGGGAAGCTACAGTTGCTCTGCAGAAGCAGCCACGTGACGCAAGCGCTTCGCGCATGCGTAACCGCTGCCGCCTGACCGGTCGTCCACACGGCGTTTACCGCAAGTTCGGCCTCGGCCGTAACAAACTGCGTGAAGCGGCAATGCGTGGTGACGTACCAGGTCTGGTTAAAGCCAGCTGGTAAGTACTTTCAACGTCCAGGTGGTCGGAATCGCAAGATACTGACCGCCGGTGACCTTGAATCTGGATCAAGCCCCTTTTGGGGCTTGTTTCATTTCTGGAGTATGTCTAAAATACGCGGCTCGCCTGAGCCCGTGTTTTTTGTGCTCGGAGATTCTCGGCGACATATGTAGCCGCAAGGCTAATTTTTTTGTATTAGGAGCGTCTAGCCCATGAGTATGCAGGACCCGTTAGCGGACATGCTAACTCGTATCCGTAATGCCCAGATGGCTGAAAAGTCCGTCGTAAGCATGCCATCTTCCAAGTTGAAGGTAGCTGTTGCCAAAGTCCTGAAAGACGAAGGCTACATTGCGGGTTATCAGATCAGCAGCGAAATCAAACCACTGCTGTCCATCGAGCTGAAGTACTTCGAAGGCCGTTCGGTCATCGAGGAAGTGAAGCGCGTTAGCCGTCCAGGCCTGCGTCAGTACAAGTCCGCTGAAGATCTGCCGAAAGTTCGTGGCGGTCTGGGCGTGTCTATCGTCTCCACCAACAAAGGTGTGATGACGGATCGTGCTGCGCGCGCTGCCGGTGTCGGCGGCGAAGTTCTTTGCACTGTGTTCTAAGGGGGGATAAGCATGTCTCGCGTCGCTAAGAACCCCGTTAAGCTGCCAGCCGGTGTCGAAGTCAAATTCGCAGGCCAACAGCTTTCGGTGAAGGGTGCCAAGGGTACTCTTGAACTGAACATCCATTCGTCCGTTGAGATCGTTGAAGAAGCTGGTGAGCTGCGTTTCGCTGCTCGCAATGGCGATCAACAAACTCGCGCAATGGCCGGTACCACGCGTGCGTTGGTAAACAACATGGTCCAAGGCGTAAGCCAAGGCTTCGAGCGTAAGCTCCAGCTGGTCGGTGTTGGTTACAAAGCGCAAGCAAAAGGCACGGTTTTGAACCTTGCCCTTGGCTTCTCGCACCCAGTGGATTACGAACTGCCAGCGGGCATCACTGCTGAGACTCCTAGCCAGACCGATATCCTGATCAAGGGCATCGACAAGCAGCTGGTAGGTCAAGTGGCCGCTGAGATCCGCGACTTCCGCCCACCAGAGCCGTACAAAGGCAAAGGTGTGCGCTACGCGGACGAAGTCGTCCGTCGTAAAGAAGCCAAGAAGAAGTAGGGCATAGCAAATGACCGACAAAAAAGTTACTCGACTGCGTCGCGCTCGCAAAGCACGCCTGAAAATGCACGAACTCGAAGTCGTGCGTCTCTGCGTGTTCCGCTCGTCGCAGCACATCTACGCCCAGGTCATCTCGGCCGACGGCAACAAAGTCCTGGCAAGCGCCTCGACTTTGGATAAAGAACTGCGTGATGGTGCCACTGGCAACATCGACGCGGCCACAAAGGTTGGCCAGCTGGTCGCTACGCGTGCTAAGGCCGCTGGCGTCTCGCAAGTGGCTTTCGACCGCTCTGGCTTCAAGTACCACGGCCGCGTGAAAGCGCTGGCTGATGCTGCTCGTGAAGCTGGGCTGGAGTTCTAAGTTATGTCAAATAACGACCAAAAGCGCGACGAAGGCTACATTGAGAAGCTGGTTCAAGTTAACCGCGTAGCCAAAACCGTTAAAGGCGGCCGTATCTTCACTTTCACCGCGTTGACCGTGGTGGGTGATGGTAAAGGGCGTGTTGGCTTCGGCCGTGGCAAGTCACGTGAAGTGCCTGCCGCGATCCAGAAGGCAATGGAAGCTGCTCGTCGCAACATGATCCAAGTTGATCTGAACGGCACCACTCTGCAGTACGCAATGAAGTCCGCTCACGGCGCTTCGAAGGTGTACATGCAGCCTGCTTCTGAAGGTACCGGTATCATCGCTGGCGGCGCTATGCGTGCTGTCCTCGAAGTTGCTGGCGTTCAGAACGTTCTGGCCAAGTGCTATGGCTCGACTAACCCGGTAAACGTGGTTCACGCCACTTTCAAGGGTCTGAAGGCTATGCAATCTCCTGAGTCCATCGCTGCCAAGCGTGGTCTGACTGTCAAGGAGATCTTCTGATCATGGCTACCGTTAAAGTAACGCTGATCAAAAGCATGACCGGCCGCATCCCTAACCACAAATTGTGCGTTAAAGGTTTGGGTCTGCGTCGCATCGGTCACACTGTAGAAGTCCAGGATACTCCCGAGAATCGCGGGATGATCAACAAGGCTTACTACATGCTGCGTGTAGAGGGTTAATCGATGAAACTCAATGATCTGAGTCCAGCGCCGGGTTCCCGTCGCGAAAAGCATCGTCCGGGCCGTGGTATCGGTAGTGGTTTGGGTAAGACCGGTGGCCGTGGCCACAAGGGTCAAACCTCCCGCTCCGGTGGCACCATTGCTCCAGGCTTTGAAGGCGGTCAACAGCCGCTGCATCGTCGCCTGCCTAAGTTCGGTTTCGTATCCCTGAAAGCCATGGATCGCGCAGAAGTGCGTCTGTCCGAGCTGGCTAAAGTGGAAGGCGACATCGTTACTGTGCAGACCCTGAAAGATGCCAACGTGATCAACGTCAACGTACAGCGTGTGAAAATCATGCTGTCCGGTGAAGTGACTCGCGCTGTCACTATCGGCAAGGGAATCGGCGCCACCAAAGGTGCGCGTTCGGCTATCGAAGCAGCTGGCGGCAAGTTCGAGGAATAAATGGCTAAGCAAGGTGCTCTCTCAGCGCTCGGCAAAGGCGGTATGTCTGAACTTTGGGCTCGTCTGCGTTTTCTGTTCCTGGCGATTATCGTCTACCGAATAGGCGCACACATCCCGGTTCCAGGTATCAACCCGGACCGACTCGCAGACCTGTTTCGACAGAATGAGGGGACCATTCTTAGCTTGTTCAACATGTTTTCCGGCGGCGCGCTGGAGCGGATGAGCATCTTTGCACTGGGGATCATGCCGTACATTTCGGCATCGATCATCATGCAGCTGATGACAGCCGTCAGCCCGCAGCTGGAGCAGTTGAAGAAGGAAGGTGAAGCTGGCCGTCGCAAGATTAGCCAGTACACCCGCTACGGCACTGTCGTCCTCGCCCTGGTTCAGGCTATCGGCATGTCCGTTGGCCTGGCGGGGCAGGGCGTTGCGTTCACTGGTGACTTTGGCTTCCATTTCGTCGCGGTATCCACGTTTGTGGCTGGTGCGATGTTCATGATGTGGCTGGGTGAGCAGATTACTGAGCGTGGTGTTGGCAACGGTATCTCGATGTTGATTTTCGCAGGTATCGTCGCCGGTCTTCCGAGAGCAATCGGGCAGTCTTTCGAGTCTGCGCGTCAGGGTGATATCAATATCTTCGCCTTGGTTGCCATCGGTTTGCTGGCAGTAGCGATTATCGGTTTTGTGGTGTTCATTGAGCGTGGCCAGCGTCGTATTGCTGTTCACTACGCCAAGCGTCAGCAGGGCCGTAAGGTCTTCGCTGCGCAGACCAGCCACTTGCCGCTGAAAGTGAATATGGCCGGTGTTATTCCGGCAATTTTCGCGAGCAGCATCTTGCTGTTTCCGGCTTCGTTGGGTACCTGGTTTGGTCAGTCTGAAAATATGGGCTGGCTGCAGGACCTCTCTCAGTCGATCGCTCCTGGTCAGCCGTTGAATATTCTGCTGTTTAGTGCAGGGATTATTTTCTTCTGCTTCTTCTATACGGCGTTGATGTTCAATCCGAAAGACGTAGCGGAAAACCTGAAGAAGTCCGGTGCCTTTATTCCGGGCATCCGTCCAGGTGAGCAGTCGGCACGCTACATTGATGGCGTTCTGACTCGTTTGACCCTGTTCGGTGCTCTATATATGACGGCCGTGTGCTTGTTGCCCCAGTTCCTGGTGGTTGCAGCAAACGTTCCGTTCTACCTTGGCGGGACCTCGTTGCTGATCGTGGTCGTGGTTGTGATGGACTTCATGTCCCAAGTACAATCGCACCTCGTTTCGCACCAGTACGAATCCCTGATGAAGAAAGCCAACCTGAAGGGCTACGGCAGCGGCATGTTGCGCTGAGTACCCCATAAGGTTCGAGGAGTTGGTGATGAAAGTTCGTGCATCGGTGAAAAAGCTGTGCCGTAACTGCAAGATTATTCGCCGCGAAGGTGTTGTTCGAGTAATTTGCAGCGCGGAACCGCGTCACAAACAGCGCCAAGGCTGAGTGTGATCCGCTTGAAGCCCGGCAGCTAGTGCGCTGCCGGGTTGATTATTTGTTATTACAGCGATATTATCTCGCGCCCTATTTCTTGGCTTCCGGGGCGTAGGTAGCTGTCAATTGGAGTCCCACTGAATGGCCCGTATTGCAGGCGTTAACATTCCAGATAACAAGCACACTGTTATCTCGCTGACCTACATCTATGGTGTTGGTCGCACTACTGCGCAGAAAATTTGCGCAGTTGCTGGGGTAAACCCAGCCGCTAAGATCAAGGATCTGAGCGACGAGCAGATTGAACAGCTGCGTGGCGAAGTGGCGAAGTTCACCACTGAAGGTGACCTGCGTCGCGAAATCAACATGAAAATCAAGCGTTTGATGGACCTCGGTTGCTATCGCGGTCTGCGTCATCGTCGTGGTCTTCCAGTACGCGGTCAGCGTACCAAGACTAACGCGCGTACCCGTAAAGGTCCGCGTAAGCCGATCCGCAAGTAATCGCCCCAGCGAATCGACAGGAAAATTATCATGGCAAAACCTGCTGCTCGTCCTCGTAAAAAAGTTAAAAAGACAGTGGTTGATGGCATCGCCCACATCCATGCATCTTTTAACAACACAATCGTGACCATCACCGACCGTCAAGGTAACGCGCTTTCTTGGGCTACCTCCGGTGGTTCGGGTTTCCGCGGTTCCCGCAAGTCCACCCCGTTTGCTGCTCAAGTAGCTGCTGAACGTGCTGGTCAAGCTGCGCTGGAATACGGCCTGAAAAACCTCGACGTTAACGTCAAGGGTCCAGGTCCAGGTCGTGAGTCTGCTGTCCGTGCTTTGAACGGCTGTGGCTATAAGATCGCCAGCATCACCGACGTGACGCCAATCCCGCACAACGGGTGCCGTCCGCCGAAGAAGCGCCGCGTGTAATCCAGGAGATTGTAAAGAATGGCTCGTTACATTGGTCCAAAATGCAAACTCGCTCGTCGCGAAGGCACCGATCTCTTCCTGAAGAGCGGCGTGCGCGCGATCGAATCGAAGTGCAACATTGAAGCAGCACCTGGTATCCACGGCCAACGCCGCGGTCGCCAGTCCGACTACGGCACCCAACTGCGTGAAAAGCAGAAGGTCCGTCGTATCTACGGCGTTCTCGAGCGTCAGTTCAGCGGCTACTACAAAGAAGCTGCTGGCAAGAAAGGTGCAACCGGTGAAAACCTGCTGCAACTGCTCGAATGCCGTCTGGACAACGTTGTATACCGTATGGGCTTCGGTTCGACTCGTGCCGAATCCCGTCAGCTGGTATCGCACAAGTCGATCAGCGTTAACGGTCAGACCGTAAACGTTCCGTCCTACCAGGTTCGTGCTGGTGACGTGGTCGCAGTTCGCGAGAAAGCAAAAAACCAACTTCGCATTGTCCAAGCTCTCGATCTGTGTGCCCAACGTGGCCGCGTAGAATGGGTAGAAGTAGACACTGAGAAGAAGTCGGGCGTTTTCAAGAACGTTCCTGCTCGCAGTGATCTGTCCGCCGACATCAACGAAAGCCTGATTGTCGAGCTCTACTCCAAGTAAGGGCTAGAAAATAGGTGCATCCATGCAGATTTCGGTAAATGAGTTCCTGACACCCCGCCACATTGATGTGCAGGTTGTCAGTCCAACCCGCGCCAAAATTACTCTCGAGCCTCTCGAGCGTGGTTTTGGCCACACCCTGGGCAACGCGCTGCGCCGCATCCTGTTGTCCTCAATGCCCGGCTGTGCAGTAGTCGAGGCCGAGATTGACGGTGTGCTCCACGAGTACAGCGCCATCGAAGGTGTACAGGAAGACGTAATTGAAATCCTGTTGAACCTTAAAGGTCTGGCTATCAAGCTGCACGGCCGTGACGAAGTTACGCTGACCTTGTCGAAGAAGGGTTCGGGGGTGGTTACCGCTGCCGATATTCAGCTGGATCATGATGTCGAGATCGTTAACCCCGATCACGTAATCGCTAACCTGGCGTCTAACGGCGCCCTGAACATGAAGCTCACTGTAGCTCGTGGTCGTGGTTATGAACCGGCCGACTCGCGTCAGAGCGATGAAGACGAAAGCCGCAGCATTGGTCGCTTGCAGCTTGACTCTTCGTTCAGCCCGGTTCGCCGTATCGCATACGTGGTGGAAAACGCCCGTGTCGAGCAGCGTACTAACCTGGACAAGCTGGTTATTGATCTGGAAACCAACGGTACCCTGGATCCTGAAGAGGCTATCCGCCGCGCTGCAACCATTCTGCAACAGCAGTTGGCTGCGTTCGTCGACCTCAAAGGTGACAGCGAACCAGTGGTAATCGAGCAGGAAGACGAGATCGATCCGATCCTGCTTCGCCCGGTTGACGATCTGGAACTGACTGTACGTTCGGCTAACTGCCTTAAGGCGGAAAACATTTACTACATCGGTGACCTGATCCAGCGCACCGAAGTAGAACTGTTGAAGACTCCGAACCTGGGCAAGAAATCCTTGACTGAAATCAAGGACGTTCTGGCCTCCCGCGGTCTGTCCCTCGGCATGCGCCTCGACAACTGGCCGCCTGCAAGTCTTAAGAAGGACGACAAGGCGACTGCCTGATCGTCGTAATCACCGAACGTGAGTTTGGTAAGGAATGAACCATGCGTCATCGTAAAAGTGGTCGTCACCTGAGCCGTACCAGCTCGCACCGCAAGGCCATGTTCCAAAACATGGCGGTGTCGCTGTTCGAGCACGAGCTGATCAAAACTACACTGCCGAAAGCTAAAGAACTGCGTCGCGTTGCTGAGCCGCTGATCACTTTGGCCAAGACAGACAGCCTGGCTAACCGCCGTCTGGCTTTCGACCGTACTCGTTCGAAAGCTATCGTTGGTAAGCTCTTCAACGACCTGGGCAAGCGTTACGCTACCCGTGAGGGTGGCTACCTGCGCATCCTCAAGTGCGGTTTCCGCGCTGGCGACAACGCGCCTATGGCGTACGTCGAGTTGGTTGATCGTGCTACTGCCGGCGAAGCTGTAAGCGCCGAGTAAGACGACAAGCTGCAACGAAGAACCGGGCCTAGTGCCCGGTTTTTTGTGCGCGTAACAAAAGCGCAACTTATACAAGCTTCCATAGGCCGGGCGCTGCACTATAGCGAACGGAGTGTTGTTAGTTATTCTCTATCGATGCCTGCAATTTAATGAATTTGTAGGCGTGGTGTTGATGATCAATACTCCCTCCAAGCCGATTAGCCGGCAGTTCCAAGTCCGACCTGAGGAAGATTGAGCATGAGCCAGAATAAAGTCCTTACCACCGCCAGCGGTGCTCCCGTTGCGGATAACCAGAACTCCCGTTCCGCGGGCCCTCGTGGTCCGTTGTTACTCGACGATTTCCACCTGATCGAGAAGCTCGCTCACTTCAACCGTGAAAACATCCCTGAGCGTCGCGTGCACGCCAAAGGATCGGGCGCCTACGGTACGTTCACAGTCACCCGGGACATCACCCAATACACCAGCGCCAAGCTGTTCGAATCTGTTGGCAAGCAAACGCCGACATTCCTGCGATTCTCCACTGTAGGCGGTGAGCGCGGTTCTGCTGACACTGAACGTGATCCACGTGGCTTTGCCCTGAAGTTCTATACCGAAGAGGGTAACTGGGACATCGTGGGTAACAACACTCCCGTGTTCTTTATTCGTGATCCGCTGAAATTCCCGGATTTTATCCACACCCAGAAACGCCTGCCGCAGAGCAACCTGAAAAGCGCGCAGATGATGTGGGACTTCTGGTCGCACTCACCAGAGGCGCTGCATCAGGTCACCATTCTGTTTTCGGACCGTGGCATCCCGGACGGCTATCGCCACATGCATGGTTTCGGCAGCCACACTTACAGTTTGATCAATGCCCAGGGTGAGCGTCATTGGGTGAAGTGGCACTACAAGACTAAGCAAGGCATCAAGAACCTGGCGCCGGCCGAGGCCGCCCGCTTGGCGGGAACCGATCCTGATTACGCCCAGCGTGATCTGTTTGGTGCAATCGAGCGCGGTGACTTCCCCAAGTGGCGCGTGTGCATCCAGATCATGACCGAGGCACAGGCGAACGCCCATTACGAGAACCCGTTTGACGTGACCAAGACCTGGTCGCAAAAAGAATTCCCGTTGATTGAAGTGGGTGAGTTGGAGCTCAATCGTAATCCGCAGAACTACTTCGCCGAAGTCGAGCAGGCCGCATTTGGCCCAAGCAACATGGTCCCAGGCGTTGGCCTGTCGCCGGACCGTATGCTGCAAGGTCGGGTTTTTGCCTACGCCGATGCGCACCGCTACCGTGTGGGCACCAACCACCAGCAACTGCCGGTGAACGCACCACGTAGCCCGGTTAACAGCTACCAGCGTGACGGCTCCATGGCTTTCGGTAGTAACGGCGGTGCGGCTCCGAACTACGAGCCAAACAGCTATGCCGATGCGCCCAAGCAAGCCCCGCAGTATGCAGAGCCAGCATTGACCCTGAGCGGCGCGGCTGATCGCTACGATCATCGCGAAGATACGGACTACTACAGCCACGCCGGAGCGCTGTTCCGTCTGATGAATGATGAGCAGAAAGCCCTGCTCACCAATAACATCGCCGGTGCTATGGGTGGCGTTTCCAGCGATGTGGTCCAGCGTCAACTGCAGCACTTCTATAAGGCCGACCCGGCTTATGGAGAAGCAATCGCAAAGGCACTGGGTGTATCGCTTAACTGACTCTAAACGATAAGCAGAACCGCCCTCATTTGGGCGGTTTTTGCGTTATTTCAGCTACTTTTCTCCGGAAATCTTCACTTTTCTGCCGTTTGTCCCGTGACCTTCAAGTCAGCATGGTTCAAACTACAGTCTTTCAAGCAGGGAGATGTAGGGCGATGCAAGGTCACCCCGACGTAATCGATTACCTCAACACGTTGCTGACGGGCGAACTGGCAGCTCGTGACCAATATTTCATCCATTCGCGTATGTACGAAGACTGGGGCTTTACCGAGCTCTACGAGCGTATCAACCACGAAATGGAAGAAGAGGCACAGCACGCTGATGCCCTGATGCGCCGCATTCTGATGCTCGAAGGCACGCCGCGTATGCGTCCTGATGATCTGGACGTGGGTACCACAGTGCCTGACATGCTCGCTGCCGATCTTCGCCTTGAGTACAAGGTCCGTGCTGCACTCTGTAAGGGCATCGAGCTTTGTGAGCAGCACAACGACTATGTCACCCGGGAAATACTGCGGGTGCAGTTGAATGACACCGAAGAAGATCACACCTACTGGCTGGAAAAGCAGTTGGGCCTGATCAAGCTGATCGGCCTGGAGAATTACCTGCAATCGCAGTTCTGATTCCCGGCTATAAAAAAGCCCCTGTCACCGCAAAGTGGCAGGGGCTTTTTATTGGACGATGAAAAGATCAGGCCCGATCGCGTTCCAGCAATGGTTTCAGGTAGTAACCGGTGTGCGACTGCGGCATTTCGGAAACCTGCTCTGGCGTGCCCACTGCGATGATCTGGCCACCCTTCGAACCACCTTCCGGCCCCAGGTCTACCAACCAGTCGGCCGTCTTGATCACATCAAGGTTGTGCTCAATCACCACCACGGTATTGCCGTGGTCCCGCAAGCGGTGAAGTACGTCCAGCAACTGCTGGATATCCGCGAAGTGCAGGCCAGTGGTCGGCTCATCGAGGATGTACAAGGTTTTGCCGGTATCACGCTTGGACAGCTCGCGAGACAGCTTGACCCGCTGCGCTTCACCACCCGACAGCGTGGTCGCTGATTGCCCCAGCTTGATGTACGACAGGCCTACATCCATCAGCGTCTGCAGCTTGCGCGCCAACGCCGGCACGGCGTCGAAGAACTCGCGAGCTTCCTCGATTGTCATCTCCAGGGTTTCATGGATGCTCTTGCCCTTGTACTTGATCTCCAGGGTCTCGCGGTTGTAGCGCTTGCTCTTGCACACATCGCACGGCACGTAGATGTCGGGGAGGAAGTGCATCTCCACCTTGATCAGGCCGTCGCCCTGGCAGGCTTCGCAGCGCCCACCCTTGACGTTGAACGAGAACCGGCCCGGCCCATAACCTCGTGAGCGCGACTCGGGTACGCCAGCGAACAGCTCGCGGATAGGCGTAAACAGCCCGGTGTAGGTGGCTGGGTTGGAACGCGGTGTGCGTCCAATCGGGCTCTGGTCGATGTCGACGACCTTGTCCAGATGCTCCAGGCCTTTGATGCTGTCGTGGGCCGCAGCTTCCAGAGTGGTCGCGCCGTTCAGGGCGGTGGCACTCAGTGGGAACAAGGTGTTGTTGATCAGCGTCGACTTGCCCGAACCGGAAACACCGGTCACGCAGGTCAGCAGGCCCAGCGGAATCTCCAGGTCGACATTGCGCAGGTTGTTCCCGCGCGCGCCCTTGAGGTGCAGAGCCATCTTTTTGTTGCGCGGCGTACGCTTGGCGGGCACTTCGATCTTCACCCGGCCAGACAGGTACTTGCCGGTCAACGAGTCCGGATGTGCCATCACTTCGGCAGGCGTGCCCTCGGCAACGATATGGCCACCATGCACACCCGCGCCCGGGCCGATATCGACCACGTAGTCCGCCAGGCGGATAGCGTCTTCATCATGCTCGACCACGATCACGGTATTGCCGATATCGCGCAGGTGTTTCAGCGTGCCCAGCAGGCGGTCGTTATCCCGTTGGTGCAAGCCAATCGACGGCTCATCGAGGATATACAGCACGCCCACAAGGCCCGCGCCAATCTGGCTGGCCAGGCGGATTCGCTGTGCTTCACCGCCCGACAAGGTATCGGCGCTACGGTCCAGCGACAGGTAATCCAGGCCAACGTTGACCAGGAACTGCAGACGCTCGCGAATTTCCTTGAGGATCTTGTCGGCAATTTCCCCGCGTCGCCCGGTGAGCTTGAGTACGCCAAAGTATTCACACGCATCGCCGATTGGCAGGTTGGTTACTGCTGGCAGGGTCTTTTCGCCTACCCACACGTGACGTGCCTCACGACGCAGGCGGGTGCCACGGCAATCCGGGCAAGGCTGAGTACTGAGGAATTTTGCCAGTTCTTCACGCACGCTTGCCGATTCGGTCTCGCGGTAGCGACGCTCCAGGTTCGGCACGATGCCTTCGAACGGGTGCGAGCGCTTGACGATGTCGCCACGGTCGTTCAGGTACTTGAAGTCGACATTCTGCGAACCGCTGCCATGCAGAATGACCTTCTGCTGGTCTGCCGGCAGCTGGTTGAACGGCACTTCCAGGCTGAACTTGTAGTGCGAGGCCAATGACCCGAGCATCTGGAAATAGTAGACGTTACGCCTGTCCCATCCGCGTATCGCCCCCTCGGCCAGGGTCAGGTCACCATTGACCAGGCGCTTGATATCGAAAAACTGCTTCACACCCAGGCCGTCGCAAGTCGGGCAGGCGCCGGCCGGGTTGTTGAAGGAAAACAGCTTGGGTTCCAGCTCACTGATGGCATGGCCACAGATGGGGCAGGCGAAGCGCGCGGAGAAGATGATCTCTTCGCCCGGCTCGTCGTCCATCGGCGCTACGAGGGCAATGCCATCGGCCAGCTTCAGCGCGGTTTCGAACGATTCCGCCAAACGCTGCTGCAAGTCGGCGCGCACCTTGAATCGGTCGACCACCACATCAATGGAGTGCTTTTTCTGCTTGTCCAGCTTCGGCGCTTCGTCCAGCTCATAGAGCTTGCCGTTGATGCGCGCCCGCACGAAGCCCTGGGCACGCAGTTCTTCGAAGACCGACAGGTGTTCACCCTTGCGCTCGCGAATGACGGGCGCCAGCAGCATCAGCTTGGCGCCCTCTGGCTGGGCCAGTACCAGGTCGACCATCTGGCTGACGGTCTGGGCTTCCAGGGGAATATCGTGGTCCGGGCAGCGCGGAATGCCCACGCGCGCATACAGCAGGCGCAGATAGTCGTAGATTTCGGTAATGGTACCCACGGTGGAGCGCGGGTTGTGGGACGTGGATTTCTGCTCGATGGAAATAGCCGGCGACAGGCCTTCAATGGTGTCGACATCGGGCTTTTCCATCATCGACAGGAACTGCCGGGCGTAGGCCGACAGGGATTCCACATAGCGACGCTGACCTTCGGCATACAGCGTGTCGAACGCCAGGGACGATTTGCCGGAGCCGGACAAGCCGGTGATGACGATCAGTTTGTCCCGGGGCAGGGTCAGGTCGATGTTCTTCAGGTTGTGGGTTCTAGCCCCACGAATCAGGATCTTGTCCAAGATGGCCTCGCACGGCGGGCGTAAATGATGCCGGAGTATACGGCTAAAGACTGGATGAATATACACTGTCAAAACGCCGCTTGCAGCCTTACATGAAAGCTGCGCGGCAAAGCGCCGCATATACCCTCTCAATCGATGGGACTGGTAGAATCGCCGCCGGTTCACACGAGGTTTTTCCATGCACGATCCCCACAGCGAACGCATGAGTAGCGGCGAGACCCGAGCGGCAAGCGGTCTGGCCCTGGTGTTCGCCTTCCGTATGCTGGGCATGTTTATGGTGTTGCCGGTGCTGGCCACCTATGGGATGGATCTCGCAGGGGCGACCCCCGCCTTGATCGGCCTGGCGATTGGCGCCTATGGCCTGACCCAGGCAATTTTCCAGATTCCGTTCGGGATTATTTCCGACCGCATTGGCCGTCGCCCGGTGATCTATCTCGGGCTGATCGTATTCGCCCTTGGCAGTGTGCTAGCGGCCCAGTCCGATTCGATCTGGGGCGTGATCGCCGGACGCATCCTGCAGGGCGCCGGTGCGATTTCCGCCGCCGTGATGGCGCTGCTGTCGGACCTGACCCGCGAACAACACCGCACCAAGGCCATGGCGATGATCGGCATGACCATCGGCCTGTCGTTTGCCGTGGCCATGGTGGTCGGCCCCTTGCTCACGCGCGCGTTCGGCTTGCATGGGCTGTTCCTGGCCACGGGCGGCATGGCGTTGTTCGGCATCCTGATCGTGGCTTTTATGGTGCCGCGCTCCACCGGCACCCTGCAGCATCGTGAATCGGGCGTCGCACGCAAGGCGTTGCTGCCGACGCTCAAGCACCCGGACCTGCTGCGCCTGGATTTAGGTATCTTCGTATTACACGCCATGCTGATGTGCAGCTTCGTCGCCTTGCCCCTGGCCCTGGTGGAAAAAGCCGGCCTGCCCAAGGAACAGCACTGGTGGGTCTACCTCACTGCGCTGTTGATTTCGTTCTTCGCCATGATCCCGTTCATCATCTATGGCGAGAAGAAACGCAAAATGAAACGAGTTTTACTCGGCGCCGTCGCGACATTGATGCTCACTGAACTATTCTTCTGGCAGTTCGGCGACAGCCTGCGAGCATTGGTGATCGGTACGGTGGTGTTTTTCACCGCCTTCAACCTGCTCGAAGCGTCGTTGCCGTCACTGATCAGTAAAGTTTCACCGGCAGGCGGCAAGGGCACGGCCATGGGGGTATATTCCACCAGCCAGTTCCTGGGTTCCGCGTTGGGCGGCATCATGGGCGGCTGGATGTTCCAGCATGGCGGTTTGTCGGTTGTGTTCCTCGGATGCGCCGGGCTGGCTGCACTTTGGCTGGTCTTTGCTGTTACCATGCGCGAACCTCCCTACGTCACCAGTCTGCGTTTGCCGCTATCGCCCGAGGCGATCCGCGAAGCCGGCCTGGTAGAGCGCCTGAAGGCTGTCGTAGGGGTAACGGATGCAGTCGTGGTCGCTGAAGAGGCGGCCATTTACATCAAATTGGACACCGAATTATTGGATCGCGCGACGCTCGAGCAACTGGTCAACCCAGTGCCGACAGCGCGCCCAGCCTAGGAGAACGTTATGGCCCGTGGGGTTAACAAAGTCATATTGGTCGGTACTTGCGGCCAGGATCCCGAAGTTCGCTACTTGCCTAACGGTAACGCCGTGACCAACCTGAGCCTGGCGACCAGCGAACAATGGACCGACAAGCAGACCGGCCAGAAGGTCGAGAAGACCGAATGGCACCGCGTGTCGATGTTCGGCAAGGTCGCAGAGATCGCCGGTGAATACCTGCGCAAAGGTTCGCAGGTCTACATCGAAGGCAAACTGCAAACCCGTGAGTGGGAAAAAGACGGCATCAAGCGTTACACCACCGAAATCGTGGTCGACATGCAAGGCACCATGCAACTGCTGGGCGGCCGTCCACAGGGCGACCAACAGGGCCAGGGCGGCATGTCCAACTCGGCACCGCGCCCACAGCAGTCGCGTCCGCAGCCAAGCCAGCAGCCACAGCGTGAGTCGCGCCCAGCACCACAACAGGCTGCTCCGCAACCGGCTCCGGATTTCGACAGCTTTGATGACGATATCCCGTTCTAAGGTCCAAGACCGACCCTGAACAAACAAAACCCCCGATAGCGAAAGCATCGGGGTTTTTTTATGGGCGATGAACAGGCGTCGGTGCACGCGCTGCCTTTTTGCAGGCAGCACACCAACCCCAGCATTTGTTCTCATGGCTCACAAGATTTAGGCTGTCGCCACCTCTAAGAAAGAAGGAAAGCTGTGATGACTTGGTCCGCCAAGCAGTACACGATGTTCGAACAGCAGCGCACTCGCCCTGTCCGTGACCTGATTGCGGCAATTCCCAACACCGACGTGGGCACCGCAGTCGACCTGGGGTGCGGGCCGGGAAACTCCACCGAAGTGCTGGCCGAGCGTTTCCCCCAAGCGCACGTCACTGGCATGGACAGCTCCGATGATATGTTGGTAGACGCCCGCAAGCGCCTGCCCAGGTTGAACTTCGAGCTGGCGGACATCGGCGCCTGGCACCCTGCGCAACGCTTGGATGTGATTCTGGCCAATGCCTCGCTGCAATGGCTGCCCGACCACGCCACGCTCTACCCGCATTTGGTCCACCAACTGAATCCAGGCGGTACGCTGGCGGTGCAAACCCCGGACAACCTTGACGAGCCCGCCCATCGCCTGGCCCGTGAAGTTGCGGCCGATGGCCCGTGGTCGGCGAAGATAGCGGCGGTCAAACACAATGAGCGGCACACCGCCAGTTACTACTACGAGCTGCTGAGCAAGCATTGCAGCACCGTGGATGTGTGGCGCACCACCTATCACCACCCGTTGGCGGACCACACGGCGGTGGTGGAGTGGTTCAAGGCTTCGGCATTGCGGCCTTTTCTTGCGCCGTTGACCGACGATGAAAAAGCCGCCTTCCTGCAGCAATACCAGGCGCGAATTACCCAGGCTTATCCCGCCCTGGCCGATGGCACGGTGTTGTTGCCCTTTCCGCGCCTGTTCATCATCGCCACACGCTAAAGCGATCGGCCTGATTGGCGGTCACGCGGCCGCTGCTTGGGCCTTCAAATATTCCTCTGCCGACACCACACCCGCATAGCCAAAGGCCAGGGAGGCCATGTACGCCCCGTGCACCTGCGCCGCCGGAATCACCTGCCCGTTGAATTCCTGGTCGCGGGTCGCGCAGGCATCATGGATCACCGTAACCTTGTAGCCCAGGTCCGCCGCCGCCCGTACCACGGCGTCAATGCACATATGGCTCATGCTGCCTACCACCACCACGTCGGTGATGCTGCGCTGTTCCAGCAGTTCGCGCAGGTTGGTTTGGCGAAACGCATTCACGAAGTGTTTGAGCACCACCGGTTCCTCGCCCTCGTTGAGCACCTTGGCATGCAAGTGCGCGCCTTCGGAGCCCGGTGTGAAGAACGGTGCGTCGTCGCCAGCGAACTCATGCCGTACATGAATCACCGCATCGCCTGCTTGTCGAAACGCCTGTAGCACCTGCGCTGCCTTGTCCGCTGCGGCTTCCACGCCGTCGAGCGGCCACTTGCCCTGGGGGAAGTAGTCGTTCTGGATATCGATTAGGATGAGCGCCTGCTTGGCCATGTGTGTTGCCTCGTGATGGGTTGATGGGCCTAGTATCTTAGCTGGCGATCACGCCGAGAATTGGCCGCACCGACAATAACAGGGGGAAAACTGACAATGGCCGCGCAACGCAGCACTGTCGAGCTGGGTGTGTTGATCTACCAAGGTGCGCAACTCGCCGCAGTCCACGGGCTGACTGACCTGTTCGGGGTCGCTAACCGCATCGCCGCCGAGCATGACTCTGCGCAACTGCCGCTGCTGCGGGTCAGCCACTGGCAGGTAGATGCCCACGGCACGCCCGCGCGCACGTTCGACAGCCACCCAGGCCCCGACCAACCGATGATGGCCGTGTTGGTGCCGCCCTCGATTGCAGAGTTCACCGAAGACCAGGCGCCGCCGGCGCTGCTGGAATGGCTGCGCCTGCAACATGCGGGCGGCACCGTGCTTGGCGGCGTGTGCATCGGCTCGATCATGCTGGCGCGCAGCGGCCTGTTGGATGGCCGCAGCGCCACCACCCACTGGTCCTCCGCGAAGTCTTTTGCGGCCAGTTACCCGGCGGTGCGCCTGGAAGCGGATAAACCCATTGTCGATGACGGCGACCTGATCACTTCCGCGGGGCTGATGGCCTGGTCCGAACTGGGCCTGCGCCTGGTCGACCGGCTGATGGGCCCGAGCGTGGCGGCCGATACGGCGCGTTTTCTGGTGATCGAACACAGCGCCAGCGCCAGCCAATGTGGTAGTAACTTTGCGCCGCTTCTCAGGCACGGTGATGGTGCGGTCCTCAAGGTCCAGCATTGGCTGCAAGCCAGTGGCGCGGTGGACGTGTCCGTGGCAGCGATGGCGCAGGAGGCGAACCTGGAAGAGCGCACCTTTCTGCGGCGCTTTCGCAACGCCACGGGATTGAAACCCACCGAGTACTGCCAACACCTGCGGGTCGGCAAGGCGCGGCAGATGCTGGAGTTCACCAACGGCACCATCGATCACATTGCCTGGACCGTGGGCTATCAAGACCCCGGTGCCTTTCGTACCATTTTCAAGAAAATCACCGGCCTGTCCCCCAGCGATTACCGCAACCGCTTTGGGGTTTGAATCGTGCAGAACGCCGCAGGGTTCGCCCCCGGGTCGTGCAGAATAAAACAGGCTAACGGCCATCACTTTTTGCGCAACTGATTGATTTAACAACTATCCGCTCAATCACAGCGTTGGCCTGATCCATGCAACCTCATTGCTACACAAAGGTTGATGGAAAAGGGGACCGCATGACCCCCATAAGTCGCAAGAAGTTGGTGGTCGCCCACTCCATGCGAGAGGGGGCGCCCCTGCATGAAATCGAAACCAACCGCGCCCTCGCACGCTGGCTGGCGCAGATGCTGGGGCTCAAGTTCGGTGGCAGTTACGACCCGGCCTTGCATGCGGGCCGGGAATTGTATCTGCTGCCCACGCAAACCCTGGTCGGGCCAGCCCAAGCGCGCCAGCTCAATATCAAGGGGCCTGGCGATCTGTGGGGCGGCTATGTCGATCACGCTTTTATCTGCACCAAGGCCATCACGCGTGGCCTGCTGAGTCCCGAGGCCAAGGCGCCCGAAGGCTGGTCGCCGACATTCTGCGAGCGCGTGCGTGACGTAGTGTTGGACGGCGTGAGTGTGTTCGCCCTTGAGGACGCGCGGCCTGCCGCGACCCGCTTGCTCTACAGTGGCCCGATTCGTCTGAAACCCGTGAACGCCTGTGCAGGGCGCGGGCAGGAAGTTATCCACAGCCTGGATGAGTTCGACGCGATAGTGGCGCGCCCGGAAGCGGCCCGAATGTTCAATGAAGGCGTGGTGCTGGAACAAGACCTGCACGCGGTGGTCACCCACAGCGTGGGCCAGAGTTTTATTGGCGATCACCTCATTAGCTACTGCGGCGAGCAGCACCTGACCCAAGACGGGCAGGGGGAAGAGGTCTACGGCGGTTCCGATCTGCTGGTCGTCCCCGGTGATTATGCTGCCCTGCTCAAACTGGATCTGCGTGAAGACGTGCGTGAGGCCATTGAACAGGCGCTGGTTTTCGACCGTGCTGCGGACGAAGCCTACCCAAGCTTCTTCGCCTCGCGCCGCAACTACGACATCGCCCAAGGCCTGGACAGCACAGGCCAGCGCCGCAGTGGTGTGCTCGAACAATCCTGGCGCATGGGCGGGGCCAGCAGCGCGGAAGTCGCGGCGTTGCAGAGTTTTATAAACCATCCGGGCCTTAAGGCCATCCGTGTGTCCTCGGTAGAAACCTATGTAGACCAGGCGCTGCCGGCGGATGCCATCGAGGTATACCGAGGCCCGGCCGAAAACAGCGACTTTCTACTCAAGTATGTGACGGTCAAGACTTATGACGGCTAGAAGCGAGAGCATCACCATCGATATAGACGACGAACAGATGAGCGGGACATTCCTCAGTCCCAAGTCCAAAGTGCCCGGCGTGTTGTTCGTGCACGGCTGGGGCGGCAGCCAGGAGCGCGACCTGGAGCGGGCCAAAGGTATCGCAGGCCTTGGATGTGTATGCCTGACCTTCGACCTGCGTGGCCATGCTGGCACCGGCATCCCTTTGTCGCGCGTCACCCGCGAAGACAACCTGCGCGACCTGTTGGCCGCCTACGATCGCCTGCTGTCCCACCCGGCTATCGACACCTCGGCGGTGGCAGTGGTGGGCACCAGTTATGGCGGGTACCTCGCGGCGATCCTCACCTCATTGCGCCCGGTACGTTGGCTGGCGCTGCGAGTGCCGGCGCTGTACCGCGATCAGGAATGGCTCAAGCCCAAGCGCGACTTGGATAAAGCCGACCTGATGGATTACCGCGGCACCCTCGTGCACGCCGAAACCAACCGTGCCCTGCATGCCTGCGCGCAATTTACCGGCGATGTGCTGATTGTCGAATCGGAAACCGACGACCATGTGCCCCACGCCACCATCATGAGTTACCGCGCGGCGTGCCAGCAAACCCACTCCCTGACCCACCGCATCATCGACGGCGCCGACCATTCCTTGAGCGACCCGGTGTCGCAACAGGCCTACACCTCGATCCTGGTGGACTGGATTACCGAGATGGTGGTAGGGGAGCGGTTGAGCATCATTCAGGCTCGATAGTCGTTGCCCTTATGATCGCTTTCGCGGACAAGCCCGGCTCCCATCTGGGAATGCATTCCCCTGTGGGAGCCGGGCTTGCCCGCGAAAGCGATTCCACCGTCACCACCGTCTCATCAGGCAGTTTTCTTAACCCGCAACGCCTTGGCCTTGGCCTCCACCCCCAAATACATCACCAGTGCAATCAACAACGGGCAGATAAAATAAATCGCCCGGTACGCGATCAGCCCGGCCAGCAAACTCCCCCGCGACGCCTCATGCTGCAACAGCGCAATGAACACCGCCTCCAAAACCCCCAAGCCGGCGGGAATATGGGTGACCACCCCGGCAATTGCGCTGATCAACAGCACCCCCAGCACTAGGGGGTAATCCAGTTTGGCGGGCAACAAGGCAAATATCACCGCCGCCATCAACGACCAGTTCAACGCACCCAGGGCCAGTTGCAAACAGGCCATACGCAGCGACGGCAAGTTGATCTCGATACCGCGGATCGACCACGCGCGCTTTTTCGAAAACCGGCACGCCGCCAGGTAGCCCAGGCTCGCGAGCACCAACAACCCCCCGACCCCTTGCAAGGCGCCGCTGCTGAGCTTCCAGCCCGGCGGCAGGGTCACCAACCCGCTGCTGAATACCACTCCGGCCAACGCCATATAGCCAAACCAATTGGTGGCCAGGCTCAGGCCGAGGATCTTGGCGATATTGCTGGTGCTCACGCCCAGGCGCGAATACAGCCGATACCGCATGGCGATGCCACCGACCCAGGCGCTGAGGTTGAGGTTGAACGCGTAGCTGATGAAACCCACCGGCAATATCTGCTTCCAACGCAACGGCTGGCGAATGTAGGTGCGGCCGATCAAGTCGAAGCACGCATAGACGATAAAACTGCACAGCGTCAGCGCGCCGGCGATGAACAATGTGCGCAGCTTGAACTCGCTCAGGGTCTGGAACACTTCGCTCCAGTCGATGCGCCGGGCCAGCAGGGTAAACAACACGATCAGCAGCACGAAGAACGCGATCGTCAGCGGTTTCTTCCAGCGCTTGAACCCAGAGGCTTGCGCTTGGGGGCGGGCTTCAGACGTCATGGGGCGTGGCCTCAAAAGGTTTCAAGCGCGGTTTGTGGGCCGGTAACCAACTGGCCAGTACCGGGAAATGGCGCATCACATGAAACACCAGGAAACCCACGGTCAAGCGCCAGAGCCACAGACGTGGCTTGCGCTTTTCCGGAATGGTCTGGCAATGATTGTGGGCGAGGGCTTCCAGGCGTTCGTAGAGCTGCTGATTGAAAGCCCGGTCGCGAATCAGCACATTGGCTTCCAGGTTTAATGCCAGGCTCAGTGGGTCCAGGTTGCTCGAACCGACGGTGCTCCATTCGTCATCCACCAGCGCCACCTTGCCGTGCAGCGGGCGTTGGCAGTATTCGTGAATCACCACGCCATCCTTGAGCAAGTAGTCATAGAGCATGCGCGCAGCGAGTTTCGCCAACAGCACGTCCGGCTGGCCTTGCATGATCAACTGCACCTGCACGCCACGGCGCGCCGCGTTGCGGATCTCGCGAAGCAGGCGATAGCCGGGGAAGAAATACGCGTTGGCGATCACCACGCGCCGCCGAGCCTGGCTCAAGGCGTGGATATACGCGTCTTCGATATCGTCACGATGCTGAATGTTATCGCGATAAATCAGGCGCACCAGGCCGTCGCCTGGCTCGCTCGTCCAGGGCGAAGGCCGTTGCTGGCGCCGTCGCCAACCGCGACGGCTGCGCACTTGGCGGCCACTTTGGGCGAGGGCGAAATGGTGCAGGTCGGCCACGGCCGGGCCGATCACCTGTACTGAGTAATCCTGCTTGGCTTCGGGGCCGAAATCCGCCAAGTGGTCAGCAGAAAAATTGATCCCGCCGATAAACGCCACGCGGGCATCCACCACGACAATCTTGCGGTGCAGGCGGCGAAACCAGTTAGTGCGTATGCCGAAGGTCTTGGGCGCCGGGTCGAACATCTGCACCATCACCCCGGCTTCGGCCAACTCCCGCAGGAAGCCCGGGCTCAGCTCGCCGCAACCAAAACCGTCGAGGCTGACCACCACCTTTACCCCACGCTTGGCCGCCTCGATGAGGATGCTGTGCAGCTCAAAGCCGACCTTGTCTTCAAAGAGGATGAAGGTCTCCAGCAGGATCTCGCGCTCTGCCGCCCGCAAAGCCTCGAACACAGCGGGAAAGTACGCCTCGCCGTTCTCCAGCAACGCCACCTGGTTGCCGCTCTGCCAGCCGTAATCCAGATCCCGCGCTTTGCTGTCATCTGGCGGTTGGTCTGTGGCGATATGGTCTACCGCGACGTTCATAGCTCAACCTCCACCGACAGCGGCACATGGTCTGAGAGATGGGACCAAGGGCGAGTGGTGAGTACGCGCGGGTTGTGCACCGTCAAGTTACGCACATAAATGCGGTCCAGCGGCAGCAACGGCAGGCGTGCCGGGAAGGTGCGCGCCGGTTTGCCAAGGGTGTGCATGAACACTTCCTGCAAACCGCTTTGGCTCAGGTCGGCTTTTTGCCGCCAGTCGTTGAAATCGCCAGCGACCACCAACGGCGCATCGGCCGGAATCTCGCTGATACGTTGTTCCAGCAAGCGCAATTGTTGTTGGCGATGCACCTCGCGCAAGCCCAGGTGGATGCAGATCGCGTGCACCTGCTGGCCGCCGCCCGGCAGGCGCAACACGCAATGCAGCAGGCCGCGGTTTTCATGGCCGCTTTGCGAAATGTCGAGGTTGTCGTAGCGGATGATCTGGAATTTTGACAGCAGTGCATTGCCATGGTCGCCATGGGGGTACACCGCATTGCGCCCATAGGCAAACTGCGGCCAGATGCTGTCGGCCAGGAACTCATACTGCGGCATTTTTGGCCAGTCGCTGTAGCGCTGGGGATGGCGTTCGTGAGTGCCATGGATCTCCTGCAAGAACACCATGTCGGCGCCCACGCTGCGCACCGCTTCACGCAGTTCGGGCAAGATGAAGCGGCGATTCAGTGCGGTGAAACCCTTGTGGATATTGACCGTCAGCACCGTGAAACGGGTGATGGCGGTGGTCGGCGGGGTGGGGATCAGCTCTGGATGCGTCATGGCAATACTCCTGGTTCCGGCAGTCGGCCAGGCTCGGTGAGCAGGTGTTCGTCCAGTCCGAAGCGTTGCAGCAATTGGCGTGCATCGAAGGGGGCGCGAACTTTGATGTCGTTGTCGAAAAAACAGAACACATCGCGCTGTTTACGCCTGCGGGGTGTGTGGTGCGGGTCGACCAGGTGTGCATCGGCAGGCTGCTTGCCCTGGGCCCAGCGTTCGATGCGGTCACCCCAGCGCTGGAGCGCTTCGGCGCTATAACCGCTGGCATATAGCTGCTTATCGCCGTGCAAGCGCAGGTACATGAAGTTGGCGGTCACGTCTTCCATGTACGGCCACTTGCCTGCGGTGTCCGCGACCACCAGGGCCACTCCGTGTTTATCCAGCATCTGGATGAACTCCGGTACGGCAAAACTCATGTTGCGAATCTCCACGGCATGGCGCAAAGGTTTCTTGGCATAGGCCTTCATGCTCGCCTTGCCGTTCAGGCGTGGCTCATGCTGGCGGGCGAGGGCCGCCGCCTGTTGGGTATCGGTGGGTAATTGGGCCAGGAAGGTTTCGAACAGCGTGGCGTCAAATTTGAAGCTGGGCGGAAACTGCCAGAGGATGGGGCCGAGTTTTTCTTTGAGTTCCAGCACCCCGGAAGCGAAGAAATTTGCCATCGGCTTGTGCACGTCCCGCAGGCGCAGGATATGCGTGATGAAACGGGGCGCCTTGACACTGAACAGGAAACCTTCGGGCGTATCGGCATACCACTCGGCATAGCGCTTGGGGGTTTGCAGCGCGTAGAACGAACCGTTGATTTCGATGCTGTTGACGGCGCGTGACGCAAACTGCAACTCGCGTTTCTGGGTCAGCCCTTCGGGGTAAAAGTCCCCGCGCCAGGGCGTGTAGCGCCAGCCGGAAATGCCGATGTGAATCGCCGCCATGTGTGCTCCCGTGGATGGTGGGTGAGGTGACCTCCGTTATGGGATGACTGCGCTGTTTGGCTGAAAGTTTCCACATTCCTACAGGCGGTACAGGGGGTGAAATGTGGGAGGGGCATTGCAAACGCAGGGAACGATAAGGGCCCAAGCTCGTCAGTTCCTTACAGACCCTGCTGAAGGAGCTTGCTGTTTTGCTGAATCCAAAGACTGCATTACTGCTCGTCGCGCTGCTGCTCTGCGGCAATGGCGCCCTGCAAGCCGCGGCAACGGCGCCCGCTGCCGAAACGCCGGCCAAGCCGGAACTGCTGGTAGAAGGCGGGCTGCTCGGGGCCATCAGTTCAAGCATCGACGACGTGCAGAACAAGCTCGACCTCGACCAGAACCTCATCGACGCCTGGCGCCTGCGTGCTGATCGCGCCGCGGACGAAGTAGGGCGCCTGGTAGACCAGACAGCCGCACGCTCGCCGTGGAGCGTGGCGGGCGATTTCCTGCTGTTGTCTGGGGTGTGGGTCGGTGCCTTTGCGGTCTTGACGATACTTGGGCGCCTGGTTGTGCAACGCTCGAGCCGCCGCCCATTCCTCGCGCGGCGCCAACGGCTGCAAGGCTTGCTGGGCTATGTAGTTCCCTACACGATTCCAGCGCTGATCTGCCTGCCGCTGACCCTTTATGTCAGTCACTTTTTACCCACGTCTGTCGGCCGAGCCCTGGCACTGTGTTTTGCCTACGCCACCAGTAGTGGCATCTTTTCCACCTCGCTGTTGCTGTGCGTCATTGTCATGTTCAACGTCGGCCACAAGCGGCCTGCCGTGCGGATCATTCGTGACTATTGCCCCAAGCCTCTATTCCTGATCGGCTTTCTCGCGGCCCTCAGTGATGCACTGACCAGCCCGCAAATCGCTCGTCAGTTGGGCGGCAATATCACCAGCAGCATCGCCGTGTTTACCGGCCTGTTTGCCGCGGTCATCTTTGGCGTACTGGTGGTACGCCTGCGGCGGCCGGTGGCCCATTTGATCCGCAATCGGCCGTTGGCCCAGCGTCTCAAACATCCAGCATTGCAACAGTCGCTGCGGGTGTTTTCCGGGCTCTGGTACTGGCCGATTCTGTTGATGGTGCTGGTGTCGGCGGTCAACCTGATTGGCGCCGGTGACGACAACCAAGAGGCCCTGCGCTGCGCGTTGCTCACCACCTTGTTACTGATCGGCACGGTGTTTCTCAGCACCGTGCTGCAACACCTGTTCAAGTCCCGCAGCCAGGTATCGATCCAACGCAGCAGCGCCTACAAGGAACGCTTTCTGAGTTTGCTGCACGCGATTTTGCGTATCGTCATGGCCATCGCGTTTATCGAGATACTCGGGCGTATCTGGGGCGTTTCGCTGTTCGAATTCGCCCAGCGCAACTCGGTGGGGCGGGCCATCAGTGACTCCCTCAGCAGCATCGGCCTGATCCTGTTGGTGACCTGGCTGTTCTGGGTGGTGCTCGACACCGCGATTCAGGAAGCCCTCAAACCACCGGTGAATAAACGCTCCAGTCGCCAGCCCAGCACCCGGGTCAAAACCATCCTGCCGCTGCTGCGCAATGCAGTGAAGATCATCCTGGTGGTGATCTGCGCGATTACCACCATGGCCAACCTGGGCATCAATGTCGCGCCTTTGCTGGCGGGCGCCGGCGTGGTGGGACTGGCGATCGGTTTCGGTTCCCAGCAACTGGTGCAGGACGTGATTACTGGCCTGTTCATCATTATCGAAGACACCCTGTCCATCGGCGATTGGGTGGTGCTCGACTCTGGTCACGCCGGCACCGTGGAGGGCCTGACCATCCGCACCCTGCGCCTGCGTGACGGCAAGGGGTTTGTGCATTCGGTGCCGTTCGGGCAGATCAAGGCGGTCACCAACCAGTCGCGTCAATTCGCCTATGCCTTCTTCTCAGTGCAGTTCACTTACGACACCGACGTGGACAGGGCCGTGGAGCTGATCCGCGAGGCCGGCCAGTCGATCCGCGACGACGTGTTCCTCAAGTACAACCTGCAAGGGCCGCTTGAAGTATTTGGCGTGGACAAGATGGACCTCAATGGCGTGGTGCTCACCGCGCAGTTCCGCACGGTTTCGGGTGGCCAATACGCAGTCAGCCGGGCGTTTAATCAGCGCTTGAAAAAGCTTGTGGATAACTGTGATGAGGTGCATTTTGCGCAAACTTATCCACAGCAGGTGTTGTTGCCTAAGCGTGTGGCGCAGGAGCATGAGCAGGATGCGGTGGTGTTGACGGAGCAGCCCAGGTCTCAATCATGAGGCCCTCAAGGTCAGCGCCTGATCAACTTCTCCTGCACCGCCTGCTGATCCACCTCCAACAAAACCTGCTGCTTGCCCCCTACCATCACCGCCGCCGGCACCCCATCACGGTACACAACCCGGTTACCGCTTACCGCTGGCACCTTGGCTCCCGGCAACAGCGTGCCGACAAGATTCAACGGATCCGCCCCACACACCGCGATTAAACTCCCGTCATGGGGCCGTCGCCGCACCTCGCGCAGCAACGGTATCGCCTCCGGCAATGCAAACTGCTCTCCCGCCAACCCACTGACAAACCGCCCGCCACGGATCTCGCCTCGCGCCTCCAACCGATGGAAAGTGCGCAGCAACTCGCGCCAATTCGGTAACCAATCCGCCTCGCGCTCCAGCAGCCGCCAGAACACCACGCCATAGCGGCGCAGCAGGGTCATCGCCACATGCTCCAGGGTCTCGGCCGTATGCGCGCCGGCGGCGGTCGCCGAGCGGCGAACCAAGGCCCAACGCCCGGCGTCGTCCATACCGCCGACAAACGCCCCGCGCCCACGTCGACTGCTGCGCGCCTGGCGTTTGCTGGCGGGGGTGGTCAAGGCGCGCAGGCCGGCGAAGCTGTCAGCATTCACCAAGCCGGCGCCTACCAATTCCTGCAAGGCTGTCTCCAGCTCGCTGCGCAGCAAATGGGCCTCGTGTACCAGTTCATCGAAAAACAGCGCGCCATGTTCGCGCAGGGCCAGGTGGACCTTCTGCGTCTTGGGCGACAAGGTGGTGCTGTCGGCAGGCTCGGTCAGCCCGCTCCACAACGCTACCTGGCTACGGGGGAGCAAAACCACCGGGGTGCTGCGCAACGCCATGGCGCCGGCCTTGTTGCTCAGGCGCGTCCAGACCAGCTTGCCGCTGCGGCACAGGTCATCGAGCCAGGTCGATGAGTAATCCTTGATGCGGGCGCTGAGCAGGTCTGTGTCCCAGGCTGACGTGGCGGCGGCATAGCCTTCGAACTGGCCGACGATTTGCGGCAACACGGCGCTGCCCTGGCCGCGTGTGCTGTCGGACAGGTGCTGCCAATCGAACAGAAAGCGCATGAAATCCTGCAATGCCACCGGCTCGATTTCCCGGCGCAGGCGCTTGACCGTGTAGCGATGAATGCGCGCCAGCAAATGACGTTCGCACCATTGTTCTTCACCCACGCCGGGGCTGAAGTGACCGCGCAGCACGTAGCCTTCTTGTTCCAGGCGTGCCAGGGCCTGGGTAAGCGCCACCACCGGTAATGCCAGGGGCGCTGCGATCTCGACCAGGGTCAGTGGGCCAAAACCACTGAGGCGCGCACGTAGCACTTCCACCAGCGCTTCATCAAAGGACCAGGG
The DNA here is from genome assembly GCF_001896155.1 of Pseudomonas sp. FSL W5-0203. Lineage (NCBI taxonomy): Bacteria > Pseudomonadati > Pseudomonadota > Gammaproteobacteria > Pseudomonadales > Pseudomonadaceae > Pseudomonas > Pseudomonas sp. FSL W5-0203. The sequence continues at coordinate 52,905 of NZ_MPOR01000004.1, forward strand.
CTCATCGAACCCCGGCAGCAACGGCAGATCGTTGGGATACAGCGCCTGCAAACAGTTCAAGCGCTCTACGGCGCTCCACATTCCGTTGGGCAACTGATAGGCCCGCCCGGCCTTGCGCAAGGCCTGCAACCATTGGGCCCATTGCGGCGTAACTTCGCCCGCTGCGATGCACGCCAGGCTCATCAACGCTTCATGCATTTCATCCAGGCCATTGGGCGCCGGCCAGGCTTCTTCGCGTACACCGGCGATGGCGTCGGCATCCAGGGCGCCCAAGTCGTCAGTGCTCTGCGGGTCGCTCCAGCGGCGGTTGAGCACGGCCTGGGTGCGGCGCTCTTCCAGGGGGGCGTCGTCGAGGAAGGTATAGGGTTTAGCGCTGAGGATTTCTGCGGCCATGGGCGAGGGCGCGGGCAGGTCGCGGCTAATCAACCGCACGTCGCCGCGTTCCATGCGCCGCAGCAGCGCCAGCCAGGCGTCGCTGTCCATGGCCTCGTGCAGGCAGTCGTCGAGGGTTTGCTCCACCAGCGGGTGGTGGGGGATTTCGCGTTCGCCGGCGAGGTTTTCCAGGCAGGCGAGTTGGTCGGGAAATACGCTGGCGATCAGGTCTTCGCTCTTCATACGCTGGATCTGCGGCGCCACCTTGCGCCCGCCGGTATAACGCGGCAGCGCCAGGGCCACGCCGGCATTCCAGCGCCAGCGCACACCGAACAGTGGCGCATCCAGCACGGCCTGGATCAAAATGTGCTCGGCACTGTTGCTGTTGAGGTAACGCCACACCTCATCCAGCGCGAAGCTGTGGCTGGTGGACAACGACAGCACGATGGCATTTTCACTGGCCGCCGCTTGCAGCTCGAAATTGAAGGTACGGCAAAAGCGCTTGCGCAAGGCCAGGCCCCAGGCGCGGTTGATGCGGCTGCCAAACGGCGTGTGGATGATCAGTTGGGTGCCGCCGGACGCATCGAAAAACCGTTCCATGATCAATGTGTCCTGGGACGGCAAGGCGCTCAGGGCCTGGCGCGACCGGGCGAGGTAATCCAACAGTTGGTCGGCGCTGGCGACATTGAGACCCAGGGTGCCGGTAAGCCAGTCGAGGGCCGGTTGCAGGTCGCCGGGCGTGGCGCCGAGCAAGCTGTCCAATTGCCCTTGCAAGCGGGCCACGGCCACCGATAACTCGTTGCTGCGCCCGGGGGCTTCACCCAACCAGAACGGAATGGTCGGGGGTTGGCCCTGGGCATCTTCGACCCGCACCTTGCCGGCTTCGACCCGTAGGATGCGATAGGAGGTATTGCCGAGCTGGAAGATATCCCCGGCGATGCTTTCCACCGCAAAGTCTTCGTTGACGCTGCCGATATTCAGGCTTTGCGGCTCCAGCAACACGCTGTAGTCGGCATTGTCGGGGATCGTGCCGCCGCTGGTTACCGCCGTGAGCCTGGCGCCACGGCGGCCGCGCAGGGTGTGGGCCACGGCGTCGCGGTGCAGGTAGGCGCTGCGCATGCCCTGGCGGCCGTTGTAGCCCTCGCTGAGCATCTGCAAAAGGGCCTGGTAGTGGCGTTCATCCAGTTCGGCATAAGGCGCGGCGCGGTGGATAAGCGCCAGCAGCGCCTGTTCCGGCCATTCCTGGGCGCTGACCTCGGCGATGATCTGCTGGGCGAGTACATCGAGCGGTGCCACCGGAATATGCAAGGTATCCAGCTCGCCACGGCGCACGCAGTCGAGCAGCGCGGCGCACTCGATCAGGTCGTCGCGGGTGGTGGCAAACAGGCGCCCCTTGGGCGTGCCGCCGACCTGGTGCCCGGAACGGCCGACCCGTTGCAGGAAGCCGTTGATGGAACCGGGTGAGCCAATCTGGCACACCAGGTCCACTTCGCCGATATCAATCCCCAGCTCCAGGGACGCCGTGGCGATCAACACTTGCAGTTCGCCGGCCTTGAGGCGCTGTTCGGCCTCCAGGCGCATCTCCTTGGCCAGACTGCCGTGGTGAGCGGCCACGGCGGTCTTGCCCAGGCGCTCGCTCAAGTGCCGGGCCAGGCGTTCGGCCAGGCGCCGGGTGTTGACGAATACCAGGGTGGTGCGGTGTTCACGGGCCAATTGCGCGAGGCGATCGTAGACCAACTCCCACACGTCGTTGGCCATCACCGCCGAGAGCGGCACCGGCGGCACTTCGATCGCCAGGTCACGGGGGCGGGCGTGGCCGATATCCACAATGGCGCAATCACGTTCGGTGCCGACTAAAAAGCGCGCGACGGCTTCGATGGGTTTTTGCGTGGCCGACAAGCCGATACGGGTCAATGGCTCGGCACACAGCCCTTGCAGGCGCTCCAGGCTCAAGGCCAAGTGGCTGCCGCGCTTGCCAGCGGCGATGGCGTGGATCTCATCGACGATCACCGTACGTGTGCTGGCGAGCATGTGCCGGCCGGAATCCGAGCCGAGCAGCACGTAGAGCGATTCAGGAGTGGTTACCAGGATATGCGGTGCGCGTTTGCGCATCTGGGCGCGGTCTTTTTGCGGGGTGTCGCCGGTGCGCACAGCGGTGCGGATTACCAGCGGCGGCAGCCCCCGCTTCTCTAGATGTTCGGTAATGCCGGCCAGCGGGTTTTGCAGGTTGATCTGGATATCGTTGGATAGCGCCTTGAGCGGCGACACATACACCACCAGGGTTTGGTCCGGCAGTTCGCCGCCGTTGGCCAGGCCTTGGTGCACCAGGTCGTCCAGCACTGCCAGGAAGGCCGTCAGCGTCTTGCCGGAGCCGGTGGGCGCGGCGATCAGCGTCGAGCGGCGCTGGCGGATCAACGGCCACGCCTGGGCCTGGGCGTTGGTCACCGAAGGAAAGGTACTACGGAACCAAGTGCTGACGGCGGGGTGAAAGCCGTGCAAACCCTTGTCCGTTGATTCGGGAAGGTTCATTCACCCTATATGCAACCGGCGGGGCCAAGTTGCAACCCCCGCACTTTATCCGTGACGGTTGCGCTACAAACCCGCAAAATGCAACGATTCTGGCAACTACCTACGGCAAGGCGCACATGCCTGTCGTTAATAACCATCGTTCCAAACAGACCGGGCCTGCTCAATCTATGCGAATGCGCCTTATGTTACTGGGCGGCGGGAATGCCCTCGGGCAGGCGCTGATTCGCCTCGGTGCGGAGGAAGACATCGGTTTCCTCGCCCCCAAACCGCCCCAAGACGGCTGGGATGCCGCAAGCCTCACCCAATTGCTCGACGACACCCGTCCCGATGCGTTGATCAACCTCGCCTACTATTTCGACTGGTTCCAGGCCGAAGCCGTAAGCGAAACCCGCCTGGCCGGCCAGGAATTCGCCATCGAGCGCCTGGCCGAACTGTGCCAGCACCACAGCATCACCCTGCTGCAACCGTCCAGCTATCGTGTGTTCGATGGCTCCCGCGCCACGGCCTACAGCGAGAAAGACGAGCCGGTGCCCCTGGGCCTGCGCGGCCAGGCGTTGTGGCGTATCGAACAAAGCGTGCGCGCTACGTGCCCGCAGCATGTGCTGCTGCGGTTTGGCTGGCTGCTCGATGACAGCGTCGACGGCACCCTCGGGCGTTTCCTGGCCCGGGCCGAGAAACCCGATGAGTTACTGATGGCGGACGACCGGCGCGGCAATCCGACGCCGGTGGACGATGCGGCGCGGGTGATCATCTCGGTGCTCAAGCAACTCGATTGCGCCGCGCCGCTGTGGGGCACTTACCATTACGCCGGCCACGAGGCGACTACCCCGCTGGCGCTGGGGCAGGCGATTCTGACTGAAGCGCGCAACTTCCATCCGTTGGCCATCGAGTCCCCCACCGCCCAGGCCCACGCGGCGCGGCCGGACGCGGCAGAAGAACCGCAGCACGCGGTGTTGGCCTGCAAGAAAATCCTGCATACCTTCGGCATCAAGCCCAGGGCATGGCGGGCAGGCTTGCCGGCGCTTCTGGATCGCTTCTACCGCCATAGCTGACACCCCAAAACCAAAAGTGGGAGGGGACTTATGTGGGAGCTGGCTTGCCTGCGATAGCATCACCTGGGTATCACTGATACACCGTGGTGTCTGCATCGCGGGCAAGCCCGGCTCCCACATAAGCCCCCTCCCACTTGGGTTATGCGGTGTGGCGTAAACGGGACTTAGAACTTGTAGCCGATACCCACCATGTAAACCATCGGGTCTACATCCACATTGACCTTGGCCCGAGTGCCCTGGCCCAGCGCGTTGTTATCCACAGTCGCCTTGGTGCTGATGTCGATGTAGCGCGCCTGGGCGTTGATCATCCACTTGTCGTTGATCATGTAGTCGGCGCCGATCTGTGCAGCCCAACCCCAGGAGTTCTCGGCCTTGAAGTTGCTGAAGCCGGCCTGTTCGGCGCGGCTGCCCACGTGCTCGTCGTAGATCCAGGTGTAGTTGATACCGGCGCCCACATACGGCTGGAACGCGGACTTGTGGTCCAGCGGGTAGTACACGACGCTCAAGGTCGGCGGCAGGTGTTTCAGCGTGCCGAGCTTGCCGTTGGCGGCGCCGAGGGCGGTGTTCTTGATCTTCACGTCATGCTCGAACGGCGTGGCCGCAAGCAATTCGATGCCGACGTGGTCGGTGATCATGTAGGCGAAGTTCAAGCCCAATTGGGTGTCGCTGCTCATGGTCGCCTTGCCGCCCAGGTTGGTACCGGCCAATGGGCCCTGGTCAACCTTGACGCTGCTGCTGTCGGCCTTCGGGTTCACGGTAATTGCACCGGCGCGAACCAGAATATCGCCCGCCTGGTGAGCGTGGGCGACGGGGGCGACGAGGGCGAGCGCGAAGAGGGACGCGCCGAGCAGAGACTTGTTCATGGGAGCTCCAAAGGACGTTTAAAAGTTGTACGTCCAATGGTAAAGATCGTTCCGTTCGGTCTTTTGACTCAGCTCAATGAAAGGGTGATCAGTCACTTTCGGCACTGATCAAAACCTGTGGGAGCTTCAGTGTGTTGCTGGTGGGGGTTATTCCTCCAGCTCGTACATATAAATCTTCTGGGCATCCATCTGGTAACCGGCATCGGCCAATTCGCTGGACGATGGCTTGACCTGCATCGCGCCTTCGATCCAGTACGGTTGATACAGCTCATCGAGCTTCACCCCCACCTCGCTTTTCACATGCACGATCTGGTTCGACGGCGGTGGCGGCACATGGATACAGGCGCCGAAATACGGCACCAGCAGAAACTCCGTGGTGCGGCCTTCTTCGCTGACTTCCAGCGGCACGATATACCCCGGCAAGCGAATGTGCTGGCCGTCCAGGCTCTGCACCACCGGCGCGTTGGGCAGGTCCTGCTTGGCTGCGGGCGCGGCCTCGACGGACAAGGCATTGGCCATGTTCGACAGGTCGTGCAGCGGCTTCATATTGGGCACTTCCGGCGGCGCATCCGGCGGGATCATCTCCTGCCAGGACAAATCCTTGGGCTGTTCATCCGCCCACACCGGAACGGCCGTCAGCAGCAACAGGGCAAACAGGGCACGACGCATCGAAGCCTTCCTCATAAACGGATGGACAGGCCATCGGCCAAAGATTGTCGATAGGCGCGCCACGCGGGCACGCTGCCCATCAACAGGGCGGCTGCCAGGATACCGGCGAGCAACGTCCATTCATATTCGCTCGGCCACGACATCGGCAGGTCCAGGCCGTAGTTGGCCTGCAAATAACCCCGTGATGCGGCTATGCACAGGTACAGCAACCCCAGGCCCGCCAACACGCCAGACAAGGCCAGGGCGAAGGCTTCGAAGATCAGCAGCGTTGCGATGTGCCAAGGCCGCGCACCCACCGACCGCAGGATCGCCATCTCGCGGCGACGCTCGTTAAGGCTGGTGAGGATCGCCGTGAGCATGCCGATCAAACCGGTCAGCACCACAAACAGCGAAATCACGAACAAGGCTTTTTCGGCGGTGCCCATCATGCTCCACAGCTCTTGCAACGCCACGCCTGGCAGGATCGCCAGCATTGGCTCGCCACGGAATTCATTGATCTCTCTTTGCAAGGCAAAGGTGGAAATCTTGTTGTTCAGGCCGAGCATGAACGCGGTAATGGCTTGCGGCGTCAGGTCCATATTGCGGGCCTGGTCGGCACTGATGCGGCCTTTGCCCTGGGCCGGCACGCCGTTGTGCCAGTCGATATGAATCGCTTCCATGCCGCCGAGGCTGATATGCAGCGTGCGGTCCACCGGCGTGCCGGTACGCTTGAGAATGCCCACCACCGTAAACGGCTTGTCGTCATGCTTGACCAGGCTGACCACCGCCACGCCGTGGGCCAGCACCAGCTTGTCACCGAGCTTGTAATGCAGGGCGTCGGCCACTTCGGCGCCGAGCACCACTTCGAATGGGTCGGTGGCGAAGGCGCGGCCGCTGGCCAGCGCGAGGTTTTGCTTTCGCCCGTACTGGTAGTGCTCGAAATAGGATTCGTTGGTGCCCATCACCCGGTAGCCGCGATGGGAGTCGCCGAGGGAAATGGGAATTGCCCATTTCACTTGAGGGCTGGCGGCGAAGTGCTCGTAGCTGTCCCAACGGATGTTGTTGGTAGCGTTGCCGATGCGGAACACCGAGTACAGCAGCAGGTTGACCGAGCCGGAGCGGGCACCGACGATCAGGTCGGTACCGCTGATGGTGCTGGCGAAACTGTTGCGCGCCTCGACGCGCACACGCTCCACCGCGAGCAGCAAGCAGACGGAAAGCGCGATGGCAAACGCGGTGAGGATCGCGGTGAAGCGGCGGTTAGCCAGGCTGGCCATGGCTAGACGGAACAGATACATCTCAAACCTCTGCGGGCATGGCGGCGCGATTGAGTTCGGCCAGCGACAGGTTGCGGTCGAACAGCGGCGCCAGGCTCTGGTCATGGCTGACAAACAACAGGCTGGCGCCCGCTTCGCGGCATTCTGCGAACAGCAACTGCAGGAAGGCTTCGCGGGCGTCGTAGTCCAGGGCCGAGGTGGGTTCGTCGGCAATCACCAGTTCTGGCTGGCCGATCAGCGCTCGGGCAGCGGCCACCCGTTGTTGCTGGCCAATGGACAGCGAATCGGCGCGGCGTTCCAGCAGGCTCGGGTCCTTCAAACCCAGGTGCGCTAGCAAGGCCGCGGCGGCCTGGTCGACACTGCCGTGGCGCTGTTTGGCCCGTTGCGCGCGCAGCTTGGAAAAGTGGCAAGGCAGCTCGACGTTTTCGCGTACTGACAGAAACGGCAGCAAGTTGAACTGCTGGAAGATATAACCGGTGTGGTCCACACGGAAACGGTCACGAGCGCCGGCCGAGAGTTCGGTCAACTCCTGGCCGAGCAGGCGGATGCTGCCTTGGCTGGGTTTCTGCACGCCTCCCAACAGCCCGAGCAAAGTGGTCTTGCCACTGCCGCTCGGGCCCTTGAGGAACAGGGTTTCGCCGGGTTCCAGGCGGAACGCGGGGATGTCCAGCAACCGCGGGTGCCCGGGCCAGTTGAAGCCCAGGTCGGACAGTTCGATTAACGCTTGAGTCATGGGAATTCAGTGTCGCCTGGTAGTCGAAAATGGCGCCGATCCACTGTGGGAGCTGGCTTGCCTGCGATGGCATCGCTACGGTGTGCCTGCTGCACCGCATCGCCTGTATCGCAGGCAAGCCAGCTCCCACAGGGACTGTGCTTTCAAGTCAGAACTTCAGGGTGGCGGCGGTGGCCGTCGCGTCAACACCTTGCTGACCGCTCGGGCCGATCAGTTGTACCTGAATTTTCTGGGTGGCGGGGAAGGTCTTGAACACTTGGCTCAAGTCCAGGTTGCCCAGGCCCGTCGGCGTGGCGCAGGTGAACTGGTAATGGGCGTGGATTTCACTGTGGTCGTGATCATGCTTGTGGGCGGCGGCGCCTTTGCCGTCGGTGGCGTGGTCATCGTCGTCATGCCCGGCTTCTGGTTTGTCACCGAACAACGGGCTGTTGAGTTCCTGGCTGCTGACCACGCAACCTGCGGCCTTGGGCAGGTTGAACAGTGCCGATGGATTTTCCAGTTGCTTGCGCACGGCGGCGACCTTGGCTTTGTCGGCGGCGCTGGTCGCTACATGTTCGAAACCCACCAGGTTCATGGCCGGGCTGTCCAGTTCCAGCTCCAGGGCCTGGCCGTCCAGTACGGCATTCAGGCGCCCGACGCCATGTTCATGGGCGCCGAGGCTGCCGTGCTCGTGGTCATGGTCTTCATGGGCATGAGCGACAGCCAGTGGCAGCAGGGCAAACGGCAAAGCAAGCAGCAAACGGCGCATGAGAGGGCTCCAGGATGAAAGTTTTGTTATGTGATCTTATAACAATTGATCCGAGAGTTTGACCGCCCGCTTGGTGTTGCGCAAGCTGCATGGGAGCATGCCCGTCAGAAAAATGCAGGAGTAAGGACGATGTTGCGAATTCGTGGAACCATCGGCGACCTGCCGGTGGACTTGACCCTGGAGCTGGACGACGGCGATTGGGCGCGATTGGGTGCCCAACTGCAGGCCACGCCAACGCCCAGCGCGCCCACTGCGGCTCCGGTCAAACAGAACGAGGACCTGTGGCAGAACGCCCAGGATTTGCTGCGCAAGGCCGGACAACTCAATGGTCTGGAATTGCTCGATCAACTCGAAGGCTTGGCTGGCGATGCCGGGGCGGGCAAGCGCCTGCTGGTGCGCCTGCGCCACAGCGCCAAGGTGAAGGTGAGCAGCGGCGGGGATACGCCGCTGTACAGTTGGATCGGTGATTAATACAACGCGGCAAACAACTTGCGGCGGTACACCGTGACCAGCGGGTGATCATTGCCCAGCAATTCGAACACTTGCAGCAAGGTCTTGTGGGGCAGGCCTTCGCTGTAGCTGCGATTGCGGATAAACAACTTGAGCAAACCTTCCAGCGCCGCGTCGTATTGCTGGCGCGCCAGTTGCTGGATCGCCAACTGATAGGCCGCTTCGTCATCCTGCGGGTTTTGCGCCAGGCGGCTTTTCAGCTCGGCAGCGTCCGGCAAATCCGCCGCCTGACGCAGGAAGGTGATTTGCGCCTTGGCCCCGGCCAGGGCGGCCTTATGGTCGTCGCTCTTGACTGCGTCGAGCACGGCCTGGGCTTCACCCAGCTCACCGCGCTCGGCCAGGCAGCGTGCATAGAGGATCAGGGCGGCGGCGTTGGTATTGTCCTCGCCCAACAATTGCACCAGCAACGCTTCGGCCTCGCTGATGCGTCCTTCGCTGAACAGCGCCTGAGCCTGCTCCAACGGGTCCGCCGCAGCCGGCGGTGGCATTTGCACATGGGGCTCCAGCATCGCCCGCACGGCCGACTCCGGCTGTGCACCGGCAAAGCCGTCCACCGGTTGGCCATCCTTGAACAGCACCACCGTCGGCAGGCTTTGAATGCCAAAACGCGCCACGATGTCCTGTTCGGCTTCGCAGTCGATCTTGGCCAGCAGCAACTCACCCTGATAACTCTCGGCAATCTTCGCCAGCATTGGCATCAGTGCTTTGCAGGGTGCGCACCACTCGGCCCAGAAATCGACCAATACGGGCTTTTCGAAGGAGTTCTGGATAACGGCCTGATCGAAGTTGGCGGTGGTGACGTCGAAGATGTACGGCGTGGGCTCACTCATGGGGCGTCTCGAATAAAGCGGGAATGGGGGCAACTATAAGGGCTGGCGAGGTTGGCTGAAAGCATCGTGGTAGCTCCCACCTTGAAATGCATTCCCCTGTGGGAGCCGGCTTGCCCGCGATGGCCTCAAGCACGCCGCGAATGGTACAGGCTCACTTTGCGAAACTCCCACGGCTCGGCCAGGTCTGGCAGGGTCAAGGCCTCGAGGATCTCCAGCCGCTGGTAATCCGGATGCTGGAAATCCCGTACCCGCGAATCCGCCACCAGCGCTTCGCGGCCACGGGTGAGGAACTGATCCAGCAACGGCAGGTTGGCGCGGTCATAGAGCACGTCGGCCACCAGAATCAGGTCGAAGCGGTCGGCTTCGGCAAAAAAGTCTGCCGAATAACTCAGCGCCACCTGGTTGAGTTCGGCATTCGCACGGCAAGCGGCCAAGGCCAGTGGGTCCAGGTCGCAGGCCACCACCTCCAGGGCGCCAGCCTTGACGGCGGCGATCCCGGCTACGCCCGAACCTGCGCCGAAATCCAGCACGCGTTTGCCGGCGACCCACTCAGGATGCGCTGCCAGGTAACGCGCCAACGCCAGGCCGCTGGCCCAGCAAAAGCTCCAGTAGGGCGGCTCATGCAGGATACGCCGGGTTTCTTCCTGGCTGAAGGCACGGTCCATGTTGTCGGCGTCCAGCAACCACAACGACAACGCGGTACCCGGCAACGGGCAGGGCACCAATTGCGCATCGCCAATCAACGCGCTCAAGGCGTGTTGCAGGCCCAGCGGTGGCGTCATGGCGCCTTGACGAGTTGCAGGGGGCCGGTGCTCTGGGTGATCGCCTGGGTGACGCGCACGGCAGGCAGATGCAGGATCAGCTGGCCGGACTGGCTGGCGCGGCCGCGCAATTCCACGCGGGCACCGGCCGGGAAGGCTTCAGGGTTGAAGCGCAGGCGGAAGGCCAAGGGCTTGCCGTTGCCGCTCAGTACGCTGCTGGCGAGCAGTTGCTGCGGGCGCGAACGGTCGTCGATCACCAAGAGCGCCATCTCGACTTCGGCACCGGCGGGCACGTTGGTCAGGCTGCCGCTGATTTCGCGCTGATAGGCGGGCAGGGGGCCGAGGTCTTCAATGCCCGGGACTTTTTTCTCTTGCGCCGGTGTTGGTTGAGGCGCGGCCGGCTTGGGGGCTTCGCTGCTGCAGGCGACCAGAAAACTGAACAGGCTGAGTAGAACGAGTGGTCGTAACTGCATGTACGGCTCCAGAAAGGACAAAATCCGTGGCTTAAAAATATGAAACATATAAGCCTGCCTATATACCGTAAAGGCTATGGCTTGTCTTGCCACAGGGATGCGCTACCATGGCCCTCCCATTTTTTGTTGCCTGCCAACCATGCACTGTCCCTTCTGCGGTGCCAACGACACCAAGGTCATCGACTCGCGTCTGGTCGCCGAGGGCGACCAAGTGCGTCGCCGGCGCGAATGCCTGGCCTGTGGTGAACGTTTCACCACCTTCGAAACCGCCGAACTGGTGTTGCCGCGTCTGATCAAGTCCGACGGCAGCCGCCAGCCTTTCGACGAAGAAAAACTGCGCGCCGGTATGCAGCGCGCCCTGGAAAAGCGCCCGGTGAGTGTCGAGCGCCTGGAAGCGGCGCTGGTGCATATCAAGCACAAGCTGCGGGCGACCGGCGAGCGCGAGGTCAAGAGCCTGGTGGTCGGTGAGCTGGTGATGGGCGAGCTGCAAAAACTCGACGAAGTCGCCTATATCCGTTTCGCTTCGGTGTATCGACGCTTCCAGGACCTCAATGAATTCCGCGAAGAGATCGACCGCCTGGCCCGTGAGCCCTCCAAACAATGACATCTGAACAGGCTGTGCTCGACGCCCACTACATGGCCCGTGCCCTCGAATTGGCGCGCAAGGGCCTGTACACCACCCACCCCAACCCGCGGGTTGGCTGCGTGATCGTGCGTGACGGGCAGATTGTCGGCGAAGGCTGGCATGAGCGCACCGGCGAGCCCCATGCCGAGCCCAATGCCCTGCGCGCCGCTGGCGACAAGGCCCGTGGCGCGACGGTGTACGTGACCCTTGAACCGTGCAGCCATCATGGCCGTACGCCGCCCTGTGCCGATGCGCTGGTGACCGCCGGCGTCGCGCGGGTGGTGGCCGGCATGCAGGACCCGAACCCCGAAGTGGCTGGCCGAGGCATGCAACGCCTGGCCCAAGCCGGTATCGAGGTGCGTAGCGGTGTGCTGGAAACCGAAGCGCGGGCGCTTAACCCCGGCTTCCTCAAGCGCATGGAGCACGGTCTGCCGTTTGTGCGGGTCAAGCTGGCGATGAGCCTGGACGGCCGCACGGCGATGGCCAGCGGCGAAAGCCAATGGATCACCGGCCCCGCCGCCCGTGCTGCGGTGCAACGCTTGCGTGCCGAGGCCAGTGTGGTGTTGACCGGTGCCGACACGGTACTGGCCGACGGTGCCCGCTTGACCGTACGCGCCGCCGAACTGGGCCTGGACGACGCAACCACCGCCCTGGCCATGTCGCGCCCGCCGTTGCGCGTGCTGATCGATGGCCGCCTGCGGGTGCCGCTCAACGCACCGTTCTTCAAGGCCGGCCCGGCATTGGTCATCACCTGCGTGACTCCGGAAAACCAGTTCCCCCGCGGCCCTGAGTGCCTTGTGGTTCCAGGTGTGGAGGGCCAGGTTGACCTGCGCTCGGCATTGGTCGCCCTGGCTGCCCGTGGCGTCAACGATGTGTTGGTGGAAGCCGGCCCAAGCCTGGCCGGCGCGTTTGCCCAACAAGGCCTGGTGGATGAATACGTGATATTCATCGCCGGCAAGTTCCTCGGCTCCGCTGCCCGCCCGTTGCTGGACTGGCCGCTTGATAAGTTGGCCGATGCTCCCCAACTCAAGATCACCGAAATGCGCGCTGTGGGCGACGACTGGCGAGTCACTGCCATCCCCGTCCCAGCAGTGAGCGTATAATTCCCGGCCTGCGCTTGAGCGTCAGCCCCCTCGTTTTCAGGAGAACGAAATGTTCACCGGCATTATCGAATCCATCGGCAGCATCCGTGCAATGACCCCCAAAGGCGGGGATGTCCGCCTGCTGGTTGAAACCGGCAAGCTGGACCTCGGCGACGTCAAGCTGGGCGACAGCATCGCCGTCAGCGGCGTGTGCCTGACCGTCATCGAGCTGCCGGGCAACGGCTTTGCTGCCGATGTCAGCCGGGAAACCCTGGACTGCACCGCGATGAACGATCTTGCGGCCGGCAGCCCGGTCAACCTGGAAAAAGCCCTGACGCCCACCACGCGCCTGGGCGGTCACCTGGTCAGCGGCCACGTCGACGGCGTCGGCGAAGTGGTGGCCCGCAGCGAAAACGCCCGCGCGGTGGAATTCCGCATCCGCGCGCCCAAAGAGCTGGCCAAGTACATCGCCCACAAAGGCTCGATCACCGTCGACGGCACCAGCCTGACCGTGAACGCCGTGAATGGCGCCGAATTTGAACTGACCATCATTCCCCACACCCTCAGCGAAACCATCATGGCCTCGTACCAGCCGGGTCGCCGGGTGAACCTGGAAGTGGACTTGCTTGCCCGTTACCTGGAGCGCCTGTTGCTGGGCGAAAAGGCCGCAGAGCCTGCATCAGGCAACATCACCGAAAGTTTTCTGGCCGCTAACGGCTACCTGAAATCCTGACCAAGGGGGTGCCGCGTGGCGCTCAATAGCATCGAAGAACTGGTTGAAGACATCCGCCAAGGCAAGATGGTCATCCTCATGGATGACGAAGATCGCGAGAACGAAGGCGATATCATCATGGCCGCCGAAGCGTGCAAGCCCGAGCACATCAACTTCATGGCCAAGCACGCCCGTGGGCTGATCTGCATGCCCATGAGCCGCGAACGCTGCGAATTGCTCAAGCTGCCGTTGATGGCGCCGCGCAATGGCTCGGGTTTCGGCACCAAGTTCACCGTATCCATTGAAGCCACCACGGGCGTCACCACCGGCATTTCCGCCGCTGACCGCGCCCGCACCGTGCAAGCCGCCGCCGCGAAAGACGCCAAGGCCGAAGATATCGTGAGCCCCGGCCACATCTTCCCGCTGATGGCCCAACCGGGCGGTACCCTGGCCCGTGCCGGCCACACCGAAGCCGCCTGCGACCTGGCGCGCATGGCCGGTTTCGAGCCAAGCGGGGTGATCTGCGAAGTGATGAACGACGATGGCACCATGGCCCGTCGTACTGAACTCGAAGCCTTTGCCGCCGAGCACAACCTCAAGATCGGCACGATCGCCGACCTGATTCACTACCGCATGATCCACGAACGTACCGTTCAGCGGATTGCCGAGCAGCCCCTGGACAGCGAACTGGGCCAATTCAATTTGGTGACCTACCGTGATTCAGTGGAAGGCGACGTGCACATGGCCCTGACCCTGGGCAACATTTGCGCCGAAGAGCCGACCCTGGTACGCGTACATAACATGGACCCACTGCGTGACCTGTTGATGGTCAAGCAGCCCGGTCGCTGGAGCCTGCGCGCCGCCATGGCTGCGGTTTCCGAGGCTGGCAGCGGTGTGGTGCTGTTGCTCGGCCACCCGCTGGACGGTGATGTATTGCTGGCGCATATCCGCGAAACCGCTGACGCCGTGCCGGTGAAAAAACCGACCACCTACAGCATCGTCGGTGCCGGTTCGCAGATCCTGCGCGACCTGGGTGTGCGCAAAATGCGCCTGATGAGCGCACCGATGAAATTTAATGCGATATCCGGATTCGACCTGGAAGTTGTAGAATACGTGCCCTCCGAATAAAGGCCGGCGATTTTTGCCCCTTGTTCGCGGTTAAATCATCACTGAGGGACGCACTTTTCGCGTCCCGGCTCTTTAAGAGATTTGTCGAATGACCCTGAAGACCATCGAAGGTACCTTCATCGCCCCCAAAGGCCGCTATGCCCTGGTGGTTGGCCGCTTCAACAGCTTCGTGGTTGAGAGCCTGGTAAGCGGTGCGGTTGACGCCCTGGTTCGCCACGGTGTGAGCGAGAGCGATATCACCCTTATCCGCGCGCCTGGCGCCTTCGAAATTCCACTGGTTGCGCAAAAAGTTGCTCAGCAGGGTGAATACGCGGCGATCATCGCCCTGGGCGCGGTCATTCGTGGCGGCACCCCGCACTTCGAATACGTGGCCGGCGAATGCACCAAGGGCCTGGCCCAGGTGTCCATGGAATTCGGCGTGCCAGTCGCTTTCGGCGTACTGACCGTTGATTCCATCGAGCAAGCCATCGAGCGTTCCGGCACCAAAGCCGGTAACAAAGGCGCTGAAGCTGCCTTGTCCGCCCTGGAAATGGTCAGCCTGCTGTCGCAGTTGGAGGCCAAGTGATTTCCGACGAAAGCGATCAGTTCAACCCTCAGGACCCGCGTCCTGCCGATGCCGGCAAACCGTCCAAGAGCGAGAAGCGCCGCAAGGCGCGTCAACTCGCGACCCAGGCGCTGTACCAGCGTCACCTGGCGGGCGCTTCGCTGAACGAAATCGAGGCACAGTTTCGCGTCGATAACGATTTCACCTTCGCCGACCAGAGCTACTTCCACGACATCCTGCACGGCGTGCACGCCAACCTGACCGAGATCGACACAGCCCTGGCGCCATGCCTGGACCTGACCATCGAAGAGCTCGACCCGGTTGAGCTGTGCGTGATGCGCCTGTCTACCTGGGAGTTGCTCAAGCGCGTTGACGTGCCGTACCGCGTCGTGATCAACGAAGGCATCGAGCTGGCGAAAGTCTACGGTTCGACCGACGGCCACAAGTTCGTCAACGGCGTGCTCGACAAGCTGGCCCCGCGCCTGCGTGAAGCCGAAGTGAAGGAACACAAGCGCTAATCTGCGCTTGATTCCTCAATGGGTGAGTTTGAGCTGATCCGCACATACTTCGCCGCCGCGCCCTGTGCGCAAGGTGGCGAAGGCATTGCCCTGGGGATCGGCGACGACTGCGCCTTGCTGGCGCTTCCCGCCGGGGAGCAACTGGCAGTCTCCACCGATACGCTGGTGGCTGGCGTGCATTTTGCCGACCCCTGTGACCCGTTCCTGCTCGGCCAGCGCTCGCTGGCCGTGGCGGTGAGCGACCTGGCCGCCATGGGCGCCCACCCCCTCGCCTTTACCCTTGCCCTGACCACGCCGAGCGTCGAAGCCGATTGGCTGCAACGCTATGCCCAAGGTTTGAATGCCATGGCGCAAAACTGCGGCGTGGGCCTGGTGGGCGGCGATACCACCCGTGGGCCGCTGAGCCTGACCCTGACCGTGTTCGGCCGCGTGCCGGCTGGCCAGGCCTTGACGCGCAGCGGTGCACAGCCGGGCGACCTGCTGTGTGTCGGCGGCGAGTTAGGCAATGCCGCTGGCGCGTTGCCGCTGGTATTGGGGCAACGCACGGCTGACGCAGCAATCGCCGAGCCGCTGCTGGCGCATTACTGGTCGCCGCAACCGCAGTTGGCCCTGGGGCTTGCGCTGCGGGGCAAGGCGACAGCGGCGATGGATATCTCCGATGGGCTGTTGGCCGACTGTGGGCATATCGCCAAGGCGTCAGCGGTGCGCCTGGTGGTTGAGCGCCACCGGTTGCCGTTGTCCGAGGCCTTGCTGGCGTTTGTTGGTGAAGACCAGGCTCACGTGGCGGCGTTGAGTGGGGGCGACGACTATGTGCTGGCGTTCACCTTGTCACCGTCCGAGTTAGCGCCGTTGCAGGCGGATGGCTGGCCGGTGCATGTGGTCGGCCGGGTCGAAGCGGGGCAGGGCGTAACGCTGCTCGACGTCCACGGCCAGGACATCACCCCGGCTGTGCGCGGCTACCAGCATTTTCGCCAGGCGCCCTAAGCCGGCGGTCTGCGCTACCCTTTATACGATTATCCCGAGTAAGAGGCCGTGACTATGGCTGCATGCCGCTGGCTGCTGATCGTGCTGTGTACCTTCGCTTCCCTGGCCCAGGCGGACACTCCCATGCCCGGCAAAATCGTGCTGGCCAGTGAGGAGTGGAACGACTACACCAACAAAGATGGCAGCGGCCTGGCCTGGGACCTGTTGCGCCAAGTCTTTGAACCGGCTGGCATCACCGTGCACATCCGCAGCGTACCCTATACCCGCTCGGTCGGCCTGGCCCAGCGTGGTGAGGTGGATGGTTGTGTCGGCACCTATCGCGATGAGGCCAGCGGTGTGTTGTACCCCCGCAGGAACTTCGACGCCGATCATGTCTACGCCCTCGGGTTGGCCACTGCGCCGACACCGACCCTGGCGACTTTGGGCAACTATCGCCTGGCCTGGGTGCGCGGCTATAAATACGAGGAATACCTGCCCACCGTGCGCCGCTTCAACCAGATCGAGCGGCGCAGCGGCATTCTGCCGATGCTACAACACGGCCGTGCCGATTTTTATATCGACGCCCTCACCGAAGCCAAATACGTGCTCAGCCAGGCGCAAGACCCGGCGCTGTTCAAACTCACCCATATTGCTGAACTGCCGCTCTACGTAGGCTTTGCCGACACCGCGCGCGGCAGGGCATTGATGGCCATGTATGACCAGCGTTTGGGCATCCTGGTCCAGACCGGTGAGCTGAAAGCGATTTTCGAACGCTGGAAACAGCCGTATCCGTTCTGACGCCCATAGAACTGACTCAAAGGCCAATCGAACCTATTGATCTTTATCAGCGATAATTCAGCTTAAGCGTCTGTAGGAACGTGCTGTTACAATGCCCGCCTCTGTGAAATCTGAAATCAGGAGCACACGGTGCCCGTCGTTTTCGTCGCCGCTTCCAAGCTGCCTACCCCTTTTGCCACGTTCACCATGAACGGCTTTCTTGAAGAAGCCACCGGGCGCGAGCACGTTGTGCTCAGCCTCGGCGACATCACGGATGGCGCGCCGGTGCTGGGGCGTGTGCATTCCGAGTGCCTGACCGGCGATGCGCTGTTCAGCCAGCGCTGTGACTGCGGCTCGCAACTGGAGGCTGCACTGCAAGCCATCGCTCGTGAAGGCCGTGGCGTGTTGCTGTACTTGCGTCAGGAAGGCCGCGGCATTGGCCTGTTGAACAAGATCCGCGCCTACGAACTGCAAGACGGCGGCGCCGACACCGTCGAGGCCAACGAGCGCCTGGGCTTTGCTGCCGACCAGCGCGACTACGCCATCTGCCTGCCGATGCTCGAGCACCTGGGGGTCAAATCCCTGCGCCTGATGACCAACAACCCCCGCAAGGTCAAAGCCTTGACCGAGATGGGCATCACCGTGGCCGAGCGCGTGCCGCTGCACACCGGGCACAACCCGCACAACAAGCTCTACCTGGCCACCAAAGCCAGCAAGCTCGATCACATGATGGGCAACGAGCACCAGGGCGAGGTCGACCGCGCGTGACCCGTGGCCAGGTGAAACGGCGACTGTCCTTCAACTGGTGGCAGTACCTGGCCCTGGCATTGCTGCCGTTGTTCGTGATCAACCTGCTGTTTGGCCGGGCTGAATCCTTGTTGCCCGTCTTGGCCATGCCATTCTTCATCGCCGGCGTGGCCTCGATGTTTCTCAGCCTGCGTTATTTTCACGCCTACAAACACGCGCTGATCGCCACCTCCAAAGCCCTTGATACTGCTCAAGAGCCGGCAGCCTGGATCACCCTGGCGGCGCGTCGGCGCACGGCGTTGCTGGTTGCAGCGTTACCGGCCTGGATTGGCGCGCTGGCGGTGTTCGTCGGCCTGGAGGCAGTGCCGCTGTTTCTGTTGGCGCTGTCGACGCTGGTGTTGTTCTATCTCTATCGCATACCGCGTCAGTTGGGATGAAGCGCTATTGGCTGGCGCTGCTGCTGGTATTCAGTGCCCAGGGCTGGCCGGTCGAGCGGGTTGTCAGCCTGGCGCCGTCACTGTCTGAAATCGTCCTTGAACTGGGCGCCGAGGACTTGCTGGTCGGCGTGCTTGATGGTGGTGACCGCCCGGCGGCGTTGGCGAAGGTGCCCTCGGTCGGGCACTACGGCCAGTTGGACATGGAGCGCCTGCTCAGCCTCAAGCCCGACCTGATCCTGCTCTGGCCTGGCAGCGTCGGCCCGGCCCAGCGCGAGCAGCTCCAACGATTGAATATCCCGGTGTACGTCGCCGAACCCCACAGCCTTGAACAACTGACCGCGCAGGTGCAGGCCATTGCCGAGCAATTGGGCCGCGCCGAGGCCGGGCACCAGCGCGCGGCACAATTGCGCCAGCGCTTGGCCGAGTTGCGCCAGCGCTACCAGCGGGCCGAGCCGCTGCGAGTGTTCTACCAAGTGTGGAACCAGCCGCTGTACACCGTGGGCGGTGGGCAGATCATCAGCGATGCCCTCAGCGTGTGCGGGGCGCGCAATGTGTTCGATGACCTGAAGTTGCCGGCGCCGCAGGTGAATATCGAATCGGTGCTGGCGCGAGACCCCGAGGTGATCCTGGTGGGGGATCAGGCTCAGAGGGAGGCCTGGACGGCATGGCCGGCGATGGCTGCTCGGGTGCGGTTAGTGCCGGACAAGGGCCTGGAACGGCCCAGCGGGCAGATGTTGGAGGCGGTGGGGCGGTTGTGCCAGGTGATTGCGCCGAACCTGTGACAACGCTATCGCAGGCAAGCCAGCTCCCACAGGGGAATGCATTTCAATTGTGGGAGCTGGCTTGCCTGCGATGACGCCGGTTCAGATTACTTAAAGCTCGGGTGTCCACGTCACCCCGAACATCCACACCCGACCTTCTTCACGATAATTCTGGTTTTCCCCGAGGTAGCTGTACTTCGCCCGTGCATAAGACTTGTCCAGCGCGTTATCCACCTTCAGCGACAACGACACCTCCCGGTTCAACGCCCAACTACTGCGCAGCCCCAACAAGGCATAACCGCCCAGACGGTTGCGGTTGGCTTCATCGTCGTAGCTGCTGCTGATCGCTTGCCAGCTGGCGCCGAGACCGAGTTGATCAAATTGCCGGTCCAGATCCAGGTTCACCGTTCGCCGTGCGCGACGTGCCAGGGTGTGGCCGCTGTCACGGTCACGCGGGTCGATAAGCGACAGGCCCAGGTTGCCCTGCCAGCCAAACAGTTCTTGCTTGAGCGCCGCTTCAAAGCCGTTGATCCGCGCCGACGCCACGTTTTGCGGCTTGCCGGCGTCAAGGATGATCGCGTCGCTCAGGTCGGTGCGATACAGCGAGGCTTCCAGGCGTGTGCTGTCGGTCAGTTGGCTGCGCCATTGCAGCTCGTAGCTCTTTGATGTCTCGGGCTGCAGGTTGGGGTTGCTGTACTGCGTGTCGGGGTAATAGAGGTCGTTGAAGGTTGGCGCACGAAAGCCTTCGCTGTAGCTCAAGAGCAAGTCATTATCGGGGTTGACCGGCAAGGTCAGGGTGCCGCTCCAACTGTTCTGGCCGCCGAACTGCTGGTTCTGGTCACGGCGCAGGCCCAGCTCGGTGGAAAACCATTGGCTTTGGAAGCGGTGCTGCACGAAGGCCGCCCGGTTCCAGCGGCTGTTCTCGGTAAAGGTGGTGGAACCGTGGAAACGGTCTTCATACCAGTCGCCACCGACGATCAGGCTGTTTTGCTCATCCAGGATCAGGTCGTTCTGCCAATTGACCGAGTCGCGGTAGGTGTTGAATGCGCTGTAATCATCGCTGAGGGTATCGCGCTTGGTGTCGCGGTTTTCACTGTGGCCCAGCTCCAGGCGCGACTGCCAGCTGTCATTGAGCTTGGCATCGACATAGCCGCTGGCGCTGCTCACGGTGTAGTCGGTGTAGGGTTTCTGGCCGAGGCTCTGCCCGGTGGCGCCGTCGTAGCGGCCATAACTGTTGTCGTACTGCGACTTGCCACGGTTATCCAGCAGATTGAAGC
The DNA here is from genome assembly GCF_001896155.1 of Pseudomonas sp. FSL W5-0203. NCBI lineage: Bacteria > Pseudomonadati > Pseudomonadota > Gammaproteobacteria > Pseudomonadales > Pseudomonadaceae > Pseudomonas > Pseudomonas sp. FSL W5-0203. Next base: position 73,272 of record NZ_MPOR01000004.1, read on the forward strand.
CCACCTCCAGCTCATCACTGAACGAGTGGCTGAGGTTCAGGCTGATGGACTGGTTGCGGTAGGCATCATGGTCGCCGTCACTGGGGAACGACGCGTGGCTCGCGTTGATGCCGGCGGTTTCATCCAGGCTCGCGCCCAGGTTGAACCGCGTGTGTTCATCGCCGCCCGACAGGCCCAAGCTGCGCTCCCAGGTCTGGTTGCTGCCAAAGCCAAGTTTCAGGCGCGGCTGCAAGCCTTGCTCGGCATTGCGCCGGGTGAACACCTGAATCACCCCACCAATCGCATCGCTGCCGTAAATGACCGAACGTGAACCGCGCAGCACTTCTACCCGTTCAATCTGATCGACGTTGAGGTATTGCAAGCCGCTGTCGCCGGAGGTGGTGTTGGCGATGCGTTGGCCGTCCACCAGCACCAGGCTCTGCGCCGACTTGGTGCCGCGAATGAAAATCCCCGGCAAACTGCCACGCCCACCGGTCGGCGCAACTTGCACGCCCGGCACGCGGCTGAGCAGGTCGGTGACGCTGGTGGGTTGCAGGCGGTCGATGTCGGCGCGGGTGAAGACGGTGTTGGCGGCGCTGCTGTCATTACGCGCCTGGACTTGGCGGTTGGCGCTGATGACCACGTCGGAGAGCTTCAGGGCCTGGTCGCGGGTGTCGGCGAGCAGGTCGGCGCAGGGAAGCAGTAGCAGGGCAAGGCACAGGCGTTTCATGGGCTGTCCATAGCATTCGAAGGTCATGCAAAACCACTGTGGGAGCTGGCTTGCCTGCGATAGCGGTGTATCTGACACATTGTTAGCGAATGTGCCGCCGTCATCGCAGGCAAGCCAGCTCCCACAGTTGGGGCTGATTACAGATTCAGTAGCGCCAGGCGCTCGCGCACGGACGCCTCGATACCCGCCTCATCCAGCCCGCATTCAGCCAGCATCTGCGCCGGCTTGGCGTGTTCGACGTATACATCTGGCAAGCCCAGGTGCAGCACCGACTTGAGGATGTTCTCCCGCGCCAGGAACTCACTGACCGCCGCACCGGCGCCGCCCATGATGGCGTTCTCTTCGACGGTCACCAGCAGCTCATGGCTGGCGGCAATTTCGCGTACCAACGCTTCATCCAGTGGCTTGACGAACCGCATGTCGACCACGGTGGCGTCGATCTTCTCGGCGACTTTCAAGGCTTCGGCCAGTTGCACGCCAAACACCAGGAACGCAGTTTTGCTGCCTTGGCGACGCACGATGCCTTTACCGATTTCGATCGGCTCCAGGTCTTTTTCGATCACGGCGTTCGGGCCGGTGCCGCGCGGGTACCGCACAGCGGCCGGGCCGTTGTACAGGTGGCCGGTGCTGAGCATCTTGCGCAGTTCGTTCTCGTCGCTCGGGGTCATCACCAGCATGCCGGGGATGCAGCGCAGGTACGACAGGTCGAAGCTGCCCGCATGGGTCGGGCCGTCCTCGCCCACCAGGCCGGCACGGTCGATGGCGAACAGCACGTCGAGGTTCTGCACCGCCACATCGTGAACCAATTGGTCATAACCGCGTTGCAGGAAGGTGGAGTAGATCGCCACCACCGGCTTGGCGCCTTCGCAGGCCATGCCGGCCGCGAAGGTCACGGCGTGTTGCTCGGCAATCGCCACGTCGAAGTAACGCAGCGGGAAACGCTCGCTGAACGCCACCAGGTCGGAGCCTTCCTTCATCGCCGGGGTAACACCCACCAGACGCGGGTCGGCGGCGGCCATGTCGCATAGCCATTCGCCAAACACCCCGGAATACTTCGGCCCGCTGGCCTTTTTCGGCGCGGCGGCGGGAGCGTCCAGGGGTTCGAGCTTAGTGATCGCGTGGTAACCAATCGGGTCGACTTCCGCCGGAGCGAAACCTTTGCCTTTCTTGGTGACGATATGCAGGAACTGCGGGCCCTTGAGGTCGCGCATGTTGCGCAACGTCGCGATCAGGGTCGGCAGGTCGTGGCCGTCGATAGGGCCGATGTAGTTCCAGCCCAGCTCTTCGAACAGGGTGCCGGGTACCAGCATGCCCTTGGCATACTCTTCGGTGCGGCGCGCAATTTCCCATGCGCCAGGCAGACGTGACAGCACTTTCTTGCTGCCTTCGCGCATGCTGGCGTAGGTACGGCTGGAGAGGATCTTCGCCAGATAATTGGACAGGCCACCCACGTTGCGCGAAATCGACATGTCGTTGTCGTTTAGGATCACCAACATGTTGGCGTCCACTTCCGGCGCATGGTTCAGCGCTTCGAAGGCCATGCCGGCGGTCAGCGCGCCATCACCAATCACCGCAATCGCCTTGCGCTCACTGCCTTGCAGGCGGGCGGCAATCGCCATGCCCAGTGCTGCACTGATGGACGTGCTGGAGTGGCCGACGCCAAAGGTGTCGTACTCGCTCTCGGCACGGCGTGGGAAGGCGGCCAGGCCGTCCTTCTGGCGCAGGCTGGCCATGCGCTCGCGACGGCCGGTGAGGATTTTATGCGGATACGCCTGGTGGCCCACGTCCCACACCAGCCGGTCGTCCGGGGTGTCGAACACGTAATGCAAGGCGATGGTCAGCTCGATCACGCCCAGCCCGGCGCCAAAATGCCCACCGGTCTGGCCGACCGTGTAGAGCAATTCCAGGCGCAGCTCATCGGCCAGGGTTTCCAGCTCGGCTTCACCCAGTCGACGCAGGCCGTCCGGCGTGGCAGCACGGTCGAGCAGGGGCGTAGACGGGCGTTTGCGGGGAATCTCTTGAAACGTCGTGGGCATCAGGCGAATCGTTATAGGTATAGAAGAGGCGGCAGTTTACCTCAAGCCGTGCAAACTGCCCACGCAGAGGGCCGAACTTGGCTGATATGCGGCGCAAATGGCCGCGGCTGTCAGTGGCGACGTTCGACGATATACCGCGCCAGGTCACGCAGTGGCTCGGCCGCCGCGTCGAAAGGTCGCAGGGCATCCAGAGCCTGGTCACGCAGCTCGATGGCATAGGCCTTGGCGGCTTGCAGCCCCAGCAAGGCAGGATAAGTCGGCTTGTCACGTGCGATATCGGCGCCCTGGCGTTTACCGAGGGTGGCGGTGTCGCTTTCCACGTCGAGGATATCGTCCTGTACCTGGAAGGCCAGGCCGACAGCGCGAGAATAGGTCTGCAGCGCCGCTAATTGCTCGGCGTCGGCACGGCCACTGGCCAGGGCGCCCAGTTGCACGGCGGCCTCAATCAGCGCACCGGTCTTGTGGCGATGCATGTGTTCGAGGGCTTTTTGATCGAGCTTGAGGCTGACCGAGCCCATGTCGATGGCCTGCCCGCCGACCATTCCAGCCGGGCCCGCTGCATGGGCCAGGGCGGTGACCATGCGCAAGCGGATCTCGGCGTTGACGCTGCTTAGCGTCGGGTCCAGCAATGCGCTGAACGCCAGGCTCTGCAAGCCATCTCCGGCCAGAATTGCATAGGCCTCATCGAAGGCTTTGTGGGTGGTGGGCTGGCCGCGACGCAAATCATCGTCGTCCATTGCCGGCAAGTCGTCATGCACCAGGGAATAGGCGTGGATCAACTCGACCGCACAGGCCGCGCCATTCGCCTCGGCTGCCGGCGCCCCGAGAGCTTCGCAGGCGGCATAGGCCAGCAACGGGCGCACCCGCTTGCCGCCATTCATCACGCTGTAGCGCATGGCTTCATAGAGGCGCGTCATTTCCGGGCTTGGCGCAACAAACAGGGGCTCCAGCGCGGCATTCACCCGGGCTTGGCTACTGGCTTGGTATGCGCTGATCATTCCGGCTGTTCCGCATCGAAAGGCTCTTCGGCCAACTCCCCGTCACGCTCCAGCAACACCTGGACCTTCTGCTCCGCCTGCGCCAACGCGCTCTGACAGTCGCGGGTCAGGCCGATGCCTTGCTCAAACGCTGTCAACGAGTCTTCCAGCGACAACTCGCCGTTCTCCAGACGCTCGACCAGGGCTTGCAGGTCGGCGAGGGATTGTTCGAAATCGAGTGCAACTTTTTTGCGGGCCATGGCGGCAATTCCGGTAGACGGTAAACCGGCGCGACACTAGCAGACATGGGGGATTGGGGCAAATGAGTGGCGCACACACGGTGATGTGAGCCGATTGATGGGTTTATTCGGCTCACCCCATGAGCCGATTAGCGACCTTATTCGGCTCACCGAGTCTCAGCTTGCCTTCGTGGCGACCCAGCACTCCCCCTGCGCCGCTTTCAATTGGGCCTCGAAGACCAATAAACCCTGATGCATATTCTGCAATGCCATAATTTGCATGGCTAACGCTTGCTTCTTATTGGCGATGGCTTGGTCAGCCTTGTCCCAGGGAAGCGCATCACCCTCGTACCCCTGCAAAATCTCCTGTAATTCCTTGAGCTTGAACCCCAGCTGTTGCGCGCACTTTATAAACATCAGCCGCTCGACACTCTGCTCGGTATAAACGCGATAACCGCCCCGACGCGCAGGCGCTGGCATCAGCCCGATTGCCTCATAGTGACGAATCGCCTTGATGGTCGTGCCGGACAACTGCGCGGCTTTGCCGATGTACATGAAAACTCCCTTTTTCAAATAGTGCGCCGGCCTGTTTCAGCCACTTGGCCCGCTGCGTCAGCGAAGAGCCCAGCACCGGCCCCAACAGCAGCGTCTTGCTCGTCGCGATGCCGCACAGCGCCAGCATGGTGCGCCGCATTTGGTGGATGGCCGGCATGCGATAAACCCAGCGGTAATACCACGGCGGCGTGTCGAGGGTCACTAACAAGTGCGCGGTTCGGCCCTTTAGCAGCTTGTCTGGGAATGCCTTGCCTGCGCGGTACTTGAAGGCAAAGCCGGGGAGGAAAACGCGGTCGATAAAGCCCTTCATCAGTGCCGGGATACCGCCCCACCAGACAGGGAAAACCCAGGCCAGATGCTCGGCCCAAAGGATGTCGGCTTGGGCGCTGAGCAAGTCAGGTTCCAGCGCTTGAACCTGGGTGTAAGCATGATGAAGGATGGGGTCGAACCTGAGATCACCCAGGCGCAGGACGCGGACTTCGTGACCGGCCATTTTAGCAGCGTGGATATAAGTGTGCGCGAGGGCGGAACAAAAGCTATCGGCGAACGGGTGGCCGAGAATGACCAGAATGCGCTGACTCATGGTGATAAGTTCTGAGAAAAGGGCATTCAGGGTAGGGGGTGCCGTATAGGGGAGAGTCAAGTGCCAGCAGGACCTTTCTGTGAGGTACGCAGGACCCTTCCTGAACTGTCTCGAATGCTTGTGACGGTACTGTCGGCTGGCTAGCCTGCCGAAAACACCAGAGTAAAAAAGGCATGAGCGAAACTTCTATCGGGTTGATCGCGCCTCCTGAGGGCTACGGCGATTGGCTGACAGACCTCAAGGGCCGCATCCATCAGGCGCAACAGCGCGCATCAATTGCCGTTAATCGTGAGCTGGTGCTGCTCTACTGGCAGCTCGGTCACGATATTTTGACGTGTCAGCACGCTCAAGGTTGGGGTAGCAAAGTGATCGACCGCCTTGCGCAAGATCTGCGGGCGGCCTTTCCTGACATCAAGGGTTTTTCGCCGCGCAATCTGAAGTACATGCGTGCTTTTGCCGAGGCGTGGCCGGATTCGGAATTTGTGCAACAGGCTGCTGCACAATTGCCTTGGGGCCACAACGTGGTGCTGCTCGATAAGCTTCCCGGCCCCGAAACTCGTCGTTGGTACATCATCCAGGCCTTAAAACATAACTGGTCGCGCAACACACTGGTGATGCACATTGAAAATCGCCTGCTGGAGCGCAGTGGCAAGGCCGTCAGCAACTTCGAAAGCCATCTGCCCAAAGCGCAATCCGACCTGGCGCGCGAATCCCTCAAAGACCCGTACCGCTTTGATTTCCTCAGTCTGGGCCAGAATGCACAAGAGCGCGAAATCGAAAACGCCCTGATCAAGCATGTCACTGACTTCTTTTTGGAGTTGGGCGCAGGTTTCGCCTTCGTTGGCCGGCAAGTGCTGCTGAATGTAGGCGGCGATGAGTTCTTCATCGACCTGTTGTTCTATCACCTGAAGCTGCGTTGCTATGTGGTGATCGAACTCAAGGCAGGCAAGTTCAAGCCCGAGCATCTGGGCAAATTGAGCTTCTATCTTGCGGCGGTGGATGCCGAGATAAAGCACCCACAGGATGGCCCGACTATCGGCCTCTTGTTGTGCAAGGGTAAAAATGAAGTGGTGGCTGAATACGCACTGCGCGATAACAACCGGCCTATTGGTGTGGCGCAATATCAACTGATGGAGTCTTTGCCAGCCGAACTGCAATCGAGCTTGCCTAGCATCGAGCAAATCGAGCGAGAGTTGGCGGGGTAGGCTGGGTCTTGTCGGTGGCTGAAAAATGTAAGGAAAAATCTCACGCGTGAGCTATTGAGTACCTTGCGGATTGCCTGTAGATTTTCTCACGCGTGAGTTTTTCACAGCGAGGTCAGTACCATGAACAGCAGCTCTCCATCGAGCCCATCAACTGGGCCCGATACCGATTCAACAAGCCTCAAGGGAGAGCGCTTGAAGCCGTCCGCAAAAAAGCCGTCGAGCTTTTACATGAAGCAGATGCGTGCGGGGCTGGCGGCGGCCGGTTATGTGAAACACGAGACTTGGGTGCTTCCCGAAAACCGAAGCCTGCTCAAGCAAATGGAGAAACAGCTACGCCAACCGATCCTGGCTGGCTCATTCATGTCGGAGAATTTCATGAGCGCAGGTACTAACTGGAATATCGATCGCCTCTTCAGTGCTCTTCAGGCGCTGGATGACGTGACGTCCCATGACATTACGCTTTCTCTCGTCCAAGGCTCCGAGTCCAGCATCAAGCTGGAGATGAACGACTTTGGTGGCTTGCCGATTTACATCGCGGTGGTGGGCGAGCAAATCATCGTGGATACCGTCCTGGTCGACGCCGAGTCCATCAACGACGTACCGGCCTTCAATGACGCCGTGCTGCGCAGCCGGGAGATGTTCCCGTTGTCGTCGATCGGTATCGAGTCCATGCCGAACGGGCAGGTGGTTTACAACATGTTCGGTGCGCTCAGCTCCGACTCCAGCCTGACCAACATCGTGACCGAGGTGAAAACCCTGGTTGATAACGTGCAGCGCGCCAGCGAAGCCTTCGAACGTTTCTTCATTTAATTATTCGGGAAAACCCAATGACTCAGTCCATCTGGAGCAAATTGTTCACCGCGTTGCGTGGCGGTGCCAGCGAAGTCGGCGAATCGATCGTCGACCAACAGGCCCTGCGCATCCTTGACCAGGAAATTCGCGATGCAGACAGCGCCTTGGCCAACGCCAAGCGTGAGCTGGTGAGCATCATGGCCAAGCACAAACTGGCGGCTGATCGTGTTGGCGAGTACGACGCCAAGATCAAAGACCTGGAATCCAAGGCGATGGCCGCTATCCAGGCCAACCGTGAAGACCTCGCCCTGGAAGTGGCCGAAGCCATTTCGACCCTGACCAACGAGCGGGACGTGGAGCAAAAGCAGACCACCGAGTTCGGTGGGTACGCTGAGAGCATGCGCAAAGACATCACCAAGGCCGAAAGCCGCATCAAAAGCCTGCGCCAGCAAGTGGACATGGCCAAGGCTCGCGACAGCGTGCAAAAGGCCCAGGTCAGTGCCTCCATTGCCAGCGGCGGTGCCAACGGCAAGCTGGAAACCGCCGTCGGTACGCTCAATCGCTTGCAGGCCAAACAGCAACAACGCGCCGCTGAGCTGCAAGCCCAGGATGAGCTGGCTGAAGCGTCGACGGGGACAGACCTGGAACGCAAACTGCGCGATGCCGGCATCACGCCGAACGAAGGCAGTGCCAATGCGATTCTGGAGCGTCTGAAGCAAAAGTCGGCTGAGTAATCAACGTAGGTCAGTTAAGCCTGCAACTCTGTGGGGAGGGAGCTTGCTCCCGCTGGGCTGCGCAGCAGTCCTGTTTTTGGGGCCGCTTCGCGCCCCAGCGGGAGCAAGCTCCCTCGCCACAGTCGCAGTGCTCTTCTTTTGTATGTTGAGGTCAGGATGAACGCCTTGAAGGGTTTCAAGACAATCGCAGGCCTGGCCCTCTTCATGGTCGCGCTGCAACTGCTCAATGTGGTGACCGGTTACAGCCTCATGGCATTCGGGCTAATCCCGAGAACGATGCAGGGTCTGTTCGGCACCCTCACATCACCGTTTTTGCACGCCTCCTTCGCCCACCTGAGCGCCAACCTGATTGCCTTTGTGATCCTGGGTTCTCTGGTCATCATCGAAGGGGTCAACCGGTTCATCGCCGTCAGTGCCATCGTCATTCTGCTGGGCGGCTTGTTGGTCTGGCTGTTCGGTTTTTCAGGCGTACACGTCGGCGCCAGCGGCTGGGTGTTCGGGCTATGGGCCTATCTGCTGTCTCGCGCCTGGTTTCACAGAAGCTGGGGCAACCTGCTAACAGCCGCTGTTGTGGCTTTGCTGTATGGCGGACTGGTCGTGGGCTTCCTTCCGCGGCAGGGCGTTTCCTTCGAAGGGCATCTGTTTGGTGCGCTCGCCGGATTTATTGCAGCCAAGGTACTTCTATCCACGCCGCGCAGCGGGTTTAATGCCGGGTGAACGCACTTGAGCATCCAGACGTCGAGGCGATGCTGTCGTCAGGATTCAAGTACCCAGGGAGCCAGGGGCTAAATGTCGATTTTCCTACTGCTACGCATGTACGCCTCGTCCCTCTTTCATCGCTTCGGTTGGGCAGGCCTGATCGTTGCCTTGGGTGTCCACCTGAGCACCGCTTACCTGGGCCTGGTGTTGCTGGGCGAACAACACCTCACCGCTGCCGCCACGTTTATCTACTTCTATCTCACCACCACACTCACCGTCGGCTATGGCGACCTCGCGCCGCAGACGTCTGCTGGGCGAATTTTCGTGGCGGCCTGGGTCATGCTCGGGGGCATTGCGCTGCTCACGGCAGCCATCGGCAAAACCACCAGCAGTGTTATCGATGCATGGAGAAAAGGCATGAAGGGCAAAGGTGATTTCACCGGCAAGGTCGGCCATACCGTGCTGATCGGCTGGGAGGGCGCGTCCAGCGAGCGGGTGATTGAGTTGTTGCTGCAAGACGAAACCTCGAACGACAACCTGATCGTGATCTGCGATTGCAGCCTTGAAGAAAATCCGATGCCGGGCAAAGCAGCGTTCATCCGCGGCGAAAGCCTGTCTTCCACCGCACTGTTGCTGCGTGCCGGTGTGCCCGGTGCCGAGCGTGTGCTGGTGCGGACCCCGTCTGATGACCTGACGCTGGCCACCGTGCTGGCGGTGAATCAACTGAGCCCCGTCGGGCATGTGGTCGCCCACTTCAACGAAAGTGAAATCGCTGCACTGGCCAGCTCCTACGCCCCGCGCCTGGAATGCACGACCAGCATGGCGATCGAAATGCTGGTGCGCGCCTCTCAGGATCCGGGCTCGTCGGTGGTCATCAATGAGTTGCTGTGCGTGGGGCAGGGCGCCACCCAGTACCTGATGAAATTGCCCGACGCCTTTGAGGCAACGTTCGGCGAGCTGTACACGCAGATGAAGGAGCGCCACAACGCCACCCTCATTGGCTATCGCGCCAAAGGTGTTCAGCAGCCGTCGATCAACCCGCCCAGTGCCACAGCGGTCAAAGGCGGCGAACTCTTCTACATCGCTTCCACTCGCCTTAAGGAAATCTCCCATGGGATGGCTTAAACAGTTGATGGGGCTTGAGGCCCCAAAAGCCACTACCGACTCGAGCCGAACCGCCAGCCCAAGCCTGCCTGCCACCGGCCCTTTGGGCCTGGCGCCGGGCAAGGGCGTGATGTTTGACACGACTCTGAAATTGCTGCTCGATGAAAAAACCAACGTGGTGATCCCCGGCTCCCAGGAAATCTGGAGCAACGGCACCATCGACCTCGGCCAGTCCACCTGGCTGTCGCGCTATTACATGAACGACGAAGATTATTGGTTGCAGGTGCACACCACCGGCCAGATAGCGGGCCAGGTCGAGTCAGTGATTCTGTTCAACTACCTGAGTTACGTCACCATCAGCAGTGAAGCGGAACTGAGCAGGCTCGCGGGCCCACAAAGCCTGATCGGTCTGCCGACCTACACCCACGACGGCGTCGAGTTCTTCCGGGAGTGGGGCAGCGAAGATGGCCAGACCGAATTGGTGGCGATGAGCGAAAAGGTCATCAGCCCAGAAGCCACCTACAGCGTCGAGCACCGTTCGATGCTATACGCCCGCGACACCGGCTTGACCGACCGCCGAGAGTTCCTGCTGTTCTCCGTCGAAGAAGATGCCGAAGGCACCATCAGCCTGAGCACATCCCTGGGCATTTCGCTGTACACCACCGACCTGACTACGCTCTAAAAAAAGGAAGCCGTCCATGCTAGAAGCACTCTCCATCTCCCTCAACAAAGCTGCGGTGCTCGGCTTTGTCCTCTACATCCTGGGGGCTGCGGTACTGTTCGCGCTGTTCCAGTTCATCTACACCCGCATCACCCCGCACAAGGAGTTCGAACTGATCCGTGCGGGCAACACCTCCGCAGCGGTCGCCCTGGGCGGTGCCATCGTCGGTTTCGCCATTCCGGCCAGCAATGTGATTGCCTACTCGATCAACGTTCTCGACTTCATCGTCTGGGCCGTGATCGCCGCCGTCGTCCAACTGCTGGCGTTCCTGCTGACCAGCCTGGTGCTCAAGGGCACGTCCGAGCGCATCAAGAAGGGCGAACTGGCGGCCGGTATCTACGTGGCCGCGGTGGCCATCAGCGTCGGCATGCTGAATGCCGCGTGCATGACGCCCACCTCGAACTGATTGCCCACGGAGCTCCCGATGAAACGAAGCAAGTACGTCCAGCTGTCGCTGGCAGCGTCGGTCGCCATGGCGATATCCGGCTGTGGCCCAACGGAAAAAACCTACGACCTGCAAAAGAAGTACAACTTCCAATCGGTACAGCAATGCGCCGATGAAAAACTTCCGGTAGACGTCTGCTCGGACGCCTACATGACGGCCATGGCCGAGCATCGCCGCATTGCGCCGGTGTATGACAGCCAGGCCGATTGCGACGCCGACTTTGTCGCTGACTGGTGCCAGCAAGACTCCACCGGCAAATTCATCCCGCGCTTGGGCGGTTTCGAACTGACCGCCGAAGGCCAGGTGACCCAATCCCAAGTCGACGCGGCCAATGCGCAAGCGGCCAACGCTCAGGCCAGCGGCGGCTCAGGCTTCTCCACCAGCAGCCTGCTGACCGGCTTGCTGATCGGCAACATGCTGAGCAACAACCGCAACAGCTACCGTTCGGAACCGGTGTACCGCTATCGCGATGATCGCGGCAACTACGGTAACTCGACGCTCAACCAACGCGTGTCCAATGGCGCGACCTTTGGCCGTTCCAACCAGGCCCGGTACGGCAGCAGCAATTACACCAGCACGCTGCGCTCTTCACCTAAGTCGAGCTCGGTTTCATCGGCCACCTCCCGGGGCGGCTTCGGCAGCAAAGCCAGCGCACGCAGCGGCTGGGGCGGCGGGTCGAGCAGCTAAGGAAACCGGCCATGAAGAAGATCCAATGCGCAGAGCGTCATGACTGGAAACATACAGCCGAGGGTCTTGGCTTCCTTTTCCATACCATCGACGACGAACCTTACTGGGACGAAAGCGCGTACTACCAGTTCACGCTCAAGCAAATCGAGCGCGACCTCGAAGACCCGACCACCGAGCTCCATGACATGTGCATGGACCTCGTCGCCCGCGTGGTCCACAGCGAAGAACTGCTTGAACGCCTGAGCATCCCCGCGCCTTTCTACGACATGATCCGAACCTCATGGCTCGAAGGCCACCCGCACCTGTACGGGCGCATGGACTTCTCCTACAACGGCAGCGGGCCCGCCAAGTTGCTGGAGCTCAACTACGACACCCCCACCAGCCTCTACGAAGCCGCCGCGTTTCAGTGGGGCTGGCTGGAACAATGCATCGAACGCGGCCTGCTGCCCAAGCACGCCGACCAGTTCAATAGCATCGACACCAAACTGCACCAGGCCTTCGCCCAACTGCAGGTCAACCAGCCGTTCTACTTCGCTTCGATGAAAGACTCGGTCGAAGACAAAGGCACCACCGACTACTTGCGCCTGGTCGCTGAAAAGGTCGGCATCGAATCGCGCCACATCGACATCGAAGACATCGGCCTGAACAGCGAAGGCCGCTTCGTCGACCTTGAAGATCGCTGGATTCCCCACCTGTTCAAACTGCACGCCTGGGAGTTCATCTTCCACGAACCCTTTGGTGCCGCGATTGCCCAGAGCGACACACAGTTCTTCGAGCCCGCGTGGAAATCCATTATTTCCAACAAAGGCATCCTGCCGCTGCTGTGGGAATTCAACAAAGGCCACCCCAACCTGCTCGCTTCCCACCTGGACACCGACCCAGGCAAAGCCGTGCCAAAAGGCTGGGTGCGCAAGCCGTTCTTCTCCCGTGAAGGCGCCAACATCGAACTGCAAACCGCCGAAGGCCTGACCGTAAAAGAAGACGGCCCCTACACGGATGCGCCCTTCATCCTTCAAGAGTTCGCACCGCTGCCAAAATTTGGTGACAGCTACACGTTGATCGGCTCTTGGGTCATTGGCGACCAGGCCGCCGGCATCGGTGTGCGCGAGGACAATAGCTTGATCACCAAGGATTCAAGCCGGTTTCTGCCGCACTTGATCCTGGATTAGGGACGTCTGACGGGTTCGTTCCCACGCTCCGCGTGGTAACGCATCCAGTGACGCTCCGCGTCACCCGCACGCCTCTCAATCTACACCCATAAAAAAGCCTGCCTTTTCAGGCAGGCTCAATACGGAGCATGGCAGTCTTAGCTCTGGCGAGCAGACAGGGCCGAGTAGCTGTTCATCAAATTGCGGTAGTTAGGAATCCGCTGGGACAACAAATTCCCCAGCCCTTCGATGTCGTTGCGCCAATCGCGGTGCAACTCACACGCCACCGAGAACCAGTTCATCAACTGCGCGCCGGCCTGCGTCATCCGGCTCCACGCCGCTTGCTGCACGGTGGTATTGAACGTGCCCGATGCATCCGTCACCACAAACACCTCAAAACCTTCTGCCAGCGCCGACAAGGTCGGGAACGCCACACACACATCCGTCACCACACCGGCAATGATGATCTGCTTACGCCCGGTGGCCTTGATTGCCTTGACGAAATCCTCGTTGTCCCAGGCGTTGATCTGACCAGGGCGAGCGATATACGGCGCGTCCGGGAACATCTCCTTCAACTCCGGCACCAGCGGGCCGTTAGGGCCTTGCTCGAAACTGGTGGTGAGGATGGTCGGCAAGTTAAAGAACTTGGCCAGGTCAGCCAGGGCCAGCACGTTGTTCTTGAACTCGTTGGGAGAGAAGTCCTGCACCAGGGAGATCAGGCCGGTTTGGTGGTCGACCAGCAGAACAATGGCGTCGTCTTTGTTCAAGCGGTTGTAGGTTGTAGTGCTCATGGTTGAATCCTTTTTTGTTTAGGTTGGTTGGGCGTTGCGTTCAACATGGACACAGATTAATGGGTGGGTGACGAGGGATAAATCGGGTGGGAGGAGTCTTACTGTCAACTTAAAGTGGACAATGGTTGACGCCCGATTTCAGGCCTCCGGGTTGCTGTGCAGAACAGGAGTGAATTGCCTGATTTTGAGTAGCCAGCAGGTCCGATCCCTTTCATTTGCAGGACGTTTCCGAGAAAATCCCAACCGCTTGCGCCAGTGGAATTGGGTGTCTAGGCTGCTGACCGTCACTGCTAATTCAGTGATCGGGTTTAGTCGCCCGGACCTCGCTAGGCGCACGCGCCATCCCAAAGACAGGTGTCTTCTTGCCTGCACTTTATGGTGGCTGTGCGCAGGGCACCCTCGGGTGCGCCGGTGCCTAGCGGCCGGTCGACTAACCTGCGTACAGCCGCCACCTCTGCTCGTTTAGTCGCGAAAGGACGGTGGTAGTCACTTACTGCTAGGAGTTTTGCTATGGATAACGTTTGTTCAGATACGCTGTCGTCACACCTGACCAACCCCTTCACGGTCAATGAAGAACTGAGCTTCGAGGATGCCTGGGTGCAGGTGGCTGAGCTGCTGCATTGTGCGCTGGCTACGTCGCAAGTGATCAGCGAGTCAGTGGCTGCACCACAGAGGGCGGTAATGCACTTGGTGGAGATGGCGAAGATGGTGGCGGATAGGGCGGTGGAGTGTTTGCAGCCTAGGTGATATGACGTCGCCTGTTCGGTTTTGATCGTCCAGGCGACTTATTCACGATTTCCTTAATTTCGGCTCAGAAATAGGGCTTGAATTCGTTGCTGTCGCGAATCAGCAACTGCATCAGCTTTGGATGAATGAACAGTTTTTCCTTTCCGACCTGAACCTCTTGCAGAACATCAATGGAGACCAGTTCTTTGAGGTAGCGAGAAGCAGCCTGGCGCTGAGCGATCTGCTTGTCGACGACGTTGCTAATACGGCAATAGGGCTGCTCAAAAATCACGTCCACCAATTCGCGTGAGTAGGTTTTCGGCAAACGTTCGCGAACAAATTGGCTGGTGTGCTCGGACAGGCTGCGAATGGCGGCAATTTTTGCACTGGTCCAGCGAGCGGTTTCTTCCACGGCAGTAAGCATGTACAGCAGCCAGGGCTCCCAGGCCTGTTCGCGTGTGACATCAAGCAGTAGTCGATAGTAATCGGCTCTATGCGCAATGATGAAATGACTAAGGTAAAGAATCGGTAGATTCAACAGACCTTCCTGGATCAGATACAGGGTGTTTAGCACGCGCCCGGTACGACCGTTGCCGTCTGTGAATGGATGAATAGCCTCGAACTGATAGTGTCCGACAGCCATGCGAACCAGCGGGTCGAGGTCTGTCTCGTTGTGTAGAAAACGTTCCCAGTTGGTGAGCAAGTCGCGTAAGCGATCTTCGCCCTCTGGTGGGGTATAGATGATTTCTCCGGTCCGATCATTGGCTAGCTGGACGCCTGGCACTCGACGGATGTCCATGTCTACACCCTTGAGCGTTCGACAGATCTCTACTGCTGTGCCGGTAGAGAGTGGACGTTCAGCCAGAGACTGGAAACCGTTATGTAGAGCCTTGCGGTACCGGAGGGCTTCTTTGGTCGCGGGATCTGCATGATTGGCGCAATCCTGGGCATGCTGAAAGAGTAAATCTGTAGTAGTGACAATACTTTCGATCTCGGAGCTGTCCTTGGCTTCCAGCAGCGGGATCGTATTGATCAGCATCGTCTGGTTAGGAATCAGCTCGGCTGCTTGTTTCAATTCGGCCAAGGCTGCTCGAGCTTCGATGCAGCGTTTGAGGACTGCTCGGGTTTCCAGTTCTGCCTTTGGCGGCAAGGGTGGAAGCTGGTTATAGGGTCTATCCGCCTGCCAAGGCCGTTGGGGGTTAGTCATGGGCGCACGCTCACTAGGACGTCCAGTTAAAGGTAAGGCCGCTTTTATAAGCGCCCTTGTCATGTCGCTAGTGTAAGCCTGCGTGCATAACGTGTCGTTATTTTTGTATTTTTGCGACATGTTTCATCCTCGCGTCGCTGTTGGCGACATGTTGGATATCGATCAGGTCGCTGACTATTTGGGTGAAGCAATGAAGAAGGGGTAATACACCTAGATTGCGTCGAGTCATTTTGATATTGCTGGAGCCCACTGGCCTTTGAATGGCTGCCTATTGCACCAGAGACATGTTCAGGGGGGGCAGAGTGGATCTTTAAGGCTACGTGATTGATGTTTAAGGGGGGGGATTAAAAAGCCGGCTTGTGGGCGGCGTTATTGTTTGGTTTTTTCCTTGTTTTGCTGGGATCTATGGTGGTTTCAATATCTGTCCCCCCATTTATCCCCCCACTCGGGGCGCGAGTGAGCTCTTGGCATTGAAACCCCTCGACCGATACTAGCAAATATCACCGCGTGCAGTGGCCCAGTGCTGGCGGTGGATGCTCAAGGTTGTTCACCATCAGGAAGAGCCTTCCTTTACAATCTGCTGCGCCGTGGATTGGCTAAAACTGCATCTGGAAAATCGAATCGGTTTTTTAGTCACTATTGGTAGAGTCCCTCAGCATAGAACTGATGCAGTGTGACTCAAATGCCATGGAGACATTATCGCTGTCAGGGGGACTACGGCTCCCCGCACGCGATTTCCGCCGTTCGAGGTTATCGGAATGGTACACAGCCACTTGGGCGGCATGAGAGCAGATGCCCTCTGAGCGCTAGCAATAACCATCAAAATTAACAGATGAAGTCGCCCCACTCGCTTGTGAATGCATTGGAATTGGTAAACCATGAACGCAGTAGAAATTGAGTCCGCAATCTCGGATCTGGTCCTTGAACCTTTTGATGTGGCTGAATTCCCGTTCGTCTTCCTGGCTGCTTTTGGCAACAAGGAAACCGCTCTCAGGCGACTGCGTGCCGGTAATAACAACGCTTCTGACGTACCAGGTGGCGTGCTGCTCCGCAGCAATATTCATATTGCCGCATGTGAGCCCGGCGCCGTAGGCGAAACGCTTAATTCATTGCGTGCCAGCCCTGCAACGACAAAAGCCAAAGCCAAGTTCATTCTTGCCACCGACGGACAAACGCTGGAGGCCGAAGAGCTCATCACGGGTGAAACCATCACCTGTGATTACCAGGACCTCCCCAATCACTTCGGCTTCCTGCTGCCGTTGGCTGGGATCTCCACAATCAAGGAGATTAAAGACAACCCCATCGACGTGCGCGCCACCAGCCGGATGAACAAGCTGTACGTCGAACTGTTAAATGAGAACCCGGATTGGGCCAGGGCCGAGCGCCGTCATGACATGAACCACTTCATGTCTAGGTTAGTGTTTTGTTTTTTTGCTGAAGACACCGACATTTTTAATGGTGATGGCCTTTTCACCAAAACTGTTGAGCAGTACAGCGAGCACGGTGGCTCAAATACCCACCAGGTGCTGTCTGAAATTTTTCGCGCCATGAATATTAAGCAGACCGAGCGAGAGATTGTTGAGCCTCGCTTGCCGAGCTGGGCTAACGGCTTTCCGTATGTGAATGGCGGCTTGTTTTCGGGCAGCACGGAGGTGCCACGGTTCACTCGTATGGCACGCACATATCTGCTACACGCGGGCAAACTGAACTGGCAGAAAATCAATCCCGATATCTTCGGCAGTATGATACAGGCCGTGGCTGATGATGAAGAGCGCGGCTCATTGGGCATGCACTACACCAGTGTGCCCAATATTCTTAAGGTATTAAATCCGCTGTTTCTGGATGATCTGCGCGCGCAGTTGGAGGCGGCTGGCGACAATAAAGCCAAACTATTGAATCTGCGCAAACGTATGGCGCGTGTCCGGATATTTGACCCAGCCTGCGGCTCCGGCAACTTTCTGGTAATCGCCTACAAGCAAATGCGCGAGATTGAAGCCGAAATCAACCGCCGCCGTGACGAGGCTAACAATAGGTCAGAAATCCCACTGACTAACTTTCGCGGCATTGAGCTGCGCGACTTTCCGGCAGAAATTGCCCGTCTGGCATTGATCATTGCCGAGTTTCAGTGCGACGTTCTGTATCGCGGGCAACAGGATGCACTTGCCGAGTTTTTGCCGTTGAATGCGCAGAACTGGATTGTGTGTGGCAATGCGCTGCGGCTGGATTGGCTGAGTATTTGCCCACCTACAGGCACTTGCGTAAAGGTCGTAGCTGATGATTTATTCGGCACGCCGCTGAATCAGGCGGAAATTGACTTTGAGAACGAAGGAGGCGAAACCTACATCTGTGGTAATCCGCCTTATCTCGGAAGCAAATGGCAATCGGAGGAGCAGAAATCTGACTTGGCTGCAGTATTCGCGGGCCATGGTACTGGATGGAAGACGCTTGATTATGTCGCAGGCTGGTTTATGAAGGCTGCCGACTATGGATCAAAGACTTCTGCAATGACGGCGCTAGTATCAACGAACTCCATATGCCAAGGGGTACAGGTTCCTACCCTTTGGCCGCTTATATTTGCAACGGGCCATGAGATTATTTTTGCTCACACATCATTCAAGTGGGCGAATCTCGCCAGTCATAACGCTGGAGTTACGGTCGCAATCGTCGGCATTTCAAGGAATGTTGCGCGCCCAAGAATTCTGTTTTCTGCGGTGGGAAGGAACGAAGTAAGCGCGAAGCAAGTTCTCAACATTAACGCGTACCTAGTGCCAGGTCCTGACCTCGTTGTTCAGCCGTTGCGTAAATCGATGTCTGGATGTTCCTATATGGATCTAGGGAACATGCCCAAGGATGGAGGCCACCTTCTACTTTCAGGCGCCGAAGCCGATGAGGCGGTGAGGTCCGAGCCAGCTATCGCCAAATACATCTTCGACTTTGTCGGCTCACAGGAGTTTGTCAAAGGTATTGTTCGTAAATGCCTTTGGATTGACGACGAGCAGGTCGAGGAAGCTAAGCGCATATCCATTGTGGCAGCCCGTTTAGAGGGTGTACGCGCAATGCGTCTAGCTAGTGACGCAGAGTCAACCCGCGCTTATGCAGATCGCCCGCATCGTTTCAAACAGATTCAAGGACGTGGACTGACATCGTCAATCGTAGTGCCTAAGGTCTCGTCGGAATCACGCGATTTCCTCCCCGTAGGCCTGCTGACAGCTCACTCAGTGGTTTCCGATAATGCCTTTGCGTTGTATGACGCGCCTCTATGGAACCTGGCACTTATCGCTTCTAGAATGCACCTTATCTGGGTGGCTACTGTCTGCGGAAAACTGGAAACACGCTATCGCTATTCGAATACCCTTGGTTGGAACACCTTCCCCGTACCGCTACTGACCGAGCAAAACAAGGCCGATTTGACCGCCTGCGCCGAGAACATCTTGCTGGCTCGCGAGGCGCATTTCCCCGCGACCATCGCTGACCTGTATGCGCCAGACAGAATGCCGGACAACCTGCGCCGCGCCCACGAACGCAATGATGAAGTGCTGGAGCGTATCTATATTGGCCGTTGGTTTAGAAACGATACCGAGCGACTGGAAAAGCTGTTTGACCTCTACACCAAGATGGCTGCAAGTACAGTGAAGGCGGCGCCGAAAAAAATACGAGGGAAAAAAGAATGAGCGATGTTCCGGTTAGTCTGAGTATGTCAGTTGAGTTTTTACTTCACTGCTGCGGATGCTCAGATCAAGCATCCAGAGGGCGGTTCAGCCATTGGCATGCTGCTGTATAAGAGTAAGAACAAGATAGTGGCCGAATACGCCCTGCGTGATAACGCCCGCCCCATCGGTGTGGCCGAATATCAACTGGTGGACTCCCTGCCGGCAAAGGCTGAAAACCAGCCTGCCTAGCATCGAACAGATCGAACGCGAACCGGCAAGTGATGACGCATCCATGGAAGACGACTCGCAATGACCGAACAGACTCAGAACCCCACGAACACCTACACGCTGCCTTCCGTATCTATTACCACGGCACACACCGGGGCTTCCAGCAAAGCCAATGAGTTGGGTATGCGTACCATGCAGGAGCGTGCCTATACCAAGCGTGGTGAGCAATACCTGTTGATCAAGTCGCCTCCCGCATCGGGCAAGTCCCGAGCCTTAATGTTTATCGCGCTGGATAAGCTGCATAATCAAGGACTGCAACAGGCTATCGTCGTAGTGCCGGAGCGCTCCATTGGCGGGAGCTTCGCAGATGAACCGCTTAGCTCTTCTGGTTTTTACTGGGACTGGCAAGTGGCTCCGCAGTGGAACCTATGCAATGCCCCAGGCATCGACGAGCCGCGCGTTGCCAAATCCAAGGTCGAAGCTGTGCGCTCCTTCCTGAAAAGTGCAGATAAGACGCTGGTCTGCACTCATGCCACCTTTCGCTTTGCTGTAGAGGAATTGGGAATCGAGGCATTCGACAACCGTCTTATTGCCATCGATGAGTTCCATCACGTTTCGGCCAACCCGGATAACAAGTTGGGCGGTCAGCTGAGCGCTTTTATCGGGCGAGATAAAGTACATCTGGTAGCCATGACGGGCTCTTATTTTCGCGGTGACAGTGAGGCCGTGCTGGCCCCTGCGGAAGAAGCCAAGTTTGAAACGGTGACCTACACATACTACGAACAGCTCAATGGCTACCGCTGGCTCAAGTCACTGGACATCGGCTACTTCTTCTACACAGGTAAGTATGTGGATGCCATCGCCAAGGTACTAGACCCTGCACTGAAAACCATCGTCCATATTCCCAACGTAAATGCTCGTGAAAGCCTCAAAGACAAGGAGCGGGAGGTAAACGAAATCATGAGTGCGCTGGGCGATTGGCAGGGTGTCGACCCTGCGACCGGCTTTCACCTCATCAAAGTCAAAGACGGGCGCACGTTGAAAGTAGCCGACTTGGTGGATGATAGCGACGCGACTAGACGCTCCAAAGTGCTCAGTGCGTTGAAAGATCCGGCGCAGAAGAACAACCGCGATAATGTGGATGTCATCATTGCTCTGGGCATGGCGAAGGAAGGCTTTGACTGGATCTGGTGTGAACATGCACTAACCATTGGTTACCGCAGCAGCTTGACTGAAATCGTGCAGATCATTGGTCGCGCAACACGTGATGCAGAGGGTAAGGAGCGCTCACGCTTTACCAACCTGATCGCTGAACCCGCAGCCGATCAAGCCTCTGTTGCTGAGGCGGTGAACGATATGCTCAAGGCTATTTCCGCTAGCTTGCTGATGGAGCAAGTGCTGGCTCCACGCTATGAGTTCACCCCGAAAGATACAGGGCCGAAAGAGGGGTTCAATTACGGGGCTGAAGGTTATCAACCAGGTGGGATCAATTTAGGGGTGAATGAAACCACAGGTCAGTATCATGTCGAAATCAAGGGGCTCGTTACGCCTCAAAGCGCAGAAGCTACGCGCATCTGCAAAGAGGATTTGAACGAAGTGGTGACCAACTTCTTGCAGGATAAAACCGTGCTGGAGCGCGGCCTTTTCGATAAGGAAAACACTCTGCCCGAAGAGTTGACCCAGTTGCGTATGGGAAAGATCGTACGCGAGCGTTACCCAGATTTGAGCGAGGCTGATCAGGAAGCCGTCCGCCAGCACGCCATTGCTACAATGAATATTACCCAGCAGGCCAAGCTGGCCTTGGCCCAAGTCGATACAGGCAATGGTGACACGGTACAAGGAAGCACAGCGCTGCTGGATGGGGTGCGTAAGTTTGTCAACGTACGCGAGCTGGATATTGACCTGATCGACCGCATCAACCCATTTGATGCCGCTTATGCGGTGTTGGCAAAAACGATGGATGAAAAATCTTTGCGGCAGGTGCAAGCCAGTATCGCCGTCAAGAAAGTGAGTATTCCTCGTGATGAGGCGGTTGAACTGACCAATCGCGCAAGAACTTTCAAACGGGAGCGAGGCCGTCTTCCTGACATCAACTCTGCTGATCCCTGGGAAAAACGCATTGCCGAAGGGGTGGCCGCGTTCATGCGCTTCAAGGCTCAGGAGATGGCTGCGCAACAAAGTGGGGTGATCAATGGCTGAGATTGACGAAGACGAACTGCTCGCAGATCTTGGCCTTGAAATCGCTCCGCTCAAAGTTGCCAGTCGGACCCCTGGAGAGGAGCGCATCATCGCTGGCTTCGAGGATATTCTGCGCTTTTGTCAGCTCCACGGTCGTGCACCGTTACATGGTGA
This sequence comes from Pseudomonas sp. FSL W5-0203, assembly GCF_001896155.1. Lineage (NCBI taxonomy): Bacteria > Pseudomonadati > Pseudomonadota > Gammaproteobacteria > Pseudomonadales > Pseudomonadaceae > Pseudomonas > Pseudomonas sp. FSL W5-0203. Next base: position 94,860 of record NZ_MPOR01000004.1, read on the forward strand.
ACACCGCGACATATTTGAGCGTTTGTATGCCGTGCGCCTAGATCAGTTACGTACATTGCCGGAAGCGCAAACTCTGCTGGCTGAGTTGGATGGCCTCGGCCTGCTGACTGGTGCATTAGCTTCCCCAGCGGATGGGGATGAGCTGGATGAGGACGCGTTGCTGGCCGAATTGGGACTCGGCGGTGAGTCCGCTGATCAGGCCGACATCACGGTGCTGCGCCACGTACGTTCGAGCGTTGAAAAACGCGCAGCCGAAGAAATTGCCGACCGTACTCGATGTGCGGACTTTGACAAGTTCCAACCGTTGTTCGAACTGGTAGAGAGAGATTTGAAGTCTGGTGTTCGCAAAACCTTACGTTTTGGGCGCGATACCAGCATTGAAACCGGCCACTACTTCATCGTAGGTGGGCAACTCGCCTATGTGGCTGAAACAGGCGAAACCATCAAGGCTCCTAATGGCGAAAGCGATGCGCGCCTGCGTGTTATCTACGCCAACGGTACGGAAAGCAACCTGCTGCGGCGTTCGCTGCAACGGGCTCTCTACAAGGACGACACCGGTCGCCGGCTGACCGATCCGGACATGGGGCCATTGTTTGGCGATGCTCCAGAGCCTGACGATATTGAGAGCGGGACTATCTACGTACTGCGGAGCTTGTCTAGTCACCCATTCGTAGCTGAGCATCGCGAGCTGATCCACAAAATCGGCGTGACTGGCGGCAAGGTGGAAACCCGTATCGCAGGCGCGGAAAAAGACGCCACCTATATGCTGGCTGGCGTGGAGGTGGTCGCCGCCTACACGCTGCACAACCTGAATCGGACTAGGCTAGAGAATATCTTCCACCGCTTATTTGGCGCAGTACAGCTTGATCTAACTATCGAAGACCGCTTCGGAAATCCGGTCAAACCGAGAGAGTGGTTCCTAGTACCGCTCCATGTGATTGACGAAGCGGTTGAGCGCATTCGAAATGGATCTATTACCGAAGTGATCTACGATCCACAAACTGCTCGCTTGGTCAGCTAGGTGGGATGGAGAGGTTACGAGGTTCTGTAAAAAAGCCCACGTCTCCACGCTAGAGCTCGCTATGCAATCGGGCATCACACCTTCCGGATTCAATTGCTTAGGACGATGGTGTCCACCCTGATAGTTGGGCACCATTTTTAGCCACACATAGCGCATCGCGCCGACGAACTTCTAATAACCCGGCCTTCAATCCAGCGTCATTCATAATACTTTGCAACCGAAATCAAGTATTTGCGGAAACGGCTTCATTCTGCCACTACTCCGCTGACAACCTCTTCAGTCTCCTATAGATTCCTCTCGTATTGCTCCTCCACGGCAGGGACCGCAGATGAAAATTGGCATTGATTTTGGCACCAGTTACTCCAGCGCGGCAGCGTTTTGCAACGGCCGTATCGAACACATCCTGTTCAATGGCCAGCCGCAATTTCGGACGTCGGTATTTTTCCCCGACCGTGCAGTCGACATTTCCGGGTTTGAGCTTACCTTCTCCCATGAGCAGGAGATCAGTGACGGAATTCGCGCTGCCAAGTCCTCTTACGCCAAGCGGGTTACTAAGTACAACGAGGATGTGGCAGCGATAGAGGCGCGAATTCGAGCCGCCGCTCGCAATAATAATCCGATGACCAAGGAGGAAAAAGCTGAGCGCCGCACCATGATCGCAAAGCCTTTCCTGAGCAGCGATCAGGACCTTCGCGAGTCCGCCATCAATGCAATTAAACGTCGTTGGCTGAGCGATGAGATCGTGAAAGCCAAAGAGGCCGACATTCGCCTTGATGCCGCGATCTTTGGTGAGGAAGCCATTGATGCCCTATTCATCTACGAGTCTGGTCGCCTGGTCCAGTCTCCAAAATCGATGCTGGGCTTCCGCCTAGGGCAGGCCCAACGTGGCTACATCACCGGTATTGTGACGCGTATTCTCAAGCACATCCGAGAACAAGCGTGCTTGCAGCTCGGACAAGTAGTCAGGTATGCAACTCTGGGAAGACCTGTGAAATTTCGCAGCTCCATAGGGCCGGACGGAGGGGCGCAAGCCATTGCCATCCTCACCGAAGCAGCCCTTGCCGCCGGCTTCGAAGCAATCGACTTTCTACATGAGCCTTCTGCCGCTGCTGTGGCGTACCACACCAGTTCAGTCACTGCGCACCATGCATTGATCGTCGATATCGGGGGTGGAACCACCGACATCGCATTGGCTGAAGTCGGTACCGGGGACACCCAACCTAATATTCTGAACACATGGGGCGAACCCAAGGGCGGTACCGATGTTGATCTCGGTCTCTCGCTCCGCTCCGTAATGCCATTGTTCGGCAAGGGGGTATGCCCCGAGTTGTTAGCACCGGTGTTTATGGACGCCGTGTCGGTGAGTGACCTCAATCGGCAAAAGACCTTCCGCGGTCTCAGCTTCCCCCATACCCCACTTCCCTACGCATACCGACTGGCGCAGCTACAGAAGCCGGGCATCCCCGTGCGCCTAAACCGTGATGTGGAGAAGCTAAAGATCGAACTGAGCGAAACTGCGCAGAGCGAACGTTCACTGGATTACATTGAGCAGAACCTGGTAGTGCAAGCGACCGATAGCCACTTGGCATTGGCCGCCGAGAGTTTCATGCGCACCTTTCAAGCGCTTCTCGCGCAAGTCGCTAGCGAGATCCAGAACTATAATCCGACGCTGTTCCTAACCGGTGGCATGTCCCGTGCGCCCTACGTGATCGAAGCGGTAAAGCAGGCCTTTCCGCACTGCGATATAGCCCCGAGCGAAGCCTCTCTAGGAGTCGTCGATGGGTTGTCGGTATACGCCTCACTAACCCGGGATGCCCGGGCCCCTGAGCATGCCTGAATACCCAATACTCTCCAAATGACCAAGGAGCGTCATGGGTGACCCATTTGTTTCAATTAGTTTGGCTATCGCAGTGGCTGATTACAGCGCGGAATCATGACAAAAAATAAGTGTGGGGAGTAGTTACCTGGCGATGTCCGCCCTAGCATCAGCAAGGGCAGTCAATCTTGCGGTGTGGATCTAGGAGTTATAGGCAACCTCGTTCAGCCAACGATACGCAGCCTTCATGGCCTACGACGACATGATCCAATGTTTGGGTACCAATCATGTTTAGAGCATTCTTGAGGGTTGTGGTCAGTGCGCAGCCGACTTGGCTGGGCTCGTAATGGTTAGAAGGATGGTATTCCACTAGGATTACGGCTGCTGCGTTATGTTCAAGGGCGATCCTGATCACCTCCCGAGGGGACACACAGGCAACTTCCAATGCCCCCCTGAATAGTTCTCTGAAGCCAATAACTCGGTGCTCAATATCGAGCAGTAACAAAGCAAAGACTTCGTAATCATGGAATTGCAGCAGCGTTTGTAGATGGCTGAAGACGAGTCTACGCTCGGTCAACGCCCGTCCTTTAGACAGACGATACATCGCGAGTTGTTGAGCCATCTGCAGGATGTCGGCTTCGGTGACCGGCGATTCCACGACATAGGTGTCGGGCGTTTCACCGACTTTGAGCTTGGGATATTTCATGCTGGTATTCCTATCGGAACGCGTGAAAGCACTGGAGGATGGGTGGCACAATTACTAGAAGTGTGGGATTAAATGATTCCGAACGCCCCAGTAGGTGAGAGCGCTCGGCAGTGATTTGGCTCGATGGTTCATGCAACGAGTTGTAAGGCTGCATCGAGTGCCTTCTGTTTGATAACTGCACCTTGACCAAACCATGCCGAATCCATTCGATACTCAGAGCTTCTCGCGCGTCTTTCATGATCCACGTATTCAGTCACGGCGTTCAGCAAGCCCCATGCTGTTCCGCGAGCGGACGCCATATCAGATCCTCGGCCTTTACCTTCGTACAGGTTTTGTACCTTCTCCATAGCTCGTTTGTTGGGCAGTACATTGGGAATGGGGTCATGCGCGCTGGTGTCGCACAGCACGCCCATGAAGAAGCTCATGGCCTCAGTCCACTGAACCTTACGTTCCGCGAGTGCGTGCATCCGATACATAAATTCGTCCCATTGCGAGACGGCGATGCCTAGTTGTTTTTTTACTGCCTGCGAATCAAAGCGCGTGTTGTGTGGAACCTTGATTGCGCGGGTAGCGCCGTTCAGGGAGATGGACAGGGTGTTGTTGCAAACCACACGCACGGTGGTCGGGGTCGCGGTGGTGGCTAGTGTGCCGTCACAGGAGGTGGCCAATAGCAGATAGCCGCTCACTTGATCATTCCCCTTCAGCGCAGTCTCTTGGCCCGTCCTGGCGAGCGCCCAGAACTTGCGCCCACCTTTAAGTACTCCGGCGGTTTCCAGCTCATACCCTGAGACCTCGGTGAGGTCTCGGTAGAACTCCAGGACTTCACGCGGCTGCACCACTTGATAGCGATTAGAGACCACCGATAACGGCGCTTTGGTGTCGGAGCGGTACAGCACCCTTTGTTCCGGAAAGGAGTGGATCGAGCCCAGAGTGCCGATTGTGTCTGATTTGAAATGAACTGGACTGTCCTGGATTTGCCAGTTCATGCCGGCTTCGCGCTGCCAGACTTCCAGCGGTTGTTTTTGCGTCAGGCGGTTACCCAGGCCATGCCAAGGGGTAACGCCAACGTAGGCCATTTGTTCGACGAGATGAGCCATGCGAGTGATTCCATTTCATAGGCGCGCGATGAGGCCGCTGAGCGTTCAGCAGGGATCAGTCAGCGTGCGGGATGGCATTGGAGAGGGGGTGGTGAGGGATCAGATGGGGACCAGCTGTTGCGTGAAACGGGAGATGAACAGTTCAAGCGGAATGACGGCTGCTAAATGACAGTCCGCAGTTGAGACAACCGTAATTGTCCAAAACCCGCTCATCGATGACTTCGCCGAGTTTGGCGCCCGCGATGCAGCCGGTCGCCGCTCCGGCTAATCCGCCGAGAATGGCCCCGGCCATACTGCCAGCAATGACACCAGCGGGACCGGCTACGACGCCGATGACAGCGCCAACCTCGGCACCGCCCATAGCGGCTGTGGCACCTCGGGCGGTGCCACCGACGGTGCCGATAAGGGCGCCGACTTTCCTGGCGAAATCCTTGGTGATGACAGCGCTGGAGTGACAGCGTGGGCATTGAGTGGTCATGTGCAGGGTTCCTGTAGAGAGTCGCGATGAAGTCATTACACGGGCATAGAGCTCATCAAGCGGATTGCCTAGGCAATCCGCTTGATGAGCTCTCGAGTGTGGAGGGATGCTTTATGCACAGAGGTACAGGGTTGTGATGTATGACTGAAATTTCGTTGACTAAGTATTTTGATGAATTTTCAATCTCGCTTATGGCTCGAATTATGCTTATGAGTGACGCTCTGGAATCTGTTCGGATCTTTCAGGACTGGCTCAGATCGGGTTGGACAAAATGAGGGAAAGACATTTTCTACTGGTAATTGACATGAGAACTAAGTCGCTTGTCTGAGAACTAACTCTAGGACGAGTCAATGCGGGCACGCATGCATGTGCCTGCATACGCGCGCGCGCGCGAGGTAAACAGCAGTGGGCACCCGCCTGGCGTGTTGACGCGTTTCTGTAAAACTTCTACGAAAGCACAGGTAATTTTCCGGGCGAGGGAATCCCTTTAGATTAGTCCCATCGCGTACCAACGCAGTCTGGAGCTTACGAAATGGCAGAAATCAGCACTACCCATCCCAGAGTTTTACGCCTTAAGCAGGTGCTCGATCGTGTGGGTTTGTCGCGTTCAACGATTTATGACCGGATGAACCCTGCGTCACCGCGCTACGACGACTCGTTCCCCAAACCGATGAAAATTGGTAGTTCAGCGGTAGGCTGGTTGGAATCGAGCATTAACAAGTGGATTGAATCACTGGTTGATAATACTTTGAGAGGAAAGTGAGCTTGGAATAAAAGTTCAGGATAAGCCCATCTAGAGGTCAGTTCTTCGCGTACTAACTTAAGAAAATGGTTGAGTTTGTTATGGCTCAATCTAGGCGGTGTGTTGAGTTTTATTTGTGATATCTCTGGTCTGAAGAGGGTGTGTGGATATTGGTTTATATGTTATTAGATAATAACTAGAGGGTGTTGAGTGGTTGTAGTTGTTTGATGATGTGTAGGGCGTTGAGTGACCTGTCTGAATGATAGGTCGTAAATGTGATTAAATTTTATATTGATTGTGGATGTGGTGTGGTTATGAGTTTTAATGAGTTGGAATTTATTGATGCTTATAAGGAAAAGATTGTTGAGGAGTTTTATGATCCAATAAAGGAGGAGGGGTACTCGTGTTTTAGTGGGGACGGTATGCTGTTTGATTCTGTTAGCAGGATCATGAGGGCTGTAAGTGTGATGGAGAAGGCGACAGGAGATATATTTAGTTTGTCGTCGCTCAAGCACCGAGGTGAGCTGGTGTTAAGTAAAGAAGAAACATGTATTGTTATGGCGGTTACAATTAACTATGTTGAGCTTGAAAGAGGAATGGTCCTCTTTAAGGTGAATCCTTATGTTGGTGTCTTTTATGAGTGCTATAGGAAAATAAATCCTACAAGTCCATACAGGTTGGAGAAGTCGGAGTTGCCTGAATGTTTTCATGGACTAAATCGGTTTGTTAATGCGGTGAGAGAGTGTGTTTCTGGTGGAGCATTCAAGCGGGAGATGTCCGCGCATATGCGGGCAGCTAATAAGAACTATTCAGGTCTCTTGAGTTACATCGATTCTTTGTTTGCGCGTTATTCTAGAATGTTGGTTTTAAGAGTTGATTTCTCATACGGAAAGGGGAAGCTTGAAGTTGAAGATTATAGCCGGTCGAGTGATAGGTTGGACGCTCTAGGTATTGTTACGAAGCAAATTGTTCAGCATCGAATAGAGCTTATCGACTATCTGAAAAACAAGTGCCCTGATCTGGGGATGGTGGGATACGTATGGAAGCTTGAGTACGGTAGGGAGAAAGGCCATCATTACCACATGATGTTCTTTTTAGATGGGGCGAAGGTGCGGCAGGATATTGTCATTGCGAAGCTGATAGGTGAGTACTGGAATAATGTGATCACTCAGGGGAAGGGCGTTTATTATAACTGCAATGGAAACAAAGCTAGGTACAGGCACTGCGGTGTGGGGATGATTCACTACAGTGAGGCGGAAAAGCTGAGAAGTCTTAAAGAGATGGCAGCAATCTATCTTACGAAGGCGGATCGATATGTAAGTGCTTGCATGCCTGGGAACAATAGAACATTTGGTAAAGGGAACTCGCCAAAGGTGGGCGAGCGGTCAGTGGGAAGACCGCGAGAGTATTAGTATCAATCAGTCGAGCTATTACGAGCTGGGAATTGGGCGATCCTAACGGCAGCAGAAACGATAGGGTCATTTTTTATCCAGCGCCTCAATGTCTTTTCGATGCTGATCAGTGCAGGGCGCCTTATGTTGTTTTCCCCTAAATATTTTTTTATTTCTGGCAGTATTGCTTTATATGCATCCAGCTCTTGATTCCAGCCATCTTGCGGAGCTAGTTTTGTAAGTAATTCGCAAGATTTTTGTTTGGTTGGTAAGTAGTGCTCGTTACGAGAAAGGCCTCCTTCTGCAGCAACTTCTGAGCGTGTTTTTATTTTTTCGTTAAAGAATCGTTGATCCCCTAAATAGAGTAAATGTAAGCTGCCGACTAATAATTCTATTCCTATATCTGAATTGAATGTTTGGTGGTGTGCAATCGCAATAAATATGCTTGAGTAAGCGTGTTTTATATGCTGGAAGGCAGCGCTTTTTTCCTTTATTAAGAATTTTGTTAATTTGTTTTTTAGTTCTTTATTGTTGTATGGGTGTGGCTCTTTGTTCTCTTTAAAGATGTGGTCAAGTTTTATTTTGTTTTCGTTTGAGAGCGTTCTGCGAAGCATCATGTATCGTTTGATTACTATGCCTAGCACCTCATTTGCTGCACTCTCTATGTTAAAGGTGGCGAGGTGTTTGTATTCTGGGTAGTCCGCTATGTTTGGTAGGATGGGTTTTTCTTTGGGAGGGGATTTCTCTATTATGAGTTCTAGTTTTGATTTCGGGGTTGCAGTCCAATTATCGAAATCTAGAGAGATCTCTATGGTGATATGATTGATTTTTTCAGGGTCGTTAGTTTTTTGTGAAGTAATTCTTAATTTATTGCGTTGAATCTGCAAAGTTTCATCGTCCTTGAATTGGTCGTTGAGGAAGCTCCTTCGAAGGAGCTGCTTTTTTTAAGCTTGATTAGTGGCTCTGGTGTTCTCAGGCAGCGGCTTGCATATGAATTTAGCCCAATCTGTCATGAGTGCTCGTCGCTTGTCGAGGAAATCGGAGCGAGAGTACGCCCCTTCAGTTTGGTCGCGTTCGTCATGTGCGAGTGCCATTTCACAAACCTCTCGTGGGTAGTGCGTGCATTCACCCGCCCAGTCACGAAATGAAGAGCGAAAGCCGTGTCGAGTGATACGTTCATACTTCATGCTGTGCAGAAGCGTGCGTATGGCATTTGTGTGCATCACTCCTGACTTCCCCTGGCCAGGGAACAGATAGGAGCTTCCTTCAGCTCGCGGAATGCCTCGCACCAGCTTTATGACTTCCTCGGAAAGCGGGACCACAAAGGCCACGCGCATTTTCATGCGTTCATCTGGCAGAGACCAAGTGCCAGCTTCCAAATCAAACTCATCCCAACGAGCAAACCTCACCATGTGGGCACGTGCGCTGGTCATGATCAGCAGTTGAGCGGCCAAGGAGGCGGGTGTGGCGTTTGCGCTGAGTTTGGCCATCAGGGCGGGTACGTCCTGCCACCGCAACGCTTCAAAGTGCTCGCGTTTTCGAGCCTTCTTCTTTTCTGCACGACTCAGAAGGTTGTCCAAGTGTCCGCGCCAGCGAGCAGGGTTTTCGCCCTCACGTAAATTGCGTGCCTTGGCTGCGTCCAGAACCTGCTCAATTTGCCCTCGTACCTCGTCGGCAGTTCTGGTCTTGGTGGCCCAGATGGGTTGCAGCACCTTGAGCACCTGGGGCGTGCCGATTTCCTCGGCAGACAGTTTGCCAATCTGGGCAAACGCATACAGCTCCAGCTTCCGCAGCCAGCCTTTACGCCACTTCTCTGACCAGGTGCCTCCGTGGGCCTCGCAGTATTCTTTCGCGAGTGTCTCGAACTTCAGCTGTTTCGCTTCGCTGGCTCGCTGTGCTTCGCGTTGAGCCGCGCGTTCGATGTCGCGAGCGGCTAGGGGGTCTACACCGTCACTCAATTGGCTGCGCTTGACACTGGCTTCAAGCCTGGCCTTCTTGAGGCTTACCTCAGGGAAGGAGCCCAAGCCCATCTCTCTGCGACGGCCTGCCAGTTGGAAGCGAAGTAGCCAGGATTTGCGCCCGGTTGGTTTGACGACCAAGCGAAGCCCATCGCCATCTTCATAGGTGCCGGGTTCAGTCAGGTTTTCTACTTGTTTCGGATTCAGCTTACCCATTGGATTTCCCCTGTCGTCCCTTATGTCCCCCCACCTGTCCCCCCACTTCATCGTCGGATGAGGTCAAATGGCATTGAACGCCATCGGACAGGGGAATGCCTGAAACCCCCGGAATAGCTAAGCTATCAGGAAGATTCTCGGATGGGATAGGATTATTTTGGACAATTAAAAAGCCGGCTTGTGGCCGGCTTCTCGGGGACTGCCTCAGCTTGTTTTTGACAAGCCTCACCAGCCTTCAAATCGCTCAGCCCACATTGCGTCGGGCTGAATAGTAGGGCATCCGCGGGAACTCCTCCGCTTCGCCAGCAGGGAGTCAGCTAGAAGCGACCCCTGCCAAATGTGCGGCGCATGATACCCACATTCACTTCAGTTGCCCACCTCCGGTTCCGATTTAGAGCCTTCCCAGCCCAGCAGGTGTTCATCCAGTGGCACCGGTGGGCGGCGGTTGTTGAGGGTGGACCACCAGAATACCCAGCCGACGATCTTGAAGCTTTGCTCGAAGCGTTCCTCGTGGTTGAGGTATTCGTCCGGGTGTTCGCTGGCGTTGTGGCTGCGCAGGCGCAGGCCGCCGCCAGGGCGGTTGTAGAGGTATTTGATACGCAGCATGCCGTCGTGTTCGACGGCGTAGATTTCACCGTCGATGATTTGGGTACGGCCTCGGTCGATGGCGAGGGTGGCGCCTTGTTGGATGATGTCGATCATGCTGTTGTCGACCATGTAGGCGCCTATCGCACGGTCGGGGTTTACGTTGAGTGTTTCCAGGCTGTGCAGGGAGACGCGGATGCGTTCGGTTGAGGTGAAGGTGGGGTGGAGGGGGATCTCCACGTCGGTTTTTTCCGGGCGGCAGGCGGGGCCTGTGAGGTATTTGCCTGTGTCTTCGCGGGCGGTTGCAATCCTTGCGGTGGGGCCTTCCAACAGGTAGTTGGCGGGCGGGTGTTTGGGGCCTTTGCCGTCGCTTAACCAGCGACTTGAGACGCACAGCAACTCTGCGATCTCGTTGAGTCGGCCCATGGGGACCCCGCGTTTGAACCAGTTGTTCACGTGCTGAGGCGTGACGCCGCGGTTCTTGGCGAAGTCGGAGGCGGAAAGATGAACTTCCCGTAATAGCGCTTTTAAACGATCACCTGATGTATTCATAAACGCAGAGTTTACTGGCCGGAAAGTCTAATCAAATAAACCATGCGTTGATTTGCGGTTGTAGGATTTGGCTTAGTTGTGGCCGGATCTTTCAGGTGTGCAACTTAGTTAAACGCTGCAAATAAACATTGAACTTGATGTTTAATTCGGCCCATAAAAAAGCCCCGAATTAACGGGGCTTTTTAATTGCCGTGGCAATGAGGCGCGGGTATCAGCCTTTGTAGGCGGCAACCGACTTCATGATCTCGGCGCGGGCGGCGTCTGCGTTGCCCCAACCGTCGATCTTCACCCACTTGCCTTTTTCGAGGTCTTTGTAGTTCTCGAAGAAGTGCTTGATCTGTTCCAGCAACAGTGGCGGCAGGTCGGTGTATTCCTTCACGTCCACGTACAGCTGGGACAGCTTGTCGTGTGGCACTGCGATGACTTTGGCATCGCCGCCGCCGTCGTCGGTCATGTTCAGGATGCCGACTGGGCGTGCGCGGATAACCGAGCCTGGGGTGACCGGGTAAGGGGTCACGACCAGCACGTCGAGGGGGTCACCGTCGTCAGCCAGGGTGTTAGGGATAAAACCGTAGTTGGCCGGGTAGAACATCGGGGTGGCCATGAAACGGTCAACGAACAGGCAGTCGCTGTCTTTGTCGATTTCGTATTTGATCGGCGCGTGGTTGGCCGGAATTTCGATGGCGACGTAGATGTCGTTCGGCAGGTCTTTGCCAGCCGGAATCTTGCTGTAGCTCATTGGGCGTTGCCCCCGTTAGTTGGCCATATGACATGGCCGGATTGGCCTAAAAGTGGCGGCGATTATAGGCATATTCTGACGCCGATGCCATGCGCCAAGCGTCGTACGGTCATTCGCCCTGTGGCGCGTAGCGCAGGTCGCTGGCTTGCAGTTGAGTCAGGCGGGCCAGGGGATCCTGGCGATAAAAGCGGCTGAGTTGGGCGTACACCTGTGGATAACTGTTGACCAGTAAATCCGGGGCGCTGAAGAAATACTCGCTGGTGACGGCAAAGAACTCCGCCGGGTTTTCCGCAGCGTAAGGGTCTATCTCGGTCTCGGCGTCCGGGTTGGCGTCCAACTGGCGATTGAGGTCATCGAAGGCGCCTTGCATGACGCTGGCCCAATCCTGCACGCGCATGTCGTGGTGCAGCGGCGGCAGGCCGTTGGCGTCGCCGTTGAGCATGTCCAGCTTGTGCGCTAGTTCGTGGATGACCAGGTTGTAGCCTTCCCATTGGCCGCTGGCGAGCACGCCGGGCCAGGCGAGGATCACCGGGCCCTGTTGCCAAGCTTCGCCGCTGTGTTCGCCGTCCCACTCGTGTTCGACGCCGCTGGCATCGCGATGGCGTTGTGGGCTGAGGAAGTCGTCGGGGTACAGCACGATCTCATGAAAGCCTTGGTACCAATCGAGGTCGCCCAGGTTCATCAGCGGCAGTTGCGCCTGGGCGGCGAGCAGCAGGCGTTGTTCCTCGTGCAGTTCGACGCCAGGCAGGGCGGTGAGGTGTTTTTCGCTGAGGAACACCACGCAGGCTTCGCGTAGCCACTGATCTTGCTCCGGCGTGATGCCGTCGAGGAAGGTCAGGTGGTGGCGCACCCGTTGCCAGATGTCATCGGCAATCGGGTGCTTGGCCAGCAGGCGCCGGCGACGCCAGGCGCTGAAGGACCACACGGGCAATCAGTGCGGGTTGGCTTCGGAGGACGTGCGGCCAAAGCGGCTGCGCACTACGCCAATAATCATCGGCACCAGGGACAGCAGAATGATGAACACCACCAGCAGCGACAGGTTCTTCTTGATAAAAGGCACGTTGCCGAAGAAGTAACCCAAGGTCACCAGGCCGCCGACCCACAGGATGGTGCCCAGTACGCTGAAGCCGAAGAAGCGCGGATACGGCATCTTGGCCACGCCCGCGACGAACGGCGCGAAGGTACGCAGGATCGGCAGGAAGCGCGCCAGCGTCACGGTCTTGCCGCCGTGCTTGTCGTAGAAGTCGTGGGTCTTTTGCAGGTAGTCGCGGCGGAAGATCTTGGAGTTCGGGTTGCTGAACAAGCGCTCGCCCGCCGTTCGTCCGATCACATAGTTGGTGCTGTCGCCGAGGATGGCCGCCAGCATCAGCAGGCCGGCCAGCAGGACTGGGTCCATACCGCCGCCGGCCGCGACGGCACCGGCGATAAACAGCAAGGAGTCGCCTGGCAGGAAGGGCATGACCACCAGGCCGGTTTCGCAAAAAATCACCAGGAACAGAATGGCGTAGATCCACGGACCGTAGTTGGTTACCAGCATGTCGAGGTAAACGTCGAGATGCAGGATAAGGTCGAGCGGGTTGAAATCCATGGATGGCACCTGTGTGAATAGCCCGGCTCAGCGGGCTTGTGCGGAAGCTCAGGCAATAAGGCTACAAGTAATTGTCGCGGTTCTTACAACCCTGAAAGGTCGGCATTATACGGATTGAGAGGTGAAAAGCGTGTGGCTTTTGTAGCGGGGAGTGTCGCGAAATTGTGAAGGGGTTGGGCTTCAAGCCAGTCGCCGGACCCAATGTGGGAGCTGGCTTGTCTGCGATAGCGGTGGGTCAGTATGAGAAGTGCTCGCTGACACTTCGCCATCGCAGGCAAGCCAGCTCCCACAAGGATATTGCGGTGTTTGGCTTACCGGTTTTCAGTCTTCGTTGATCGGCAACACGTAGTTTTTGAATTCGGTGTCTTCGCGAAACCCAATCGACTCATAGGTCTTCTGCGCCACGTCGTTATCGCTGCTGGTCGATACCCGCAACCGTACCGCGTGGGTGTCCTTGGCCATTTTCTTGGCCGTGCGCATCAGGTTGTCGGCCACCAGTTGCCGGCGCGCATCCTCGGCCACATAGATGTCGTTGAGGATCCATACCCGCTTGAGAGACAGTGAGGAAAAGCTCGGATACAGCTGGCAAAACCCCAGCAGCCGCTTGTCATCATCGTCGGCCAGGGCCAGGTAGATCACCGACTCCTTGCGCCGCAGGCGCTTTTCCAAAAAGGCCCGTGACGAGTCCGGGAACGGCAGGGCCCCGTAGAACTCGCGGTATTTGACGAACAACGGGGTCAACAGGTCCAGGTGTTCCAGGGTCGCTTGAGTAATCCGCATGCCAGGCCTCAACTTCCAAATGGGGTATGACCACACGAGCGGCCGTGACTCGATGCTGCCTAATGACGCCAAAAAGCGCAATCTTGCCGCTATCGGTCATCGGGCGGGCTGAGCAGGAAATTGCCCTTCATCAGGTCCGGGTCGTCCGATTCGAGGGTCTGAACCTGTGCCTCATCCTTGAGATTAACCCCCGACAACTGCCGGCGACACGCCTCGCGCATCAAGTACAGCAGGCGATGGGCCGCCATGCCATAACTCAGGCCTTCCAGCCGCACGTTGGAGATGCAGTTGCGATAGGCATCGGTGAGGCCGACCTTGGGGTTGTAGGTGAAATACAGGCCCAGGCTGTCCGGCGAGCTGAGCCCCGGTCGTTCGCCGATCAGGATCACCACCATCTTGGCGCCCAGTAGCTGCCCGATTTCATCGGCTACCGCCACGCGGCCTTGCTCTACCAGGATCACCGGTGACAAGGACCAGCCTTCGGCGTGGGTCTGTTCTTCCAGGCGCGCCAGAAACGGCGCTGTGTGTTTATGCACCGCCAATGCCGACAGGCCATCGGCTACTACGATGGCCAAGTCCACCCCGCCGGGCTGGGCCGAAGCGTAGTCGCGCAATGTTTGCGCCGACTCATCGCTCAAGCGTCGCCCCAGGTCCGGGCGTTGCAGGTACATGTGCCGGTCTGTGGCGGCGCTGTGCAGCAACAGGCTGTCTCGGCCACGTTCGGCCAATTGGCGGCTGAGGCCGGTGTGATCGAACGGCAAATGCACCGCGTCCCGCGCCTGGGCGTGGGCAAACTGGAAGTCCAGTTGGGCGCTGGTGGGAAGGCTGGTGCCGGTGCGGCCCAGGGCAATACGCGCCGGGGTGAGGCGGCGCAGTTCCAGCCACGGGTTGTCAGGCAATTCTGGTTGCACAGTCGGCTCCTTCATCCCAATTGCGCCAAGGCGTGACGAAAGGCCGGTGGCAAGCTATTGCCAAAATGCACCTTGCCATCAGCCTGCGTGAAGATGCCCATTTTCGCCAGCCACTGCTCGAACTCCGGCGCCGGTTTTAAACCCAATGTTTGCCGGGCGTACAGGGCGTCGTGAAACGAGGTGGTCTGGTAGTTGAGCATGATGTCGTCGGAGCCGGGGATGCCCATGATGAAGTTGATGCCGGCCACGCCGAGCAGAGTCAGCAGGGTGTCCATGTCGTCCTGGTCGGCTTCGGCGTGGTTGGTGTAGCAGATGTCGCAACCCATGGGCACGCCGAGCAGTTTGCCGCAGAAGTGGTCTTCAAGGCCGGCGCGGATAATCTGCTTGCCGTTGTACAGGTACTCCGGGCCGATAAAGCCGACCACCGTGTTCACCAGAAACGGCTTGAAGTGCCGGGCCACGGCGTAGGCACGGGTTTCACAGGTTTGCTGATCGACGCCAAAGTGCGCATTGGCCGACAAAGCGCTGCCCTGGCCGGTTTCGAAGTACATCAGGTTCTGGCCCAGGGTGCCGCGCTTGAGGCTCAAGCCCGCGTCGTAACCTTCCTGCAGCACGTTCAGGTTGATCCCGAAACTGGCATTGGCCGCTTCGGTACCGGCAATCGACTGAAACACCAGGTCCAGCGGTACGCCGCGGTTGATCGCTTCGATGGAGGTGGTGACGTGGGTCAGCACACAGGCCTGGGTGGGGATGTCGTAGCGCTGGATGATCGCGTCCAGCATCTCGAGCATGGCGCAGATCGAGGCGATGCTGTCGGTGGCCGGGTTAATGCCGATCATGGCGTCGCCGTTGCCGTACAGCAGGCCGTCGAGGATGCTCGCCGCGATGCCGGCCGGTTCATCGGTGGGGTGGTTGGGCTGCAAGCGCGTGGACAAGCGCCCGCGCAGGCCCAGGGTGCCGCGAAACTGGGTGACCACGCGGATCTTCTGCGCCACCAGCACTAGGTCTTGCACGCGCATGATCTTGGACACGGCCGCGGCCATTTCCGGTGTCAGCCCTGGCGCCAATGCGCGTAGGGCCTGTTCATCGGCCGCATCGCTGAGCAGCCAGTCGCGCAGGCCGCCGACAGTGAAGTGGCTGACCGCTGCAAACGCCTGTTTATCGTGGGTGTCGATGATCAGCCGGGTGACTTCATCGCTTTCATAAGGAATCAATGCTTCCTGCAGGAAGTGCTTGAGCGGGATATTTGCCAGCGCCATCTGCGCCGCCACACGTTCGCCGTCATTCTGCGCGGCGACACCGGCGAGGAAGTCCCCGGAGCGTGCCGGGCTGGCCTTGGCCATCACGTCCTTGAGGCTGTCGAAGCGGTAGGTTTGAGCACCCACCGCGTGGGAAAAGCTTGCCATACAGTGTCTCCTTGATGACGCGCGCCTGCTGTGGGCAAGGCGCCGCGTCGAGGTTTTCGGCAGTTAGTGCAGGGCGGCCTCTGCGGCCTGGATCGCCGCGAATTCCTCTTCCGGCGTGCCTGCTACCAAGTGATGCCGGCTGTAGAAAGCAAAGTAAGCAATTAATACTCCATAGATGATCGCCGCGCCAATCACCACGCGCGGGTCCACCAGAAAGCCCGCCACCACGGCCACGCAAGCCAGCACCAGTGCCACGCCTGAGGTGAAGATGCCACCGGGTGTGCGGTATGGCCGCTCCATTTTAGGGCGACGGATGCGCAGGGTGATGTGGGCGGCCATCATCAACACGTAGGAAATCGTGGCGCCAAACACCGCCACCAGGATCAGCAAGTCACCCTGGCCGGTCAGCGACAGGCCAAAGCCGATAATCCCGGGGATTACCAGTGCCAATACTGGCGCCTTGCTCTTGTTGGTCTCGGACAATTTGCGCGGCAGGTAACCGGCACGGGACAAGGCAAAGATCTGCCGCGAATAGGCGTAAATAATCGAGAAAAAGCTCGCGATCAAACCGGCCAGGCCGACCAGGTTGACGAAGCTGCCCATCCAGGTGGAACCGCCGTAGGACAACGCCAAGGCTTCAACCAGCGGGTTGCCGGATTTGATCAGCGCATAAGTGCCCGCACCGCCCGGCGCGATCACCAGGATCAACAGGGCAAAACTGGTCAGCACCACAATCGCGCCGATCAGCCCGCGCGGCAGGTCGCGCTTGGGGTTCTTGGTTTCTTCAGCGGCCAGCGGCACGCCTTCCACCGCCAGGAAAAACCAGATGGCATAAGGGATCGCGGCCCACACGCCGACGTAGCCGAACGGCAGGAAGCTGCTGGCGCCATTGGCCTCGGTCACGGGTATATCCAGCAGGTTGGCGACGTTGAAGTGCGGCACCATCGACACCAGGAACACGCCCAGGGCAATCGCGGCGACAGCGGTGATCACGAACATCAGCTTCAAGGCTTCGCCCACACCAAAGATGTGGATGCCGATAAAGATGATGTAGAACACCAGGTAGATCATCCAGCCGCCAATGCCGAACAACGACTCGCAATAGGCGCCGATAAACACCGCGATGGCGGCGGGCGCGATGGCGTACTCGATAAGGATGGCAGTACCGGTGAGGAACCCGCCCCAGGGGCCGAAGGCGCTGCGGGCAAAACCATAGCCACCGCCAGCAGTGGGGATCATGGACGACAACTCGGCCAGGGAAAAGCACA
Source organism: Pseudomonas sp. FSL W5-0203 (assembly GCF_001896155.1). Taxonomy (NCBI): domain Bacteria; kingdom Pseudomonadati; phylum Pseudomonadota; class Gammaproteobacteria; order Pseudomonadales; family Pseudomonadaceae; genus Pseudomonas; species Pseudomonas sp. FSL W5-0203. Next base: position 112,114 of record NZ_MPOR01000004.1, read on the forward strand.
TGCACAGGTACATGGTGGCCATCAGCAAGGTGGCGAGGAACATGCCACCCCAGCCGCCCTGGGCCAGGCCGAAGTTCCAGCCGGCGTAATCGCCGGAAATAACATAAGCGACGCCAAGGCCAACCAGTAGTACCCAGCCGGCGGCGCCTTTTTTCAGTTCGCGTTGTTGAAAATAATCGGTACCGACTTTTTCGAAGTCGACAGAAGAACCAGTGGGTTCGCTAGGCATGGGAAGTACCTTCCATTCTTATTGTTTTTGACTCGGCGTCTGTGTGCCGAACGAGGTAGCAATTGCGTGTGATATCAAATGTGGGAGCTGGCTTGCCTGCGATAGCGGCCTGTCTGCTACCCCTTATTTGGCTGATACATCGTTATCGCAGGCAAGCCAGCTCCCACACTTGATTGCATTTCAAGTTGGGAACTGGTTGCTTGCTATAAGGCTGAGTTAGAAAAAGCCCAACGGATTAATGTCGTAGCTCACCAGCAAGTTCTTGGTCTGCTGGTAGTGATCCAACATCATCTTGTGGGTTTCACGGCCCACGCCAGACTTCTTGTAACCGCCAAACGCGGCATGCGCCGGGTACAGGTGGTAGCAGTTGGTCCACACGCGGCCAGCCTTGATCGCCCGGCCCATGCGGTAGGCGCGGTTGATATCGCGGGTCCACAGGCCAGCGCCCAGGCCGAACTCGGTGTCGTTGGCAATCGCCAGGGCTTCGGCTTCATCCTTGAAAGTGGTGATGCTCACCACCGGGCCGAAGATTTCTTCCTGGAATACGCGCATGTCGTTGGTGCCCTTGAGCAGGGTCGGCTGGATGTAATAACCGGTGGCCAGGTCGCCGGTGAGCTTCTCCACCTTGCCGCCCGTGAGCAATTGCGCGCCTTCGCCCTTGGCGATTTCCAGGTAAGACAGGATCTTGTCGAACTGCTGCTCGGACGCTTGGGCGCCGACCATGGTGTCGGTATCCAGCGGGTCGCCACGCTTGATCGACTCGACCTTTTTCATCACCACTTTCATGAAGTCGTCGTAGATCGACTCTTCCACCAGAGCACGGGAAGGGCAGGTGCACACTTCGCCCTGGTTGAAGAACGCCAGCACCAGGCCTTCGGCGGCTTTTTCGATAAATGCAGGTTCCGCTTTCATGATGTCGGCGAAGAAGATGTTCGGCGACTTGCCGCCCAACTCCACCGTAGACGGAATGATGTTCTCGGCCGCCGCATGCATGATGTGCGAGCCCACAGGCGTTGAGCCGGTGAAGGCGATCTTGGCGATGCGCTTGCTGGTGGCAAGGGCTTCGCCGGCTTCCTTGCCGAAACCGTGCACCACGTTCAGCACGCCCGGTGGCAGCAGGTCGCCGATCAGCTCCATCAGCACGCTGATGCCCAGCGGCGTTTGCTCGGCGGGCTTGAGCACCACGCAGTTACCGGCGGCCAGGGCTGGGGCGAGTTTCCAGGCGGCCATCAGCAGCGGGAAGTTCCACGGGATGATCTGGCCGACCACGCCCAGCGGCTCGTGGAAGTGGTAGGCGGCGGTGAGTTCATTGATTTCGGCGCTGCTGCCTTCCTGGGCGCGGATGCAGCCGGCGAAGTAGCGGAAGTGGTCGGCAGCCAGGGGGATGTCGGCGTTAAGGGTTTCACGCACGGCCTTGCCGTTGTCCCAGGTTTCGGTGATGGCCAGCAGTTCGAGGTTTTGCTCGATGCGGTCGGCGATTTTCAGCAGCACCAGCGAACGGTCCTGGGCCGAGGTTTTGCCCCAGGCGTCCGCAGCGGCGTGGGCGGCGTCCAGCGCCTTGTCGATGTCTTTGGCGGTGGAACGCGGGAAGTCGGCTATCGGCTTGCCGTTGACCGGCGAGGTGTTGGAGAAATAGTTGCCATCGACTGGCGCCACGAATTCGCCGCCGATGTAGTTGCCGTATTTGGCCTTGAACGAAACGATGGCGCCTTCAGTACCGGGGTGTGCATAACGCATGGTGAGCATCTCCTGCTTTTATGTTTATTGGAGTACAGCGCGGCAAGCGCGTTATAAAGCGTAGAGCAAAGGTTGGGCCACTGCTGTGCGGGCCAGCAAAATCAATGGGTTGGGCTTTGTCGCAAGGCGGTGCCGTGACAGGTGTGGTACAGGCATGGTGACAGTTTGTGCCATAAGCGGTACAGCCTGTGACCGGTGGGTCGGGCCGGGATTGCAAAGGCCCAATGGCTGGGGGATGCTGGGCGTTCTCACGCAGGGAGAATAATAAGAACATGCATAACGATCATTTCAGCCGCCATGCCCAGCAAGTCCTGACCGTCACCCGTGGCCAAGAGCTTTCCCAGGGGCCGGGCAGCGACCCGTCCATCGCCCGCTCCTGGCTGCGCTGCGTGAAGGACTACCACCTCGACCCGGCGCTGACCATCGCGCCTACCGTGCTTGAACACGGGCGCCTGCTGGAAAGTCGCGAACGCCTGCGCCAGGTGCTGCACATCGCCGGCAGCGAGATGAATAGCCTGCACCAGCAACTTTCCGGCGCCGGCCATGCGGTGCTGCTCACCGATGCGCGCGGGGTGATCCTCAACTGTGTCACCGCGCCGTCGGAGCGCAAGATTTTCGAGCGCGCCGGCTTATGGTTGGGCGCTGACTGGAGCGAAGCCTGCGAAGGCACTAACGGCATAGGCACCTGCCTGGTAGAGCGGCAGTCGTTGACGATCCACCGTGACGAGCATTTTCGCGGCCGTCATACCGGGCTGACCTGTTCGGCCAGCCCGGTGTTCGATCCTCATGGTGAATTGCTGGCGGTGCTGGATGTGTCCTCGGCCCGCGAAGCCGTGTCGCGCCAAAGCCAGTTCCACACCATGGCGCTGGTGAACCTGTCGGCCAAGATGATCGAAAGTTGCTACTTCCTGCGCCACTTCGAACACCACTGGCTGTTGCGTTTTCACCTGCAGGCCGAGTCGGTCGGGTTATTCAGCGAAGGCTTGCTGGCGTTTGATGGCGAAGGGCACATTTGTGCGGTCAACCAGAGCGCCCTGAACCTGTTGGGGCAGTTGCGCGGCGGCTTGGTGGGCCAGCCGGTGGAAGCGTTTTTCGACTGCTCCCTGGATCAGTTGCTGGGGCGGGCCAGCGCAAATGCCACGGCCAGTTGGCCGCTGCGCACCCGCGATGGTCGGCCTTTATTCGCAGCGCTGCGAGGCCAGCCGCGCAGTGCGCCGGCCCCTATCATCAAGCCACAGGCGTCACGCCCATTGGGTATCTGCCTGGGCGACCCGGCCTTGCAAAATGAGCTGCGCAAGGCCTCGCGAGTGTTCGAGCGCGATGTGCCCTTGCTGATCAACGGCGAAACCGGCTGCGGTAAAGAAGCCTTCGCCAAGGCCGTGCATCAGGGCAGCCAGCGGGGCGACAAGGCCTTTATCGCGCTGAACTGTGCGGCGATTCCAGAAAACCTGATCGAGAGCGAACTGTTTGGCTATCGCGCCGGCAGTTTCACCGGCGCCCTTAAAGAAGGCATGCGCGGCAAGCTGCAACAGGCCGATGGTGGCACGCTGTTTCTCGACGAAATCGGCGACATGCCCCTGGCGTTACAAACCCGCCTGTTAAGGGTGCTGGAGGATCGCCTGGTGGTGCCTATCGGCGGCGAACCCCAAGCCGTGAACGTGCGCATCATCAGCGCCACGCACCGCAATTTGCTGGAACGGGTGGCCGATGGCAGCTTTCGTGAAGACCTGTATTACCGCTTGAACGGCTTGGAAGTCGCCCTCCCGCCGTTGCGCGAGCGCAGTGACAAGTCGCAACTGTTGGATTTCCTCTTGGCGCAGGAAGCAGGCACCGAGCAGGTGATGCTCGACGAGTCGACGCGCCAGGCCTTGTTGGCATTCCACTGGCCCGGCAACCTGCGGCAGATGCGTACTGTGTTGCGCACGGTGGTGGCACTCTGTGAGGGCGGGCGAGTCGGTCTTGACGACTTGCCGGCGCTGATTCGCCAGGCGCGGCCGCAAGGGGCAAGGGCGGATGCGCCGTACGCTTTGCCACTGGAGAGCGCCGAGCGCCAGGCATTACTCGATGCGTTGGCGCAGCAGCGCTGGCATATGAGCCATGTGGCGGAACAGTTGGGCGTCAGTCGCAATACGCTGTATCGCAAGTTACGCAAACATGGTATTTCACGGGGCGCCATGCATTAGGGCGCGCGACAGTTGTCGGAATAACTCCGTTATTGCGGACGACTCGTTTTTGTCCCACGTCATTTAAGGTTTTTTATCGCTCTACCCGTTCACGTCGTCCCGGAACGTGGCACGTTGTTTTAAGCACTGATGGAATAAGGGCAGAGCATTAATTGCCCTTAAACACCGCTGTTTGAAACTTCTAGGGTGACAACACATGAATATTACAAGTCCAATAACGACTCCTGTGCCACAACTCCCTGTTCAACTTGATGTTACGCCCACCTCCCCACCGCAACACTCGATAACGGGCTGGGGCGAACCGATGGACCCCCCTCAGCCTGACCATGACACGCCGCCTTCTGCTCAGGAGGCCGACCAAGCGCCGAAGGTACGCAACAAGCGTGGAATCTCCTTCTTCGGACGGCGGTTCCCATTTGGAGGCGCAACCCGGCCCACGGCGCCCGTGTCTCCCACGCCATCGATCAAGGTGCCGTCGCCTGCGTCCGTGTCCCCCGGTCCATCGACCAGGGTGCCGCCCGCCCCGGTCAATCCCACTGCCACCAGGCTGCAGAACGCACTGGGTGGAAATAACCCTGGTACCAGCTCGACCGCAGCCAGTTCAAGCCAGTCGGCCTTGGATAAACTCAAGGGCGTAGTGACCAGGGGGCCTCAAACGCCCACCAGTGGCGGGGTTGTCTCCGTAAAGCCGGTGGAACCGCCCAAGATCAGTGTGGCCGATGTCACCCAGCGGCTTTTGGATGCCGACAGGCTGGTCAAGGCAGGGGTTATTTCCACCTCACCTTCAACCGGCAAGACGATCAAGGACGCGTTCATCAACGCGGGCGTCAATGGCATCGTCAGCGCGCCGATCAATGTGGGCGCATACGCCGGGTCCGTGGCCGCGGGAGAGGCGATCAAGGGCCAGTATGTACCGTCGCCATTGCCGCCGCCGCATTTGCCTGGTACTGCAAAGCCCGATCCCGCGTCTACACCGCAAGTAGCCGCGCCAACCACATCGGATACGCCAACGCCTTCGGCCACGCGCCATCTGGACCGGGTAGAAAAAGTGGTGCTGGAATTTGCCAATGTCATCATCACGCTGGCGTCGGGAAATACTGAAGACCGGCTTGCCATGGGCGACGCCTGGCCCAAGGAGCGGGGGGCACGCTTGGATAACCTTGAGCAGTTACTGAGCATTTCGGAAACCCATATGAAGCAAGTGGCCGAGGATAACGGCATTATTTTCAAACCTCACCTTGAACCAGAAACCGCCCCAGGCACGGGGGGCCGCTTAGGCGTGATAGAGCGCCGTTATCGCGCCTTGGAAAAGGCGGCTGACCGGATCATTACCCTGAAAGACGCCGAAGCCAAAAAAACCGAGGCCTCCGTTTAAGGCCGCCTTTTTGCCCGCCGGATCCTACCGGCGGGCGTTTCGCGCTCAGCTAAAGCGTGCGAACTTTCCCACCCTACGCTAACCTGCCTCGATGTTTACGAGGTCGACTATGCACATTCATATTCTGGGTATCTGCGGTACGTTCATGGGTTCGATGGCGGTTCTGGCCAAGGAGCTGGGCCATCATGTAACTGGCTCCGATGCCAATGTTTATCCCCCCATGAGCACGCAGCTACAGGCGCAAGGGATTGAGCTGACCCAAGGTTACGACCCAGCGCAATTCGACCCGGTGCCGGACCTGGTCGTGATCGGCAACGCCATGTCGCGCGGCAATCCGGCGGTGGAATACGTACTGAACAAAGGCTTGCCTTACGTCTCCGGCCCCCAGTGGCTGGCCGACCATGTGCTGCAAGGCCGTTGGGTCCTGGCAGTGGCAGGCACTCATGGCAAGACCACCACCAGCAGCATGCTCGCCTGGGTGCTGGAGCATGCGGGCATGAGCCCGGGGTTCCTGATTGGCGGCGTGCCGCAGAACTTCTCGGTATCGGCGCGCCTGGGTGAGACACCGTTTTTTGTGATCGAGGCCGATGAGTACGACAGCGCCTTTTTCGACAAGCGCTCCAAGTTCGTCCATTACCGCCCACGCACAGCGATCCTGAATAACCTTGAGTTCGATCACGCGGATATCTTCCCCGATCTGCCGGCGATTGAGCGGCAGTTCCACCACTTGGTGCGCACTATTCCAAGTGAGGGCCTTGTCATTCATCCCACCACCGAGCCTGCGTTGCAGCGTGTGATCGACATGGGCTGCTGGACCCCGGTGCAAACCACCGGCGCGGGTGGGCAGTGGCAGGCCAGGTTGCTCAGCGAAGATGGTTCACGGTTTGAAGTGCTGTTCGAAGGCCATGCCCAAGGCATCGTCGATTGGGGCATGACCGGCCAACACAACGTGGCCAACGCTTTGGTGAGCCTGGCTGCCGCTCGGCATGTTGGCGTGGTACCAGCCATGGGCATTGCCGCCTTGAGCGCGTTCAAGAGTGTGAAGCGGCGCATGGAGAAAGTCGCTGAAGTAAATGGAATTACCATCTACGACGACTTTGCCCACCACCCGACCGCAATTGCCACCACCCTGGATGGTCTGCGCAAGCGCGTCGGCGATGCGCAGATCATTGCCATCGTCGAGCCGCGTTCCAACTCCATGAAGCTGGGCGCGCACCGTGATGGCCTGCCCGAGAGCGTCAACGATGCCGACCAGGTGGTGTGGTATGCACCGGCCAACCTTGGCTGGGATTTGCCCGCGATTGCTGCGCTATGCACCGTGCCCTCCACAGTCTGCGATTCGTTGGAAGGCATCATTGAGCATGTGAAGTCCTTGGCCCAAGCCGGCACCCACGTGGTGGTCATGAGCAACGGCGGCTTCGGCGGCCTGCACGGCAAGCTGGCCGAGGCACTGAAATGAGCGGGCCGGAACGCATTACCCTGGCGATGACCGGCGCATCCGGTGCGCCCTATGGCCTGCGCCTGCTCGATTGCCTGGTACGTGAAGACCGTGAGGTGCATTTTCTGATCTCCAAGGCGGCGCAGTTGGTGCTGGCGACCGAGACCGATGTCGCGCTGCCGTCCAAGGTGCAGACGATGCAGGCGTTCCTTACCGAGTACACCGGTGCGGCGGCGGGGCAGATCAAGGTCTACGGCAAAGAGGACTGGATGTCGCCGGTGGCTTCAGGCTCCGGTGCGCCAGCGGCGATGGTGGTGGTGCCTTGTTCCACCGGCACCTTGTCGGCGATTGCCACGGGCGCCTGCAACAACCTGATCGAACGGGCGGCGGACGTGACCTTGAAGGAGCGCCGCCAATTGATCCTGGTGCCGCGCGAAGCGCCGTATTCGAGCATTCACCTGGAGCACATGCTCAAGTTGTCGAACATGGGCGTGACCATCCTGCCCGCGTCGCCAGGCTTCTATCACCAGCCACAGACCATTGATGACCTGGTGGACTTCGTGGTGGCGCGCATTCTCAACCTGTTGAACATTCCCCAGGACATGCTGCCACGTTGGGGTGAGCACCACTTGGGCGGCGATGAATAAAACACTGCTGCTCTTGATGGCGCTGCAACTCACCGGCTGTGCCACTGCGCGCACGCTGGACGCGGCGCAAGCGGGCGCGCCGGTGGTGTATGCCGGCACGCGCCTGGACCTGTATGCGATCAATGGCGGTTGTTGCGCCAAGGATCGCTTTGGTGCCGAGGCCCCGAGCTCTCCCCATCTCGACCTGCCGGCCAGTGCGTTGCTCGATACCTTGTTGTTGCCACTGTCGGTGCTGACGGTGCTGGGGGTTGGCTTCAACGCCACGGGCGGGCTGTAAGATAATGGCTGCCTGGGTGGATCGTTCCCACGCTCCGCGTGGGAATGCAGTCGGGGACGCTCCGCGTCCCAAGCATGACGCAGAGCGTCATAACCGGCGTTACCACGCAGAGCGTGGGAACGATCAGTACCAGACCTGCATCATTACTTGCCGAGTTTGCGCAACTCGTCCGACTCCACCACCCGCACGCCATCCTGTTCTTCCAGCGCCAGGCGCCACATGGCGCGAGCCAGTTCGCAGACTTCAATACCGTGGTACTTGCCCGGGATAAGCCGTGACAGCGGGCCGGCCAACTGTTCGGCCAGGCGCGGTTCCAGTCGCTCACCCAGCAGGAGCGAGGGACGTACGATGGTCAACTGCGGCCAGTCTTGCGCTCGGAGCGCCAGTTCCATTTCCCCTTTGACCCGGTTGTAGAACACCGAGGATTTCGGGTCGGCGCCAATCGCACTGATCACGATCAGATGCCGCGCGCCCAGTTCCCGTGCGCGTTTGGCGAAGGCCACTACCATGTCCAGGTCGACCGCACGGAACGCCGCTTCCGAGCCGGCCTTTTTGATCGTGGTGCCCAGGCAGCAGAAGGCAATATCCACGCGGCCGCTCAGTTGCGGCAGGAACACCGCCGGGTCGCCCACCGGGTTTTCCAGGCGTGGATGTTCAGCCAATGGTTTGCGGCTGGGTGCCAGCACGCGGGTCACGGTGGGTTCGTTGAGCAGGCGGTCGAGCAGGTGTTCGCCAGTGAGGCCGGAGGCGCCGGCCAGCAAGATATGCTGCGGTGTCAGGTACATGGTGTTTCCCCCTTGTTACACGTTACAGCTTAGTTGCCTTTGGCTTCCTTGCTATTCATTGAGACGCTTTCGAGCGCCTTTCGTGCCTGCTGTTTACGTAATAATTGCCAATGGGCGATCACGCCCTTAGGCGCCCAGATCTGCGGTTCGGAGGCTTCGAAATTGTCCGCCTGTTCGCGTTCGGCCACGTGCAGTTGTGCCAGTTTGAAGGCGTGTTGCAAATCATCCGTTTGGTTGAAGGTTTGTGCGAAAAGGGCATCACCGAAGTAGGTGAAGTCTGCTTCTTCCGAGCAGCCGAACGACACGCGGTCCGCACGGGAGGCGGTCATGATCAGGGTGCGCTCATCTTTGAGCGCCGGTATGAAGCCGCCGGAGTAACACGCGGAGATCACGATGACCTTGTCACGGTTTTTCAGTGGTGCGAGCACGGCGGCCAGCTCGTCGGCGGGCAGGTCGGCCAGTTCCATGCGCGGTTGGTCGAGCACCAGCTCATGCTCATGGGTGCCATGGCTGGTCAGGTAAATGAACACCAGGTCTTCCGGCCCGGTCCGTTCGGCCAGGGTTTGTACCGAGCGGCGCAGGCTTTCGCGGGTGGCCAGGGGGCGGTCGGCGATATGGTCGCGGTGGTTGACCAGGCGCACCTGCCCGCGCGCGCCAAAGCGGGTGGCGAGCAGGTTGCTGACGTAATCGGCTTCACGCAGGAACACGCTTTGTTTGCCGTCACCGGCCAGCACCAGGGTGTACAGCTCCACCGCCGGGGTGGACGCGGGCACGGTCGCCAGGGCGTCATCGAGCAAGCGTCCCTGGGCCAGTATGCCGGTCTCCAGTGGGTCGGGCAGTAGCTTGCCCTCGGCGTCGCGTACGCGCAGGCCATTGACCCAAGTGCCGGACTGCACGGTGCCATCGGTGAGGACCAAGGTGCCACGGCCTTGATAGTTGTCGCTGTCGAAGCCACCGATATAGAAACTGCCATCGGTGAGGTTAAGACGCCCTTCGCCGGTAAAGCGCCAGTCACTGAACTGGCCGACATAGTGGCTGCCATCAACCCCGATCAGTTCGCCTTTGCCGGTCAGCGCGCCCTCCTTGAACTGGCCGATCCATACATCGCCGTCGGCGTTCTCGTAGCGGCCTTTACCGTTGAGCTGGTTCTGCTTGAATTGGCCGACATAGATATCGCCCTCGGCGCTATTAAAGGTGCCATTGCCTTCCAGTTGGCCATCGACAAAGCGGCCGCTGAACTGGTTGCCGCTGTCGTCATTGCGCTGGCCTTCGCCATTGGGCTTGCCGTGGGCGAACTGGCCCTGATACTGGCTGCCGTCGGCCAGTTCCAGGCGGCCGAGGCCTGAATACTGGTCGTCCTGGAATTCGCCGCGATAGGTCATCTGCCCCTCTTTGAGGGTGCCTTCGCCGTTGCGTCGACCATTCTTGAAGCCGCCCACGTAGCTGCTGCCCGACGTGGTCAGGCTGCCCTGGCCATCAAACAGGCCCTGTTTGAATTCGCCTTTATAGACTTCGCCATTGCTGCCATGCCATTCGCCCTGGCCGTGCCACTGGCCTTTGTCGAACTGGCCGGCGTACCAACTGCCATTGGGGTAGTCCACACGGCCTTGGCCTTGCAGCAAACCGTTGACCACATCGCCACGGTAGCGGCCGCCATCGGGCAGGCGCGCATCGGGCGGCAACAGCGATTCGCCGTCTCCGCAAGCGGTGAGCAACAGGGCAAGGGCAAGGGGAGCGAGTGGGCGCATAGCGGGATCCGGATAATTGAGCGCCGAGTATGCCGTAGCCGGGGTGCCGAACCTAGTGGTCTATGCGCAGGATCTACCACCTGTAGGAGCGGGCTTGCCCGCGAAAAACTCACAGGCACCGCATTTATTCAGCAAGCTCGCTCCTACAGAGGAAGGTGTGGTGATTATACGAAGCAGAGTGACAGCGACTCGGCAATGTAGGCCGGCTTCTCCTGGCCTTCGATTTCCAGGGTGGCCGTCGCCTTGAACAGCCATTGGCCCGGCTTTTTCTCGGTGACGTCAGTGAGGGTGACGTTCAGGCGCACCTTGGAGTTCACCTTCACCGGCTGGATAAAGCGCACGCTGTCCAGGCCGTAGTTGACGGCCATTTTCAAGCCTTCGGGCATGATCAGGATGTCTTCCATCAACTTGGGCATCAGCGACAGCGACAGGAACCCATGGGCAATTGTGCTGCCGAACGGGGTTTGCGCCGCCTTGATCGGGTCGACGTGGATGAACTGATGATCGCCGGTGGCTTCCGCGAAGAGGTTGATACGCGCCTGGTCGATGATGAGCCATTCGGAACGTCCCAGTTCCTTGCCGACGTAATCTTTGAGCTGCGCTACGGGTACATAGGGCATTGCGTCTCTCCTTGGTTCATCACTTATGTGCCCGTTGATAAGGGGCGTTTTTTTTGGTTGCAGAGAACCACTGTAGATCATCACGGGCAATCAGCCCGGTCAACCCAACATGCTTTTGGCGAATGCCGGAGCATAGGGCGGGCGTGCTTATAATGCGCGCGGGATTTGAGGGGGAGAGAGCGGGATGCTGTTACGTGGCCTGACCTGGCTGGTGCTGTTTCAACTGATCGGCACCGCGATCAATCATTTGCTGGTGCCGGTGCTGCCTGGGCCAATCATCGGCTTGTTGCTGATGCTGGGCTTTCTGGTCTGGCGCGGTGAAGTCGGCGAGCCCCTGAGCCTGGCGGCCGGCAGCCTGTTGCGTTACCTGCCGCTGCTGCTGGTGCCGCCGGCCGTGGGGGTAATGGTGTACGCCAAGGACATTGTGGCGGATTTTTGGGCCATCGTCGGGGCGTTGGTGCTGTCGCTGGTGGTTGCCATGGGCTTTGTCGGCGTGCTGATGCAGCAGATGGTCAAGCGCAAGGAGAAGGACCAATGATCCTCGACTGGCAGGGCGCCTGGACGGCGGTCATTCATCACCCGTTGTTCGGTATCGGTATCACCCTGGGCGCCTATCAGCTGGTGCTGGCGGGGTTCGAGAAAACCCGCTGGATCTTCCTGCAGCCGGTGCTGGTGTCGATGTTGCTGGTGATCGGCGTGCTGCTCACCTGCGGGCTGAGCTACGCCGAATACCGCGAGAGCACCGAGATCATGGGCATCCTGCTGGGGCCTGCGACCGTGGCCCTGGCGGTGCCGCTTTATCTGAACCTGCGACGGATTCGCCAATTGTTCTGGCCGATTTTTACTACGCTGGTGGTAGGCGGGGTATTGGCCACTGGTCTTTGTGTGGCGTTGGGGTGGTGGTTCGGGGCTGAGCACCGGGTGCTGATGACCATGGCGCCCAAGTCGGTGACCTCGCCGATTGCCATGCTGGTGGCCGAGCAGATCGGCGGCGTAGCGGCCTTGGCGGCGGTGTTCGTGTTGATCACTGGGGTGGTCGGCGCGATGATCGGCCCAGCGCTCTTGTCACGGCTGGGAGTGCGCAGCCCCGAAGCGCGCGGCATGGCTTTGGGCATGACCGCCCACGCCGTCGGCACTTCGGTGGCCCTGCAGGAAAGCGAAGAATGCGGCGCCTTCGCGGCGCTGGCCATGAGTTTGATGGGCGTGGCCACGGCGGTGTTCCTACCGTTGGCGGTGTCGGTCATTGTTTAACCCAGGTTTAAGGAAACCGTTATGAGTCTGGCGCTATTCCCCCTCAACACAGTGCTGTTCCCGGGCTGCATCCTCGACTTGCAGATATTTGAGGCGCGCTACCTGGACATGATCGGCCGTTGCATGAAAAAGGGCGAAGGCTTTGGTGTGGTGTGCATCCTGGATGGCTCAGAGGTGGGCGCGGCCCCTGACGGCTATGCGCTTGTCGGTTGTGAAGCGCTGATTCGTGACTTCAAGCAGCAGGATAACGGCCTGCTGGGCATTCGCGTCGAAGGTGGCCGTCGATTCCGCGTGCGTGAGGCCGACGTGCAGAAAGACCAATTGCTGGTGGCCCAAGTGCAATGGTTGCAAGAGTTGCCGGACCCGCCGCTGGGCGAAGAGGACGCCGACTTGCTGGCGTTGCTTGAGGCCCTGGCCGAGCACCCGATGGTGGCCTCGCTGGACATGGGCGGCCACGCCGAAGGCCAGCAAGCCCTGGGCAATCAATTGGCCTATCTGTTGCCGTTTACCGAAGCCGACAAGATCGACTTGCTGCAACTGGACGACCCACAGCAACGGCTGGATGCGATCCAGATGTTGCTCGATGAACTGCAGGGCGAGCTGTTCACCTGAGGTTCGGATTTGCCTGACAGCGCTTTCAGACTTTGCTCGGTCGTCTCCACGGTGTCGCCTGCACTATTTTCCGATCACACAACAATGATCGGAGAGAACCATGATTCGGCTGACACCCTCGGAACAAGTGGCGTGGGACGCTTATTTTGTCAGCGTGACCACGCAATTACTCCAGCAGCAAGCCACGCGGGGCGCGGAGTACATTGCCGAGCGCGCCGCCGAAGTGGCTGATGAGATGTTACTGGAGCGCCGCGAACGTTGCGTTGAACGGCGCAGCGCCTCCGTGGACTGGATCGGCCCGGCCAAGGGTCAGTAGGCGTACCTGAGCAGGGCGTGGGGCGTGCCGGTAAAGGCGATAAAACCGAGCACGGCCACCACGGCGGGCAGCAGCAGCCACCAGGCTTTTTGCGACATGGCTGGCAATGGGCTGCGGTACTGGATGGCCGTCAGGCTGAACGCACACACGGTCATCGCCAGCAAGGTGCCGGCCAGGATGTCCGTCGGCCAGTGGGCGCCCAGGTACACCCGTGACAAGGCAATGAACGCCGCCGGAATGCAGCCCAGCAGCATCCAGGTCAGGCGCAGCCGCGTGGGTTGACCGCGACCGGCCAATACCGCGAGCGCCAGGAAGAAGGCAAAGGCACCGGAGGCATGGCCGCTGGGCATGCTGAAGCTGGTCAGCGGGTCGGTGAGGATTTCCGGGCGGCCCCGGGCGAAAAACAGCTTGGTGCCGGTGTTGATCACTGCCGCGCCAGCGAGGGTGGCGCCGACAAACACCGCGTGGCGCCACTGCCGTGCCAACAGCAACAGGCCAGTGAACACCGCGCTGGCGAAGAACATCTTCTTGAACTCACCCAGTTGGGTGACCCGTACCATCACTTCGTCCAGCCACGGGCTGCGATGCTCTTGCACCAGGGCGCTCAGGCCCTGGTCGAAGTCATTGAGGTGGGGATAGCCGATAAACAACGCGATTAACAACACCAGGCTGGCGCAACCGATCCACAAGGTGGCGCGCCGATGCCCGCGCCAACTGCTGTTCAAACTCAGCCCCAGCAGCACCGCCAGGCACGCCGCGATAATCGCCGCTTCCGGCCAGAAGCCTTCCGGCAACGGCAGGCGGAACGCGGCGCCGGCAGCCCAGCCCGGCAGCAGATAGGCCACGGTCCAACCCGCTGCGGCAATGATGCTCACAGCGGCAAAGCGCGGGAAGGGCATGTCGCACATGCCGGCGACCATGGGCAGCATGGGACGCAATGGGCCGATGAAACGCCCGACCAACAGGCTGGCGATTCCGTACTTGTGGAAGTAGGTTTCTGCACCGTTCATCCATTCAGGATGCTGGCGCAGGCCGGGCAGGCGCCGGATGTTCTGATGGAAGTGGCGGCCCAGGTAATAGGAAACGCCGTCGCCCAATAAACCGCCGAGGAAGCCCAGCAGTAGGGTTTCACTCAAAGGCAGCGCACCGCTGCCAGCCAACGCGGCGATTGCAAACAGCAATACCGTGCCCGGCACGATCAACCCGGCAATCGCCAGGCACTCCACACACGCGACGATAAACACCGCGGCTGCCAGCCATTGTGGGTTGAGGGTCAACCAGCCGGTGATGCTATCGAGCCATTGGCCCATACAATCCACTCCATGCATACAAAACAGAATTTGAGGCGGTGAAATTCAACTGTGGGAGCTGGCTTGCCTGCGATGGCTGCGGCATGGCCAGCATTGAAGTTGCCTGGCCCACTGCTATCGCAGGCAAGCCAGCTCCCACATGGGATGTGTCGCGCGTTAAATCAAAAAATAATCCCGGCCTTCGACCTGCCCCCGACGCATCGGGTTCCGCGTGCAATAAGGCGCATAGCCAGCATCGACGAAGCGGTACATCAAGTGCTCATCGCGCCCGCTGGGGATGCCCAGGCGCGTGGTCTGGATAATCTGCGTGGGCACCTGGCCCACGTCTTCGACATACAGCAGTTCCTGATCGAAGCGCTTGGCGTCCCACATCGGCACTTTCAGGCCCAGGGCCTTGCACAGCAGCGTCTGGCCCGCACAGAGTTTCTGCGAGGGGCGTGGGCTGCCATCGGGGTTGGGGTTGTTCAACAGCATCTGCGCCAGGCTCGCCGCGCCGGAAATGTCGTCGACCCAGGGATAGGCCGATTTGATCAGCACGGCATTGCCCGGGCCGTGAGCGCTGAAGTTCAACGAATCACCGCCACGGGCGTAGTACATGTAGATATGGCCACCATCCAGAAACAAAGCCTTACGCTTTTCTGTGTAGCCGAGTGAGGCGTGGCTGCCTTTTTCGGCCACGTAATAGGCTTCGGTTTCAATAATTCGCGCCGAAAGCCAGAGATCGCCCACACGATGACGAATGACTTTTCCGAGTAATTCGCGCGCAAGCAGTTGGGCATCGCGGTCGAAGAAGCTATCGGGCAGGGGGCTGGCGGGAAGTTGGGGCGAAAAATCGGGCATGGCGGTCAAGGGTTGATACGGCTAAATGTGACCGAATCATAACAACTCTCAGCTTAATTACGCCTGAACCTGGGGTTTTTACAGTTCATTTCGACCATCCGCCCCTCACCGCTGTCAGTCGGGCGGCGTCACAGCTATAATCTGCCGCTTTCCTCTTTGCCAAGACTCCCTGACCATGACTGAGTCCGTTCTTGACTACATGACCCGCCTGGGTCGCGCTGCCCGGCAGGCCTCGCGGTTGATCGCCCGTGCGAGCACCGCGCAGAAGAACCGTGCGCTGCTGGCGGCTGCGGATGCTCTGGATGCTTCGCGCTCCGAGCTGACCGCCGCCAACGAACTGGACCTGGCCAATGGGCGCGCCAATGGCCTGGAGCCAGCCCTTTTGGACCGCCTGGCGCTGACCCCGGCACGTATTGACGACATGATCGAAGGCCTGCGTCAGGTGGCCAAGCTGCCTGACCCCATCGGTGAAATTCGCGACATGCGTTACCTGCCGTCCGGCATCCAGGTGGGCAAGATGCGCGTGCCCCTGGGCGTGATCGGCATTATCTATGAGTCGCGCCCGAACGTGACCATCGACGCCGCGAGCCTGTGCCTCAAGTCAGGCAACGCTACCATCCTGCGTGGCGGTTCCGAGGCGATCAACTCCAACCGCGCCATCGCCGCCTGCATCCAGCAGGGCCTGGCCGTGGCCGAGTTGCCAGCCGAAGTGGTGCAAGTGGTGGAAACCACCGACCGTGCCGCCGTGGGCGCGCTGATTACCATGCCGGAATTCGTCGACGTGATTGTGCCTCGTGGTGGCAAGAGCCTGATCGAGCGCGTCAGCCGCGATGCCAAGGTGCCAGTTATCAAGCACCTGGACGGCGTCTGCCATGTGTTCATCGACATCGCCGCCGACCTCGACAAGGCGATCCGCATTGCCGACAACGCCAAGACTCACCGCTACGCGCCGTGCAACACTATGGAAACCCTGCTGGTGCACGTCGGCATTGCCGAGCGCGTGCTGCCGCCGCTGGCCGCCATCTACCGTGACAAGTCGGTAGAACTGCGCGGTTGCGAGCGCACCCGTGCGCTGCTGGGCGTGGACGTCATCGAGGCGACCGAGCAGGACTGGTACACCGAGTACACGGCCCCGATCCTGTCGATCCGCATCGTCGACGACCTGGATCAGGCCATCGAACACATCAATACCTATGGCTCCAAGCACACCGACGCCATCGTTTCCGAGCATTTCAGCGATGCCCGGCGTTTCCTCAACGAAGTGGATTCCGCTTCGGTGATGGTCAACGCCTCGACGCGTTTTGCCGACGGCTTCGAGTACGGCCTGGGGGCGGAGATCGGTATTTCCACCGACAAGCTCCACGCACGCGGCCCGGTGGGCCTCGAAGGGCTGACCAGCGAGAAGTACGTGGTGTTTGGCGACGGTCATGTGCGCACTTGATGACTAAACGCATCGGGCTGCTCGGCGGTACTTTCGACCCCGTGCACATCGGCCATTTGCGCAGTGCCCTGGAAGTTGCGGATGCCCTTGCGCTGGATGAGCTGCGCCTGCTGCCCAATTTTCGGCCGCCCCATCGCGACACGCCGCAGGTGGCCGCAGAACAACGCCTGGAAATGGTGCGTGTTGCCGTAGAAGGTATATCGCCGCTGGTGGTGGACGATCGCGAACTCAAGCGCGATAAACCGTCCTACACTATCGACACCCTGGAGCTGATGCGCGCCGAATTGGCCGCAGATGACCCACTGTTTCTGCTTTTGGGCTGGGACGCATTTTGCGGCCTGCCCTCTTGGCACCGCTGGGAGGAACTCCTCCAGCATTGCCACATCCTGGTTTTGCAACGCCCGGATGCCGACAGCGAACCGCCGGATGCCTTGCGCAACCTGCTGGCCGCGCGGTCGGTAAGTGACCCCTTGGCCCTGACCGGGCCGAACGGGAATATTGCATTCGTCTGGCAGACCCCGCTTGCGGTGTCCGCCACCCAGATCCGTCAACTGCTGGCCAGCGGGAAGTCGGTACGTTTCCTGGTGCCTGACGCGGTCTTGGCCTACATCGATGCGCACGGGCTTTACCGTGCGTCGAACTGAAAAGGCGCGCTTGAACGCACGAACCGTGCAGCAAGCGCCCGAACATACGAGCAAAACGAGTTTTATATGACGAACAAAGACGTAAGCAAAGTTAAGCGCAAAGGCACCTTCAAAAGCGCGCCGCTGCCGGTTGAAGCCCATGTTGGCCCGGAACTGGCTGGCGAAGAGCTGGTGAAAGTCGCCGTGGCTGCCCTGGAAGACGTTAAAGCCCAGGACATCCAGGTGCTGGACGTGCGCGACAAGCAGAGCATCACCGACTTCATGATCATCGCCACCGGTACCTCCAACCGCCAGATCGGCGCGATGCTGGACAAGGTTCGCGAAGCCGTCAAAGCCCAGGGCGTCAAGCCACTGGGTGAAGAAGGCAAGGGCGACAGCGACTGGGTGCTGCTGGACATGGACGATGTGATCGTTCACATGATGACCTCCAACGCTCGCCAGTTCTACGACCTGGAGCGTCTGTGGAAAGGCGCCGAGCAGAGCCGTGCTGCCGATGGCAAGCACCACAGCCCGGAAGTGGGCCACGCGCACTTCGACAAGCTCAACAAAGACCAGGAATAAGGAACGGCTGTGCGCCTGCGTCTGATCGCTGTCGGTTCACGCATGCCCAAGTGGGTGGAAGAAGGCTGGCACGAATATGCCAAGCGTCTGCCCGCTGAGCTGTCGCTTGAGCTGGTGGAAATACCGCTCAATACCCGGGGCAAGAACGCCGACGTGGCGCGCTTTATCCGTCAGGAAGGCGAAGCCATGCTGGCCAAGGTCGGCCCCAATGAGCGCATCGTCACCCTTGAAGTGCACGGCAAGCCCTGGAGCACCGAGCAACTGGCGGTGGAGCTGGATCGCTGGCGCCTGGATTCGCGCACGGTCAATTTCATGGTCGGCGGCCCGGAAGGGCTGGCGCCAGAAGTCTGTGCGCGGGCCGATCAGCGCTGGTCGCTGTCGGCGCTGACGTTGCCGCACCCGTTGGTAAGGATTCTGATCGGTGAACAGCTGTATCGCGCCTGGACAGTTCTGTCCGGGCACCCTTACCACAAATAGCCTGCGCCGCCCCCGATGACCCAACCGATCCGCATCAAGGACCACGAGAAAGACGCACGTCTGGTACGCGCGCGGGTGGTGTTCGGTGCTGTCTTGGTGGTGGTGCTGATGTGCGTGCTGATTGCGCGGCTGTATTTCCTCCAGGTGATCCAGTACGACTATCACTCCACGCTGTCGGAAAACAACCGGGTGCATGTGCAGCCGATTCCCCCTACCCGTGGGCTGATTTTCGACCGCAATGGCGTGGTGGTTGCCGATAACCGGCCCAGCTTCAGCCTGAGCATGACCCGTGAGCGTTCCGGCGACTGGAAGCAGGTGCTCGATGTCATCGTCGAGGTGCTGCAACTGACGCCGGAAGACCGGGCCGTCTTCGAGAAGCGCATGCGGCAGGGGCGCCGGCCGTTCGAGCCGGTGCCTATTCTGTTCGAGCTGACCGAAGAGCAGATCGCCCGGATTGCGGTGAACCAGTTCCGCCTGCCGGGTGTGGAAGTGGTGGCGCAGTTGGTGCGGCATTACCCGCAAGGGCCGCACTTTGCCCACTCCGTTGGCTACATGGGGCGGATCAACGAGAAAGAGCTGAAAACCCTCGACCCGATCAACTACAGCGGCACCCACCATATCGGCAAAACCGGCATCGAGCGTTTCTACGAGGCCGAGTTGCATGGCCAGGTAGGTAACGAGGAAGTCGAGACCAATGCGCGTGGCCGCGTATTGCGCGTGCTCAAGCGCACCGATCCGGTACCGGGCAAGGACATTGTCCTGAGCCTGGACATCAAGTTGCAGGAAGCTGCCGAGATGGCCTTGGGCGGTCGGCGAGGTGCCGTAGTGGCGCTGGACCCGAAGACTGGCGAAGTGCTGGCGATGGTCAGCCAGCCCAGCTTCGACCCCAACCCGTTTGTGACTGGCATCAGCTTCAAGGCCTACGCCGAGCTGCGTGACTCCATCGACCGGCCACTGTTCAACCGTGTGTTGCGCGGCCTGTACCCACCGGGCTCGACCATCAAGCCGGCGGTGGCGATTGCCGGCCTGGATGCTGGCGTGGTCACGGCCTCAAGCCGGGTGTACGACCCTGGCTACTACATGCTGCCCAACTACGACCACAAGTATCGTAACTGGAACCGCTCCGGTGACGGCTATGTCGATTTGGACACCGCGATTATGCGCTCCAACGACACCTATTTTTACGACCTGGCCCACAAGCTGGGGATTGATCGGCTATCTGCCTACATGGGCAAGTTCGGCCTCGGTCAGAAAGTCTCCTTGGACATGTTCGAAGAATCCCCTGGCCTGATGCCATCGCGGGAGTGGAAGCGTGCGACCCGCCGCCAGGCGTGGTTCCCTGGCGAAACCCTGATCCTGGGTATCGGCCAGGGCTATATGCAAGCCACTCCGCTGCAACTGGCCCAGGCCACGGCGCTGGTGGCGAACAAAGGCGTGTGGAACCGACCGCATCTGGCCAGGACCATCGAAGGCGAAAAGCCGGTGGACGACAACCCGATTCCGGACATCGTGCTGCGTGACCCGTCCGACTGGACCAAGGTCAACCACGGCATGCAGCAGGTGATGCACGGCGCTCGCGGCACCGCGCGCAAGGCGGCGGTCGGCGCGCAGTACCGCATTGCCGGCAAGAGTGGTACGGCCCAGGTGGTCGCAATCAAGCAGGGCGAAAAGTATGACCGCTCCAAGGTGCAGGAGCGCCACCGCGACCACGCCTTGTTTGTCGGCTTTGCGCCGGCGGAAGACCCGAAAATCGTGGTGGCAGTGATGGTCGAGAACGGCGAGTCCGGCTCCGGCGTCGCGGCCCCAGTGGTACGCCAGGTGATGGACGCCTGGCTGCTGGCCGACGATGGCCGGCTCAAGCCCGAGTATGGCGGCCCCCCTTCAAGCCCCGAGGTTACGGCCCGTGAAGAGTAATTTTGACCGCATCCTCTCCAGCGAAGATGTGATGCGTCGCCGTGCGACGTTGCTGCAACGCATGCACATTGATGGCCCCTTGCTGATCCTGCTGCTGACCCTGGCGGCCGGCAGCCTTTTTGTACTGTATTCGGCCAGCGGCAAGAACTGGGACTTGCTGATCAAGCAGGCGTCCTCGTTTGGCCTGGGCCTGCTGTCGATGGTGGTGATCGCCCAGTTGGAGCCGCGCTTCATGGCACGCTGGGTGCCCTTGGGCTATGTCGCCGGCGTGTTGCTGCTGGTGGTGGTGGACGTCATGGGCCACAACGCCATGGGGGCCACACGCTGGATCAACATCCCGGGGGTGATTCGCTTCCAGCCGTCGGAATTCATGAAGATCCTGATGCCGGCCACTATTGCCTGGTACCTGTCCAAGCGCACCTTGCCGCCGCAGCTCAAGCACGTGGCGATCAGCCTGATCCTGATTGGCGTGCCCTTTGTGCTGATCGTGCGCCAGCCGGACCTTGGCACCTCGTTGCTGATCCTCGCCGGTGGCGCGTTCGTACTGTTCATGGGCGGATTGCGCTGGCGCTGGATCCTCAGCGTGCTGGCCGCCGCCGTGCCCGTGGCGGTGGCCATGTGGTTCTTCTTTATGCACGACTACCAGAAGCAACGGATCCTGACGTTCCTCGACCCGGAGAGCGACCCGCTGGGCACCGGCTGGAACATCATCCAATCCAAGGCGGCCATCGGTTCCGGCGGGGTATTTGGCAAGGGGTGGTTGCTGGGCACCCAGTCTCACCTGGACTTCTTGCCCGAGAGCCATACCGACTTCATCATCGCGGTGATGGGCGAAGAGTTCGGCCTAGTGGGCATTTGCGCATTGTTGCTGATCTATCTGCTGTTGATTGGTCGCGGCCTGGTGATCACGGCCCAGGCGCAGACGCTGTTCGGCAAATTGCTCGCCGGCAGCCTGACCATGACTTTTTTTGTTTACGTTTTCGTCAACATCGGTATGGTCAGTGGCCTGCTGCCGGTGGTTGGGGTGCCGTTGCCATTCATTAGCTACGGCGGAACTTCGCTGGTGACATTGCTGTCAGCGTTTGGGGTTTTGATGTCGATTCATACGCATCGCAAGTGGATCGCACAGGTTTGAATAAGGTGAAGATGTCAATGCAAGTAATGCGCGGCTGGGCGACTCGGCATGCGACCTGGATGGGCCTGATCGGGCTGCTGGGGGCAACGCAAGAGGCGCAGGCCGGTGACTACGATGGCTCTCCCCAGGTTGCCGAATTTGTCGGTGAGCTGACCCGCGACTACGGTTTTGCCGGTGAGCAACTGATGGGCGTGTTCCGCGAAGCCCAGAAAAAGCAGGCGATCCTCGACGCCATTTCCCGGCCCGCCGAACGCGTCAAGCAGTGGAAGGACTATCGCCCGATGTTCCTCACTGATGCACGCATCGCCCGCGGCGTGGATTTCTGGCGCCAGCACGAGGCGGTACTGGCCCGCGCCGAGCAAGAATACGGCGTGCCGGCGCAGGTGATCGTCTCGATCATCGGCATCGAAACCTTTTACGGGCGCAATACCGGCAGCTACCGGGTGATCGACGCCTTGTCGACCCTGGGCTTCGATTACCCGCCCCGTGCCGAATTCTTCCGCAAGGAACTGCGCGAATTCCTGTTGCTGGCCCGCGAAGAGCAGGTCGACCCGCTGAGCCTCAAGGGCTCCTACGCCGGGGCGATGGGCTTGCCGCAGTTCATGCCGAGCAGCTTTCGGGCCTACGCGGTGGATTTCGACGGTGACGGGCACATCAATATCTGGAGCAACCCCGACGATGCCATCGGCAGCGTGGCCAGCTACTTCAAGCGCCACGGCTGGGTGGGCGGCGAGCCGGTGATTATCCGCGCCGATGTCGCGGGCGAGCGCGCCGACGAGGGCCTGACCCAAGGTATCGAACCGGTCAAGACCGTCGGGGAGTTGCGAGCGCTGGGCTGGTCGAGTCAGAATGCGCCACGCGACGACATGCCGGTGACGGCATTCCGCCTGGAAGGCGCAAATGGCCCTGAATACTGGATGGGCCTGAAGAATTTCTACGCAATCACGCGTTATAACCGCAGTGTGATGTACGCCATGGCCGTGCATCAGCTGTCAGATGAGCTGGTTCAAGCACGGGGCAACAAGTAATGCGGGTATCGCCGTTCAAAAAACCGCTCAAGCTGGTGGCGTTCGCCGCGTTGTCCTTGTTGGTAGCCAGTTGCTCCACCACGCCTAACCGTGCGCCGGCCAAGAAGGCCGGCGGCGCGGTCGTGCGCGCCCAGCCGGGCCTGGACATCAACCGCGCGCACAAAGACGGCGCGCCGTGGTGGGATGTGGATGTGTCGAAAATCCCGGACGCCACGCCGACCCTGCACACCGGCCCGTACAAGGCCAACCCCTATACCGTGCTGGGCAAGAATTACTTCCCGCTGCAGGAATCCAAGACTTACGTGCAGTCGGGCACCGCGTCCTGGTACGGCACCAAGTTCCATGGCCAGAACACCGCCAACGGCGAAGTGTATGACCTGTATGGCATGAGCGCGGCCCACAAGACCCTGCCGCTGCCCAGCTATGTTCGCGTCACCAACCTGGACAACAACCGCACGGTGATCCTGCGGGTCAATGACCGCGGGCCGTTCTATTCGGACCGGATCATCGACCTGTCCTACGCCGCCGCCAAGAAGCTTGGCTACGCCGAAACCGGCACCGCCCGGGTGAAAGTCGAAGGCATCGACCCGGCGCAGTACTGGGCCCAGCGCGGCAAGCCGGCGCCGTTGATGCTCAACGAACCGGCTACCCCGCAACCGCAAGTGACGGCCTCGACCGGCAAGATCGAGCAGTGGACGCCGCCGCCGGCGCAACATGCTCCGGATACCGTCGTCGTCCCTCACGCGGCACCGGGCGCCTCGATGGCGGGCGGGCAATACCTGCAGGTCGGCGCTTTCGCCAACCCGGATGCGGCAGAACTGTTAAGGTCCAAGCTCAGCGGTATGGTCAGCGCGCCAGTCTTCATCAGCTCCATCGTGCGTAACCAGCAAACGTTGCACCGTGTGCGCATGGGCCCGATCGGCTCGCCGAGCGAAGTGGCGCAAGTGCAGAACAGCGTACGCCTGGCCAACCTTGGGCAACCTAGCGTGGTCACCGCAGAATAAGTAACGCATTGATGGCTCGGGGGCGTCTGCGTGCCCGAGCCCTGGTTGTTGGCTCGTTGAACAATAAAAACCCAGGGGCAAGGGGTGAGCGGGCAACCGAACACGTGACAGTCTGGAAGCGGGCTGTCTGAATAGTTTTGCCCGCGAGGGCAAGTTTCCATAAGCAATTTCGAGAGACGGATGAACATCACCACCTTAGCCAAACGCACGTGCCTGCTTATCTCGCTGATCATCACCCCGGCCGCCTGGGCGGTTGAAATGGTGCCGGCCTCCCCGCAACTGGCCGCCAAGTCGTGGGTCCTCATGGACGCCGCCAGTGGTAACGTGCTGGTCGAAAACGGCGGTGATGTACGCCTGCCGCCTGCCAGCCTGACCAAGCTGATGACCGCCTACATCGCGACCCTGGAAATCCGTCGCGGCCAGATCGGCGAAAACGACCCGGTTACCGTCAGCGAAAACGCCTGGCGTACCGGTGGTTCGCGGATGTTCATCAAGGTGGGTTCGCAAGTCACCGTGAGCGACCTGCTGCACGGCATCATCATCCAGTCCGGTAACGACGCCAGCGTCGCCCTGGCCGAGCACATCGCCGGCAGCGAAGACGCCTTCGCCGACATGATGAACAAAACCGCCGGTGAGTTGGGCATGACCAACAGCCACTTCATGAACCCGACCGGCCTGCCGAACCCGGAGCACTACTCGTCGGCTCATGACATGGCGATCCTGGCGCGCGCCATCATCCGCGTTGACCCGGTGCACTACGCGATCTACTCCCAGAAGGAATTCTTCTGGAACAACATCAAGCAGCCTAACCGCAACCTGTTGCTGTGGCGCGACAAGACCGTCGATGGCCTGAAGACCGGCCACACCGACGAAGCCGGCTACTGCATGGTGTCGTCCGCCGTACGTGATGGCCAGCGCCTGATCGCCGTAGTATTCGGCACCAACAGCGAGCAGGCCCGTGCGGCCGAGACGCAAAAACTGCTGACTTACGGCTTCCGCTTCTTCGAAACCCAGACCTTCTACCAGAAGGGTGCTGAACTGGCGACCGCGCCGGTGTGGAAGGGCTCGACTTCGCAAGTCAAGGCCGGCCTGGCCGACGACCTGACCCTGACCATGCCTAAAGGCCAGCTGAAAAAGCTCGCCGCCAGCATGACCCTGAACCCGCAATTGGTTGCGCCAATCGCCAAGGGTGATGTGATCGGTAAGGTCGAAGTGAAGCTGGACGACAAGGTGGTGCACAGCGCCGACCTGATCGCGCTGGACGCTGTCGAGGAAGGTGGTATCTTCCGCCGCGTATGGGATAGCATCCGTCTATTCTTCTACGGCTTGTTCAACTGATTGTGTGCACCTGCAAAGCCCCGCGTTGATCCAACGCGGGGCTTTGCCCGTCGCCACGGCTTAGCGCTTACGAGGCTGTTCTGCCATGACCGATAAAGACGTAGAAGTAAAGGCGCCAAAGATCGAATTTCCTGTGACGGATTATCCCGTCAAGGTGATCAGCGATACCGGTGTCGGCCGCAAGGACAAGATTCTCGAAATCGTGCGCAAGCACGCGACGATCAACGACAACCGCGTGGACGAGCGCCAAAGCTCCACCGGCAAGTACACCACGATCCAGTTGCACATCGTTGCGACCGATCAAGACCAGCTCTACAACATCAACAGCGAACTGCGAGCCACCGGCTTCGTGCATATGGTGCTGTGATGTCGCAAGTCCTGGGCTTTCGCGAGCTCGGCCGGATGGCATACGAGCCGGTCTGGCATGCCATGCAGCGCTTTACCAATGAGCGCGGCACCTCGGCCCCGGATGAAATCTGGCTGGTGGAACACCCGCCGGTCTTCACCCAGGGTCAGGCCGGCAAGGCCGAGCACTTGCTGCTTCCGGGTGATATTCCGGTGGTGCAGGTCGACCGAGGGGGGCAAGTGACTTACCATGGGCCCGGTCAACTGGTGGCTTACCTGCTACTGGACGTGCGCAAGCTGGGGTTTGGCGTGCGCGACCTGGTCAGCCGCATGGAAACGTGCCTGATCGAGCTATTGGCCAGTTACGGCGTGACCGCCGTGGCCAAGCCCGATGCACCGGGTGTATACGTGGATGGCGCGAAAATCGCCTCCCTGGGGCTGCGCATTCGCCACGGTTGTTCCTTTCATGGCCTGGCCTTGAATGTGGACATGGACCTGGCGCCGTTCCGACGGATCAACCCGTGCGGTTACGCCGGGCTTGCGATGACCCAGTTGAGTGAGCATGCAACATCCATAGAATTTGCCGAGGTAAGTGCCCGGCTGCGCGCGCAGCTCGTCAAACACCTCGACTATGCAGAGCAGACGACCCTGACGGGCGGAATCGATTGATATGACTACTGATGTTGTGCAAACCATGATCCCGACGCTGGACATCACTGAGCGTCCAGCCCCGGCCCCGCGTGCCAAGGTGGAAGCCGGCGTCAAGCTGCGCGGCGCCGAGAAGGTTGCACGCATCCCGGTCAAGATCATCCCGACCACCGAACTGCCGAAGAAACCTGACTGGATTCGCGTGCGCATCCCGGTTTCGCCGGAAGTCGACCGTATCAAGTCGCTGCTGCGCAAACACAAGTTGCACAGCGTATGCGAAGAAGCCTCCTGCCCGAACCTGGGCGAGTGCTTCTCTGGCGGCACCGCCACGTTCATGATCATGGGTGACATCTGCACCCGTCGTTGCCCGTTCTGCGACGTCGGCCACGGCCGTCCGAAGCCGTTGGACGTCAACGAGCCAGAAAGCCTGGCCATCGCCATCGCCGACCTGAAGCTCAAGTATGTGGTGATCACCTCGGTAGACCGCGACGACCTGCGTGACGGTGGTGCCCAGCATTTTGCCGACTGCATCCGCGAGATCCGCAAGCTGTCGCCGAACGTGATGCTCGAAACCCTGGTGCCGGACTACCGTGGCCGGATGGACGTCGCCCTGGACATCACCGCTGCCGAGCCGCCGGATGTGTTCAACCACAACCTGGAAACCGTGCCGCGCCTGTACAAGGCTGCACGCCCGGGTTCGGACTACCAGTGGTCGCTGACCCTGCTGCAGAAATTCAAGCAGATGATGCCGCACATCCCGACCAAGTCCGGCTTGATGCTGGGCCTGGGTGAAACCGACGAAGAAGTCATCGAAGTCATGAAGCGCATGCGCGAACACGACATCGACATGCTGACCCTGGGCCAGTACCTGCAACCGTCCCGCAGCCACTTGCCGGTGCAGCGCTTCGTGCACCCTGACACCTTCGCCTGGTTCGCCGAGGAAGGCTACAAGATGGGCTTCAAGAACGTGGCCTCGGGCCCGTTGGTGCGGTCTTCGTACCACGCCGACGAGCAGGCCAAGCTGGTCAAGGCGAGCCTGGTTTCGTAAGCCGCTCCAGAATCAATGTGAAATGCGGGCTTGTGTGGGAGCTGGCTTGCCTGCGATAGCATCACCTCGGTGTCACTGATACACCGAGGCGCTTGCATCGCAGGCAAGCCAGCTCCCACATTTCGTTCTGCGTCATATAGGGAGAACCATGGATGACCGCCGCCGTACCTGCACTGCGCCCCGAAGGCACCCTCGGCCTGATCGCCCCCGCCGGCCCCGCCGCGCTGGATGTTGAAAAAGCCGGGCAATGGATGCGTGCCCGTGGCTACCAATTGCACATTTTCCCCGGGGTGTACGAGCACGACGGCTACCTGGCCGGCAGCGATGAAGTGCGCGTGCGTGATTTGCATGCCGCCTTCGCCAACCCCGATATCGATGCCATCCTTTGCCTGCGTGGCGGTTACGGCACGCCCCGTTTGCTCGACGCCCTAGACTTCGACCTGCTGCGCGCCAACCCGAAGCCGTTCGTGGGCTACAGCGATATCACCGCCTTGCATCTGGCCATCAACCGCTATGCGGGCTTTGTGACGTTCCATGGCCCGATGCTCAACGCCGACCTGCTCGGCGGCAAACAGCCACCCACCGAATCCTCCTTGTTCAGCCTGCTGCGTGGCCAGCGGGGCGCCGGCAGTGTGCTGCCGCACCCGATGGCCTACCCGTTGACCACAATCGAGCCAGGTGTGGCTTGTGGGCGCTTGCTGGGCGGTAACTTGTCGATGATCGCCGCAGTCATGGGCACGCCATACGAAATAGACGCTGACGGCATCATCCTGTTTATCGAAGACGTCAACGAACCGCTCTATCGCATTGACCGTCTGCTGACCCACCTGCGCCTGGCTGGCAAGCTGGCCCAGGTCGCCGGTGTGCTGGTAGGGGATGTGGCTGGTGTGGATAGCGGGGCGTTGGCACGTCTGCTGAAGCAGTCCTTTGAGCCGCTGTGCATTCCAGTGCTGGCAGGCTGGCGCAGTGGGCATTGCGACCCGAACCTGACATTGCCGATGGGCGCCTTGGTGCGCCTGGATGCGGGGGAGCAGCGTGTGGTGTTGGAGCAGGATGTAGTGTTCAAGGCCTGATCGTTCCCACGCTCTGCGTGGGAATCCCTTCAGTGACGCTCTGCGTCACCCTCTTCAGCCGCGGACGCGGAGCGTCCAAGGCAGCGCTCCCACACAGAGCGTGGGAGCGATCACTTCAGCGGTTCTGCAGCGACTCCAGCAACTTCACCGTCGGATACCCATCCGCCGGCCAGCCCAGTGCCTGCTGCGCAGCCCGAATCGCCTTGCGCGTGTTGGCGCCAATAATCCCGTCGGCATTACCCGCGTCATAGCCTTTGGCGCTGAGCGCCGTCTGCAGGTCTATGCGTTGCGAACGGCTCAGTGGCAGCTCATCTTTTGGCCAACTGCCCCGAATCACACCGCCACCGCCAAACCGCTCCGACAGCAAGCCAACCGCCAGTGCATAGGACGACGAATTGTTGTACTTGAGGATCGCGCGGAAGTTATCCAGCACCAGGAACGCCGGGCCACGGTAGCCGGCCGGCAGCAGCAGGGCGGCGGACAGCTGGTCGACATTGGCCGGCAGGCTCACGCCAGGCGGCAGTTGGATGCCCAGTTGCAGCCATTGCGCCACGGTCTTGCGCACGCCGCCATCGGCCAGGCTGTAGTCGAAGCCCGACGGCAGCGGCTGTACTTCAACGCCCCACGGCTGGCCTTTCTGCCAACCGGAGCTTTGCAGGTAATGCGCCGTGGAGGCGAGGGCGTCGGACGGGCTGTTCCAGATATCGCGGCGACCGTCACCGTCGAAGTCCACGGCATGGGTGTTGTAGGTGGTCGGGATGAACTGGGTCTGGCCCATCGCCCCGGCCCAGGAACCTTTCATCTGGTCGGCCTGAATATCGCCATGCTGGATAATCTGCAGCGCGGCCAGCAACTGCGCTTGCGCAAAGGCCGGACGACGTCCTTCATAGGCCAGGGTGGCCAGGGAGCGGATCACCGAGTTATTGCCCTGGAAAGCGCCGAAGTTGCTCTCCATGCCCCACACCGAGACCAGCGCCTGGCGGTCGACGCCATAGCGTTGCTCGATGCTTTGCAGAATATCGGCGTACTTGACCAGCAGTGCCTGGCCATTGCGCACGCGCACCGGCGACAGTGCTCCGTCGAGGTATTCCCACACTGGGCGGGAAAATTCCGGTTGGCTGCGGTCGGCGCGAATCACCGCCATATCAGGTGTGACGCCGGCAAAAGCGTTATCGAACACGGCCGCAGTGATCCCGGCCTGCAGCGCTTGCGCACGGAAGCCAGCTTGCCATTCGGCAAAGGTCTGGGTCGGCTGGATATCGAGATTGTCCACCGCCAACGGGGCCACCACGGCAGGCGCGATAGCCGGGGCCGTCTGGAGCTTGGGCAGGGGTTGAGCGTCCGCAGCGGTAGGTTTTTCGGCGCAGGCGACAAGCAGAATGAGGCTGGAGGCAGCGATCAATTGGCGCAGGTGCCAATGACGAGAAAGACGAGAGGGCATGCACAGGTCCAGGGGTTACAAATCAGGTACAGACCTTATCATGCCAGAGGGGCGCTTGCCTTCAGGCAGCCAGAAAGTAAGAAGCCTCCCAGCTATTAGACTGGAAGGCTTCGCGGCGGTAGCTGCCTTTGCCTTTGCCGGCGCGTTCCTGGCGGCTGCGGAACAAGGGCTGGGCGATGATGGATTTGGCCTTGTTGGGGCCATGCTTGGATGGCTTTTTGCTCATGGTGGATTCTCTCGCTTGAGGGTGGAATGCAGCGGTGCAAATCATCTGCCGAAGTGGGCCGGCTGTAAAGCCCGTCGATAGGTGGGAAATGTCGCAAATAGGCAGTGGGCAGAGTCAATGTGGGAGCAGGCAAGCCAGCTCCCACAGGGTTTTGTGCCGTTGTACAGAGGTGGTTATTCGGCAGGCAACGCCAGGCGCTGGCCAGCCATCAACAGCGACAAGCGGCTCAGGCTCATCCACGGCGAGCCGGCCGCCTGGCCTTTGATCTGTGCGTCGATGCGCTGCGCTTCCAGTAACAGTTGCGCCCAGCGTTGCGCCGAGTGCCGTTGCAGGGCTTTGCTCATCAGGGGTTTGCGCTTGTCCCACACCGGCGGCCTGGCCTGGCTGAAGCATTTGTCCAGCGGTGTGCCTTGGCTGTATTGCAGGGCAATGTTCGCCAACACCCGCAGCTCACGGGCCAGTGCCCACAGAATCACCGGTGGTTCCACTCCTTCGCCACGCAGGCCTTCGAGCATGCGCAGGGCGTGGGCGGGTTCGCCGTTGAGGATGGCGTCCACCAGGCCGAACACATCAAAGCGTGCGCTATCGGCCACTGCGCCTTGCACGGTTTCGACGGTGATCTGCCCGTCTTCAGCCATCAACTTGAGCTTTTCGATCTCCTGGGCGGCGGCAAGCAGGTTGCCCTCGACCCGAGCGGCGATCAGTTCCACGGCATCCTGTGTCGCCGCCAGCCCTGATTGCGACAGGCGCTGACGAATCCACTGCGGCAACTGGTTGCTGTCCACCGGCCAGATCTGGATGAACTGAGTCTGTGGACCTTCAACCAGGGCCTTGCCCCACTTGGTTTTCTGCGCGCTGCCGTCAAGCTTGGGCAGGCTGACCAGCAGCACGGTGTCTTCGGCGGGGCGCGAGCAGTATTCCATCAGGGCCGCCGCGCCTTTATCGCCCGGCTTGCCCGAGGGCAGGCGCAGTTCCAGCAGGCGTTTTTCGGCAAACAGCGACATGCTCGCGCCAGCTTGCAGCAGCGTGCCCCAGTCGAAACTGGCGTCAGCACTGAACACCTGGCGTTCATCGAAACCTTGCTGGCGTGCGGCGGTGCGGATAGCGTCGGCCGCTTCCTGGCACAGTAGCGGGTCGTCGCCGCTGACGATGTACACAGGCGCAAGGCCACCTTGCAGGTGTTTGGCGAGTTGGGCGGGGGCAAGTTTCATAGGCAGGGCGAACGGGGCGCCAGGGGCGCCCCGTCTGGCTTACTCGACAGGGACTTCAACAGGCGACTGTTTCGGCGTGTTGTCTTCATATTCCTGCGCGGCTTTCAGGGCGTCGGCATCAGCCTTGGCCTTGTTGTCGGCCACTTGCTGCAGCTCAGCCAGTTTTTCCGGAGTGAGCATTTGCAGGCGAGTCATCATGCGCTGGATCAGCTCACGACGCATTTCCTTGCGCACCTGGATGGTCTCGGAGTCCGAACCCACCAGGTTGTTGCCATCGTGGCTCACCACTTTCTGCACCTGGATCTTGTCACCCATCAACGGCAACTGATCACGGCCTTGTATTTCGAACATCAGCGCAGTGTTCAACTCGACGTCGGACGCACGGCCAGCACTCGCGTAGCTGATATTGCGCTGGGTTTCTCGCTCATCCGTCAGGATCAGTTTGTAGGTCGCGCCGTTGTACACGTGCACACCGCTGTTTTCCAGGGTCTGGCGCAGTTGGGTGACGGTTTCACCGTAGGCGTTGCGGGCGCTGACGTCGAGTTCCTTGAGCGACAGCTCATTGGTGCCGGTACCGCGCAGCTGGAAGCCGCAAGCGCTCAACAGCACGGCAAGGCCCATAACCAGCAGATTGCGTTTGATCATTTTGTTGCTCCCCTTGAAACCAGGTGGGCCTTCTCGGGCCCTAAAGGTTTAGTTCGGCGTGGGGCCCAAGCCCCGCGCCTGATCCGATTTAGCTGGCGACGATATTGACCAGTTTGCCAGGCACCACGATCACCTTGCGGATGGTCAGGCCTTCGGTAAAGCGCAGCACGTTCTCATTGATACGTGCAGCTGCTTCAACCTCTTCACGGCTGGCGCTGGCCGGCATGTCGATCTGGCCACGCAGTTTACCGTTAACCTGGATGACCAGTTGCAGCGTGTCCTGTACCAGGGCGCTGTCATCCTGCACCGGCCAGGCGGCATCGATGACGGCACCGCTGTGGCCCAGACGGCTCCACAGTTCATGGCTGATGTGCGGCGTGATCGGCGCGAGCAACAGGGTAACTGTTTCCAGGCCTTCCTGGATCAGCGCACGATCTTGTTCGGTCGCCTGCGAGGCTTTTTCCAGCACGTTCATCAGCGTCATCACCTGGGCGATGGCGGTGTTGAACTTGTGGTTCTGCCCGACGTCCTGGCTGGCCTGGCGGATAGCCAGGTGGATGCTGCGGCGCACGGCTTTCTGCTCGTCGTTCAAGGCGCCGATGTCCAGCTTGCCCGGCAGGCCCTGGCTGACATGGGCGTGGGCCAGGCGCCAGACGCGCTTGAGGAAACGGTGCGAACCTTCAACGCCAGAGTCGGACCATTCGGCGCTCATGTCAGGCGGCGAGGCAAACATCATGAACAGGCGGCAGGTGTCGGCGCCGAACTGATCGATCATCGACTGTGGGTCGACGCCGTTGTTCTTGGACTTGGCCATCTTCTCGGTGCCACCGATTTCCACCGGCAGGCCGTCGGCCTTCAATTTGGCGCTGATGACCTTGGCCTTGCTGTCACGCTCAAGCTCGACATCCGCCGGGTTGAACCAGGTGTAGGCGCCATTGGCTTCGCGACGATAGTAAGTGTCGGCGATCACCATGCCCTGGGTCAGCAGGTTCTTGAACGGCTCATCGGAGCTCACCAGGCCTTCGTCACGCATCAGCTTATGGAAGAAGCGCGCATACAGCAGGTGGAGGATGGCGTGTTCGATGCCACCGATGTACTGATCCACCGGCAACCAATGGTCGGCTGCGGATTTCTCCACCAGGCCGCCTTCATAGTGCGGCGAGGCATAACGAGCGTAGTACCACGAGGACTCGACGAAGGTGTCCATGGTGTCGGTTTCACGCTTGGCCGGTGCGCCGCACTTAGGGCAGCTGCACTCGTAGAACTCAGGCATGCGTGCCAACGGCGAGCCAGCGCCATCCGGCACCACGTCTTCTGGCAACACGACCGGCAGTTGGTCTTCCGGTACCGGCACGTCGCCGCAGGTTTGGCAGTGGATGATCGGGATCGGGCAGCCCCAGTAGCGCTGGCGGCTGATGCCCCAGTCGCGCAGGCGGAACTGGGTGCGCGAGGCACCGAGGTTTTTCTGGATCAGGGCAACTTCCATGGCATCGAAGGCGCCCTGGAAGTCCAGGCCGTCGAATTCGCCGGAGTTGATCAGCGTGCCGTGCTCGCCGTAGGCGTCTTGCCACGGAGCGGGGTTGGTGTCGCCCGAGCTGGTGCGCACGACCGACTTGATCGGCAGGCTGTACTTGGTAGCGAATTCGAAATCGCGCTCGTCGTGGGCCGGCACGGCCATGACGGCGCCATCGCCGTAGTGCATCAATACGTAGTTGGCGACCCAAACCGGCAGTTTCTCGCCGGTCAGCGGGTGCTCGACGAACAGGCCGGTTGGCAGGCCTTTTTTCTCCTGGGTGGCGACGTCGGCTTCGGCCACGCTGCCGCCTTTGCATTCAGCGATGAACGCCTGCAGCTCAGGGTTGTTCTGTGCGGCCTGGGTGGCCAGCGGGTGTTCGGCGGCCACGGCGACGTAGGTCGCGCCCATCAGGGTGTCTGGACGGGTGGTGAAGACCTTGAGTGCGCCCGCTTCGCCGATGGAGTCGACGTTGTACGGGAACTGCACTTCCATGCCCTTGGATTTGCCGATCCAGTTGCGCTGCATGGTCTTGACTTGTTCAGGCCAGCCCGGCAGATCGTCGAGGCTCGACAACAGTTCATCCGCGTAGGCGGTGATCTTGAAGTAGTACATCGGGATTTCGCGCTTTTCGATCAGCGCGCCGGAACGCCAGCCGCGACCGTCGATAACCTGTTCGTTAGCCAGTACGGTCTGGTCGATCGGGTCCCAGTTCACGGTGCCGCTTTTTTTGTAGATCACACCTTTTTCGAACAGGCGAGTGAACAGCCATTGTTCCCAACGGTAGTAATCCGGCTTGCAGGTGGTGACCTCGCGGGACCAGTCCACCGCCAGGCCCAGGCTGCGCAGCTGGGTCTTCATGTAGGCGATGTTTTCGTAGGTCCACTTGGCGGGCGCCACGTTGTTTTTCATCGCGGCGTTTTCTGCCGGCATGCCAAAGGCGTCCCAACCCATAGGTTGCAACACGTTCTTGCCGAGCATGCGCTGGTAGCGCGAAATCACGTCGCCGATGGTGTAGTTGCGCACGTGCCCCATGTGTAGCTTGCCGCTGGGGTAAGGGAACATCGATAGGCAGTAGTAAGTCTCCTTGCCTGGCTGTTCACTGACTTCAAAGGACTTTTGCTCGTCCCAGAAGGTTTGGGCGGCATTTTCTATTTCACGGGGCTGATATTGTTCGTGCATGGCTACTTTTGAACTGGATAGGGGTGGCCTAATCCTCTTCGGTGCACTGTCCGGGTTGTTCGACACCAAGAAGCGGCGCGTCCGTGCCCAAACCCTGCGGGAAGTGGAGTTACAGGAAGCGCCGTAGCATACATGACCCCACTCTATCGAGGGAAACCCTGATTGCGCGGCAAGGGCCGTCTGTCGCGGCACCGGGCAGGCGCAGCCACGGGGGCTACGCTGTTTAGTGGGGAGCAAGTATTTCTTCAATGAGGTGAGGGGATGGTTGAATCGCAGCGAACTTTAACGAAACCGCAGTTGTATGAAGGATTGATCGACCGTTTGGGTCGGGCATTGGATGCCGCAAGAACCGCAGGCCGATTGCGTGATGAGCGGCCTCTGGAGCTGGAGTTGCGAGGCTTGAGCCAGGCGGAACTTGAATTGATCAAGAACTACCTGGCGTTGAATCACGACCGCGCCTCCCATGGGCAGGCTTCCCCGCCCGCTCATTCGGCCAAGGTCATCTGGCTCAAAGACCTGGCGACCGGCCGCGGGCCAGAGAACTTCCGGTCCGTGCGGTGCAAGTGAGCCACGCGTTATCCGTTAGCGTTATCAAAATGTTGTCGGTAAGGATTGTTGCAAAACCCCGATGCATCTAGGCTGCGGGCATCTTTGGAGATGCCCGATGCCTTTTCGTTATTTCATTAAACAACTGTTGTTGCCGCCCGGTATTTTTCTGCTGTTGCTGGCGTGTGCCTGGTGGTTTCGCCGCAGCCGTCCACGCCTGGCGGGCTTGTGCTTTGCCCTCGGGCTGGGCGGGATGTGGTTGATCAGCCTGCCAGTGATGGTGCAGTGGGGCGCCCGTGTCCTGGAGACAGAACCACCTTTGGCCCGGGAAGACTGGGCCACCTTGGCCCAGCGTGCCGACGCGATTGTGGTGCTGGGCTCGGGGCGCGAGCGCGGTGACATTGCCTGGGGCAGCGACCAGCCCACCGGTATTGGCCTGGAGCGTGAGCGTTTTGCCGCGCGGCTGGCCAAAGCATCCGGTTTGCCAGTGCTGACCAGCGGTGGCTTGCACTACGGCACGCCGCCCAGTGAGGCCGAGCTGATGGCCGTGTCGATGCAGGATGACTTCGGTGTCACCGTACGCTGGAAAGAAGAGCGAAGCCGCACTACCTGGGAAAACGCCCAGATGAGCGCCGAGATACTCTTGCCTCAAGGCATCAAGCGTGTGGTAGTGGTGACCCAGGCCTGGCACATGCCGCGTTCGGTGTGGAGTTTTGAAAAGGCCGGCTTCACCGTGGTGCCGGGGCCGGTGGGCTTTTTGGGTGTGGACCATGGCCGACCGCTGGGCGGCTGGATGCCGGAGGTCAAGGCGGTGTGGCAAAGCGGGCAGTTGATCAATGAAGCGGTGGGGCAGGTGGGGTATCGGTTGTTCTACCGGTAGGCGCAACACAGGAGATCAAAATGTGGGAGCTGGCTTGCCTGCGATGGCGGTGGGTCAGTGAGCACTCAGGGCACTGATACACCGCCATCGCAGGCAAGCCAGCTCCCACAGGTCAGAGCGTTTTGGACATTCGTGCAGCCAGCAGAGCCCAGCCAAACAATGCCAGGCACACAATGATCAACGGCCACGAACGCCATTGCAGGTACGGCGTGAGGTTATGCATCGGCACCACCTCTCCATAGAGAATGCCACGCTCGAACTGCGGGATCTGCGCGGTGATCTGCCCAAACGGGTTGATCAGCCCGGTCACGCCGTTGTTGGTGGCGCGGATCATCCAGCGGCCAGCTTCCAGGGCACGCATCTGCGCCATTTGCAGGTGCTGCAGCGGGCCGATGGAGCGGCCAAACCAGGTGTCGTTGCTGATGGTCAGCAGCAGGTCGCTCTGGGCCGACAGGCCGGCGGCGAATTCGGGGTACACCACTTCATAGCAAATGAACGGCGCAATCTGATAACCCTTGGCCTGTAGCATGGCCTGGTCAGAAGGGCCGCGGGCGAAGTCGGACATGGGCAGGTCGAAAAAGGCGATCAGCCCGCGCAACATGTCCTGCAACGGCACGTACTCGCCAAACGGCACCAGTTTCTGCTTGAGGTAGGTGCCGTCACCTTCACCCACCACGGTGATGCCGTTGAAGTAGCGCTTCTGGTGGTGCACTTCCTGGCGAATCGGTACCCCGGTGATCAACGCACTGTCCCGGTCGGCGGCAAACTTGCCCATCATGCCCAGGTAGCCCTCGACGGACTCCTTGAGCACCGGCACGGCGGTTTCCGGCCAGACCAGCAGGTCGACGCGCTTGGAGCTCAGGCTCATGTCGCGGTACAGCGCCAACTGTGCATTGAGCTGGTCGGGGTCCCACTTCATGCTTTGCTCGACGTTGCCCTGAATCGCGGCCACGCTCAGCGGCGCGCCAGACGGCGACGTCCAGGCGTGATGCTTGAGCGCCAGGCCAATGGCCCAAGGTGCAACCAGCAATAACAGGCCCGCGCCGATGAAGGCATTGCGCTTGCTGGCCAGCAGACGCGGCAGGTTGCACAGCAATGCGGCGGTGAGTGCGAGGGCGAAGGAAATCAGCCACATCCCACCCAATGGCGCGAGGCCGGTCAACGGCCCATCGAGTTGACTGTAACCGGAGTACAACCACGGGAAACCGGTAAGGAACCAGCCACGAAAGGCTTCCTGGCCGACCCACAACGCGGCGAACGTCAATGCATCCGCCAGTGGTGCTTCGTTACGGCGCAACCAGCGCGCCCATAACCAGGCGGGCAGGGCAAAGAACCAGGCGATGGCGGCGGTGAACAGCAGCATCAGGAACCCCGCCAGCAGCACCGAAGCGCCGCCGAAGTGGTGGATGCTGTAGTAGATCCAACTGGTGCCGGCGCCAAACAGGCCGAAGCCGAAACACCAGCCACGGGCCAGGGCTTGGCGGGGTGTCAGCTCCCGCAGGCCGATATAGAACAGGCCGACCGCTACCAGCGCCAACGGCCAGATATCGAACGGCGCCAGCGCCAGGGTTGTGATGGCGCCGGCCACCACGGCCAGCAAGTTACCGGGCCAGCCGGGTGCGATCATACGGCGCATGTCAGTCCTTAGCGGGCGATAGGTGTCAAACGGATCAGATGGATACGACGGCTATCGGCATTGAGGATGCGGAAGCGATACGCACCGATCTCGGTGGTTTCATTACGCTTGGGCAAATGCCCGAACGCACTCATCACCAGGCCGCCGACGGTGTCGAACTCATCGTCCGAGAACCCGCTGTCGAAAAACTCGTTGAAGTTCTCGATGGGCGTCAGCGCCTTGATCAGGAAATCACCGCTGGGCAGCGGCTTGATGTAGCTGTCTTCTTCGACGTCGTGCTCGTCTTCGATGTCGCCGACGATCTGCTCCAGCACGTCTTCGATGGTGACCAGGCCGGCCACGCCGCCGTATTCGTCAATCACAATGGCCATGTGATTGTGGTTGGCGCGGAACTCGCGCAGCAGCACATTCAGGCGCTTGGACTCGGGCACGAAGGTGGCCGGGCGCAGCAGGTCCTTGATGTTGAAGCTGTCGCCGTTCTCCTTGAGGATCAACGGCAGCAAGTCCTTGGCCAGCAGGACGCCCATGACGTCGTCATGGCTTTCACCGATCACCGGGTAGCGCGAATGCGCCGAGTCGATCACGGCCGGGAGGAATTCCCGTGGGGTCTGGGTCGCCTTGATGCTGATCATCTGCGAGCGCGGGACCATGATGTCGCGTACTTGCAGGTCAGCCACCTGGATGGCGCCCTCGACGATGGCCAGCGCTTCGCTGTCCAGCAATTTGTTCTGGTGTGCATCGCGCAGCAGCTCCAAGAGCTCCTGGCGGTTCTTCGGCTCGTGGGCAAAAGCCTGGGTCAGTTTACCCAGCCATGACTTCTGCCCGTTGCTCGATCGGTCTTCGCTCATAGCGATTACTCTAAATCCTTTGATATGACAGTTGAGTGTTGATCAGTTTTCGTCGTCTGCGTACGGGTCGCGGTGACCCAGCTCTGCAAGCAACGTTCGTTCCAGCGCTTCCATTTCCTCGGCTTCGTCATCGTCTATGTGGTCGTAACCCAAGAGATGCAAGCAGCCGTGGATGACTAGATGGGCCCAATGGGCCTCAAGTTCCTTGCCTTGTTCGGCCGCTTCGCGCTCGACCACCGCGACGCAGATCACCAGGTCGCCCAGCAGCGGAATATCCAGCAATTCGTCGGGCACGTCGGCGGGGAAGGACAGCACGTTGGTCGCGTAGTCTTTCTGGCGCCAGGTGTGGTTCAGCTCACGGCCTTCGGCCTCGTCCACCAGACGAATGGTCAGTTCCGAGTCGGCGGTGCGCTGGCGCAAGGCCAGTTCACACCATTGGCGGAACTGGGCTTCGCTGGGGGCGGGCGCGTCGGTGGCCAGCTGCAGGTCTAGCTCAAGCATCGTGGCGAGCGTCCTTGGCGGGCGCGTCGTCGCGGTGTTCGAAACGCTCATAGGCCTCGACAATGCGCTGCACCAGCGGGTGGCGTACCACGTCCTTGGGCATGAAGTGCGTGAAGCTGATACCCGGCACGTCCTTGAGCACCTCGATCACCTGGCCCAGGCCCGACTTGGTGCCCTTGGGCAGGTCGACCTGGGTGATGTCGCCCGTGATCACGGCAGTGGAGCCGAAACCGATACGGGTGAGGAACATCTTCATCTGCTCAACGGTGGTGTTCTGGCTTTCGTCGAGGATGATGAAGCTGTTGTTGAGCGTGCGGCCACGCATGTAGGCCAGTGGTGCGATCTCGATCACCTGGCGCTCGATCAGCTTGGCCACGTATTCAAAGCCGAGCATCTCGTACAGCGCGTCGTAGAGCGGGCGCAGGTACGGGTCGATCTTCTGGGCCAGGTCGCCGGGCAGGAAACCGAGCTTTTCGCCGGCCTCGACCGCTGGGCGCACCAGCAGGATGCGCCGCACTTGCTCGCGTTCCAGGGCATCGACGGCGCAGGCCACCGCCAGGTAGGTCTTGCCGGTACCGGCCGGGCCGATGCCGAAGTTGATGTCGTTGCCGAGGATTTCCTTGACGTACTTCTGCTGATTCAAGCCGCGGGGGCGAATCATGCCTTTTTTGGTACGCAAGGCCACGCTGGCTTCGGCCACCGGGTTATTGGCCAGGTCTTCCACAGCCGATTCCTGCAGGTACAGGTGCACGGTCTCCGGCGACAGCTCGCTACCCTTGGTTTCGCGGTAGAGGCGGCGCAGCAGGTTTTCTGCAGACGTGGTGTGTTGAGGTTCACCAATGAGCTCGAACTGATTGCCGCGGTTGCGGATCTCGATGCTCAGGCGTTGTTCGATCAGGCGCAGGTGCTCGTCGAACTGTCCGCACAGGTTGGCGAAACGGCGAGCCTCAAACGGCTCGAGGATAAAGCGATGGGGTTCTGCTATGGGTGCGTTCAAGGTTGCTTTTAGCCGCCCTTTGGCTGATGAGGTGAGAGAGAGAATAACGCCAGGCGCCGGTGTGCGAAAGCACTTAAATAGCTTGGCCCCACTCTCGATAACCCTGAAGAACCCCTGTGGGAGCTGGCTTGCCTGCGATAGCGGTGGGTCAGTTGGCACATAGGGCACTGATACATCGCTATCGCAAGCAAGCCAGCTCCCACATTTTGATCTTCATCCGGTCAGCGAGATCAGTTGATCAACGAGCCACGCAACGAGTGTGGCTGCGCCGCATCAATGTGCACATCGGCAAACTGGCCGATCAGCGTGGGATTGTCGCAGCGGAAGTTGACGATTCGGTTGTTCTCGGTACGCCCCTGCAATTCACCCGGGTCTTTCTTCGAATAATCGGTGACCAGAATGCGCTGGATCGAACCGACCATTTGTCGGCTGATTTCAAAGCCCTGCTGATTGAGGCGATGTTGCAGCGCGTTCAAACGCTCTTTTTTCAACGCTTCCGGGGTTTCATCCAGCAGGTCGGCAGCCGGGGTGCCCGGGCGCTGGCTGTAGACGAACGAGTAGGAGAAGTCGAAACCGACGTCCTCGATCAGCTTCATGGTCTGCTGGAAGTCTTTCTCGGTTTCGCCCGGGAAGCCGACGATAAAGTCCGAACTGATGCAGATGCCCGGCACGGCAGCGCGCAGTTTGCGCAATTTGGATTTGTATTCCAGCGCGGTGTGGTTGCGCTTCATCGCCGACAAAATGCGGTCCGAACCCGATTGCACCGGCAAGTGCAGGTGCTTGACCAGCTCTGGCACTTCGGCGTGGGCCTGGATCAGGCTGTCGGAGAACTCCAGCGGGTGGGAGGTGGTGTAGCGGATACGCTCGATGCCATCGACAGCGGCGACCACGCGGATCAATTCCGCCAGGTCGGCCAGGCGGCCATCATCGGTCTGGCCACGGTAGCCGTTGACGTTCTGGCCCAGCAGGGTCACTTCGCGCACGCCGTTTTCAGCCAGGTGGATGATTTCCGATAGCACATCGTCAAACGGCCGGCTGACTTCTTCGCCGCGGGTGTAAGGCACCACGCAGAAGGTGCAGTACTTGCTGCAGCCTTCCATCACCGACACATAGGCGCTCGGCCCATCGATGCGCGGTTCGGGCAGATGATCAAATTTTTCGATTTCGGGGAACGACACGTCAACCTGCGGCAGCTTGGTGATGCGTGCGGCGTCGATCATCTCGGGCAAGCGGTGCAGGGTTTGCGGGCCGAACACCACATCGACATAGGGCGCGCGGTCGCGGATCGCAGCGCCTTCCTGGCTGGCCACGCACCCGCCGACGGCGATCACCATGTCCGGGTTGGCCAGTTTCAATTCGCGCCAGCGGCCCAGCTGCGAATACACACGGTCCTGGGCCCGCTCGCGGATCGAGCAGGTATTGAGCAGGATCACGTCGGCATCTTCGGCGCGGGCAGTGACTTCCAGGGCCTGGTGTTCGCCCAGCAAGTCGACCATGCGCGAGCTGTCGTACTCGTTCATCTGGCAACCGTGGGTTTCGATGTAAAGCTTCTTGGCCATGGGAATCGTCAACTGGTGGTAAAGAACCGCGCATTATAGGGGGCATGCCCATTGGTTCCTAGCGCTGTGCATCGGGTGCCATGCTATAGTTCGCGCCCTCTTTTATATCCCCATGTGTTGTTCGCCCACCATGACCAAACGTGAAGCTCCAATCTATAAGGTGATTTTCCTCAACCAGGGCCAGGTGTTCGAAATGTACGCCAAGCAGATCTATCAAAGTGATCTGTGGGGCTTCCTGGAGGTGGAAGAGTTCGTCTTTGGCGAGCGCACCCAGTTGGTGGTCGATCCGGGCGAAGAAAAGCTCAAGGCCCAGTTCGAAGGTGTGGTGCGCAGCTTTGTGCCGATGCATTCGATTGTGCGCATCGATGAAGTCGAGCGCCTGGGGACGCCGAAGATCAGTGAGGCTCGGGGCATGAGCAATGTGATGCCGTTTCCGATGCCGATGCCTGAGAAGTGATCTGCAATTAATTTGTAGGGCGTTTCCGAAACTGCCTCTCAATGGATAGACATTTTGTTTGAAAGATAGCAAATTTTGTTTATTCAGAGAGGGCATCATGAATCTACCAATAATAAGAAAACCTCGAAGTTTCCCCCGTTCGACTGCGTTTAATCACGCCACTCATTAGCGCCAAGTTCCATCACGTCGTCATTAACGAACTGACCTGTTCGGGAGTAGCCCTGTGCGCGATCCTCGCTATGACATTCTGTTTGAACCGGTGCAAATAGGCCCGGTGCGTACCCGCAATCGCTTTTATCAAGTTCCGCACTGTAATGGCATGGGCCACGTGCACCCCTCGGCGATGGCGCGCATGCGCGCAGTGAAAGCCGAGGGCGGCTGGGGCGTGGTGTGCACGGAAGAATGCGAAATCAGCCCGCTGAGCGAGTTCTCCCCTTATATAGAAGCGCGTCTTTGGGATGAACGCGATATTCCTGCACTGGCGCGCATGTGTGAGGGGGTACACCGTCACGGGGCGTTGGCTGGGGTAGAGCTGGCATTCAATGGTTACTCGGCGCCCAACCGCTACAGTCGCGAAATTCCCTGGGCGCCTTCCAATACCCCGGTGCGCAGTTACGACCCGGTGCAGGCTCGGGCCATGAGCCATGCCGATATCCGGCAATTGCGCGCCCTGCATCGAGCCGCCGCA
This sequence comes from Pseudomonas sp. FSL W5-0203, assembly GCF_001896155.1. NCBI lineage: Bacteria > Pseudomonadati > Pseudomonadota > Gammaproteobacteria > Pseudomonadales > Pseudomonadaceae > Pseudomonas > Pseudomonas sp. FSL W5-0203. The sequence continues at coordinate 154,468 of NZ_MPOR01000004.1, forward strand.
TTGCGCGCCCGGGAGGCGGGTTTCGACATCATCTATGTGTACGCCGGCCACGACTTGAGCGTGCCGTTCCATTTCCTCACGCCACGCAATAACCGGCGTACCGACGAATACGGCGGTACGCTGAAAAACCGTGTGCGCCTGTTGCGCGAGTTGATTGAAGACACTCGCGACGCAGTGGGTGATCGGTGTGCCGTAGCGGTCCGCCTGGCGGTGGATGAGCAAATGGCCGACGGCCTCAGCCGCGAGGGCGAAGGTGCCGAAATCTTATCGATGCTGGCGGACCTGCCGGACTTGTGGGACGTCAATGTCGCCGATTGGTCCAATGACAGCGTGACGGCGCGCTTTGCCGGGGAGGGTTACCAGGAGGCCTTCCTGCTGGGGCTCAAGGCGCTGACCAGCAAGCCCGTGGTGGGCGTCGGCCGCTTCACTTCGCCGGACACCATGGTGTCTTTGGTTCGCCGTGGCGTACTGGACCTGATCGGGGCGGCCCGCCCTTCGATTGCCGATCCGTTCTTGCCCAAGAAGATTGAAGAGGGGCGCGCCGAGGAAATTCGCGAATGCATCGGCTGCAATGTATGTGTCAGTGGCGACCACACCAGCACGCCCCTGCGCTGTACACAGAACCCGACCATGGGCGAGGAGTGGCGGCGTGGCTGGCACCCCGAGTCGGTCAACCGTACGCAGCAACCCGGCCGGGCGCTGGTGGTCGGCGCCGGGCCATCCGGGCTTGAGTGTGCACGGATCCTAGGTGCGCGAGGGATGGAAGTGGCCCTGGTCGACAGCCTGCGCACCCTAGGCGGGCGTGTAGCGTTGGAAGCCCGGCTGCCGGGGCTGGCGAGTTGGGCACGGGTGATTGACTATCGACTGGATGCGTTGAGCCGCATGCCGTCAGTCGAGATCTATCGGGAAAGCCCCTTGCAGGCCCAGGATGTGCTGGATTTCGCCGCCGAGCATGTGTTCATCGCTACGGGTTCCCATTGGCGGCGGGATGGCTTGGGACGCGCCTTGCGCTCCCCCTTAACGGGCCTGGTGAGCCTGCCCGTGCTGACGCCTGATGACCTGATGGCGGGGGTGTTGCCCACTTCGCCGGTGCTGCTGTTCGATGACGATCACTATTACATGGGCAGCGTGCTGGCCGAACACCTGGTGGCGCGGGGTGTGGAGGTGGTATTCGTCACCCCTGCGGCGGACGTGGCGGCCTGGACCCATAACACTCTCGAGCAGCACCGCATTCAGCGTCGTCTGATGCAGTTGAATGTCACGATCATACCGTCCCATACGCTGGTCAGCGTTAAGCCTGAGGGCGTGGTAGCGGGCTGCATCTACACCGAACGTACGCGGTTGATCCCAGCTGCAGCCTTGCTGCTGGTCACTTCCCGGGAGCCTGAGCAGGCGCTGTATCAGGCCTTGAACAACTCACCCGAACAGTTACAGGCGGCAGGCATCCGAACGCTGACGCTGATCGGCGACTGTGTGGCGCCGGGCACCATTGCGGCGGCGGTGTATTCAGGTCATCGCATCGCACGTGAGTTCGATGCGCCCGAAGGCTCGCTGATAGTGCGGCGGGAAATTCCATTTATCGAGGTGTAGTCAGTCCGACTGTTCAATCAATAACGAGGAATACAATAATGAAAAAAATACTCCTGATGTTATTCACCACACTCCTTATTAATTCATCGTTGTTTGCCAGCGATTATAAAGTGATCCGTTTCGCTGCCGATCCCAACTATGCGCCCTTTGCTTATAAAGACAGTACGGGCACTTTGACCGGTTTTGAAATAGATATTGGCAATGCAATTTGTGCACATTTGAATGTTCGCTGCCAATGGGTCGAGAGTGACTTTGACGGCATGATTCCCAGCCTCAACGCCGGCAAGATCGACGCCATCCTTGCTTCAATGACCATCACTGCCGCTCGGCAAAAGGTCATCGACTTTTCCTCGGAGGTGTTTTCCAGTCCCACCGCCATGGTGATGCGCCCTGGCACTGAGCTTTCCACAGGCATGGCCGTCGGCTATTTGCAGGGCAGTACTCAAGAAGTGTATGCCCGGCAAGTGCTCGCCGGGCAGGGTATGAAGGTGGTGGCTTATGCCGATCAGGAGCAAGTGTACGCGGACCTGCTGACAGGGCGTTTGCAGGCATCGCTGCAGGATGCTCAGCAAGCACAGAGCGGATTTTTACGTTCACCCCAAGGCGTCGGGTTCGTGCTGGGCCCGCTGATTGACAGCGAGTTGATGCCGTCCAAAAGCGGCATTGGCATCGCCAAGGGCAACCACACGTTGAAAGCGCTGTTGGATAAGGGGCTGGCTGCCCTGCACGCCGATGGCACCTACGCTCGCCTGCAAGAGCAGTACTTCCCCGGAGTGAACATGTTCAGCGGCCAATAACCGCCCTCAACGGCCAGCGAGGACACAATCATGCTACCTGCCTTCACTCAATTCGCCGCGTCCCTGGGCGGTTTTTTGCCGATGTTACTGCACGGGGTCTGGGTCACCCTGCAACTGGCACTGTTGTCATTGCTGTTGGGGCTGATCCTGGGCCTGCTGGGGGCAGGCGCCAAGCTGTCCAGGGTCAGGGCATGGCGCCTGTGCGCGCAGGTGTATACCACCTTGATTCGCGGGGTTCCGGACCTGTTGTTGATGCTGTTGATTTTCTACGGGTTGCAGACAGGCCTGAGTCGTCTGACCAGCGAATTGGGCTGGGCCTACATCGATGTCGACCCTTTCAGCGCCGGCGTGATCACTCTGGGGTTTATCTACGGCGCCTATTTCACCGAAACCTTTCGCGGCGCGTTGCTGGCTGTGCCCCGGGGCCAGTTCCAGGCTGCCAAAGCCCTTGGCCTGACCTTCAGGCAGAGTTTTGTGCATGTGATATTCCCGCAAATGATGCGGTTTGCCCTGCCGGGGCTGGGCAATAACTGGATGGTCTTGCTCAAGGCCACGGCTTTGGTGTCGATCATCGGCTTGGCAGACTTGGTGAAAGTGGCGCAGATGGCGGGCAAGAGCAGTCAGCAATTACTGGCTTTTCTGCTGCTGGCGGCGCTGGTTTACCTGTTGCTCAGCAGTGTTTCAAACGCGGCGTTGCGCTGGCTGGAGCGTCGGTATGGTGACGGTGTGCAGGAATCATCATCATGATCGAGCTTATCCAGGAGTATTGGCGGCCGTTTATCTATTCTGACGGCCAACAAATCACCGGCCTGGCCATGACCTTGTGGCTGACTAGCGCCTCTTCGTGCCTGGGCCTGCTGTTGGCGTTGCCACTGTCCATTGCCAGGGCGTCCAGCCGACGCTGGCTGCGTTGGCCGGTGCAAAGCTTTACCTACGTGTTTCGCGGCACACCGCTGTATATCCAGTTGCTGATCTTCTACACCGGCATCTACAGCATTGGCGCCGTTCGCGAGCAACCGTTGCTGGATGCTTTTTTTCGCGAAGCGCTCAATTGCACCCTTCTGGCGTTTGCCCTCAATACCGCGGCCTACACCACGGAAATACTCGCGGGCGCGATCCGGGCGATGCCGCGCGGTGAAATCGAGGCTGCACGGTCGTTGGGTTTCGACGGTTGGAAGCTGTACGTGCACTTGATCATGCCCTCGGCCCTGCGCCGGTCGTTGCCCTACTACAGCAATGAAGTGATCTTCATGTTGCATTCCACCACCCTGGCGTTCACGGCAACGGTGCCGGATATCCTGAAAGTCGCACGGGATGCCAACGCTGCAACCTTCCTCACCTTCCAATCCTTTGGCCTGGCCGCGGCGCTCTACTTGTGCATTACGTTCGCGTTGATCTGCCTGTTCCGTCTGGCAGAACGACGCTGGCTGAGCTTTCTTGATTCGAATCGATAGGAGGCGATATGCAGACTTGCAGACATGAACTGTTGACGGCTGTGCCAGGTACCACGCGGCATATTCATAGTTTTCATTACGGCCCAGCCGATGCGCCGAGCAAGGTTTACATCCAGGCTTCCCTGCACGCCGATGAGTTGCCGGGGATGTTGGTGTTGTGGCATCTCAAACAACGGCTGGCAGATCTGGAGGCCAAAGGTGCGCTGCGTTGGCAGGTGGTGCTGGTGCCGGTGGCCAATCCGCTGGGGTTGGAGCAGGTGCTGATGGACGTGCCGCAGGGGCGCTTCGATAACGACAGTCGAGAGAACTTCAATCGCTTCTTCATCGACGTCAGCCAGCAGGTCGGGGATCAGGTCCAGGATGTTCTGACTGATGATCCTGCGCATAACCTGCACCTGATCCGCGCGACCTTGCGGCAAACCCTTGTCAGCCAGGTGCCGGCGACCCAGCTGCATTCCCTGCGCCTGGCCCTGCAAACGCTGGCCTGTGACGCCGACAGAGTGCTGGACCTGCATTGTGATTTCGAGGCGGTGCAGCACCTGTACCTGGCACCGGACGCCTGGCCCCAGGTGGAACCGCTGGCGCGGTACCTGGGCGCCCGGGCCTGCTTTATGAGCCCGGACGCGGGCGGGCATTCGTTCGACGATTGCTACACCTTGTTCTGGGCACGGATGCAGGCGCGTTTCCCTGGGGTCTTTGCGGCGCCGGGTTTTGCCGTGACCGTGGAGTTGCGCGGCGTGGCTGATGTGAGCCACGGGCTGGCGCGACAGGATTGTCAGGCGTTGATCAACTATCTGACTTTGCAGGGAGGCGTTGAGGGGCAAGCGCCTCCACTACCGGCGTTATTGAGTCCGCCAACACCCTTGGCGGGGGTCGAGCCGGTGGTGAGTGCGGTGGGAGGCTTGATTGTGTTTTGCGCGCAGGTGGGGGATTACCTGGAAGCAGGACAAATCGTGGCGCACGTCATCGATCCGATTACAGACCGTGTGACCGAGGTAGCGTGTGAGCGTGCAGGGCTTTTGTATGTACGATCAATACGCCGAATGGCAAGCGCCGGTATGGCGATTGCCCACGTCGCAGGGGTCACGGCGTATCGACAGGGCTACCTGTTATCGCCGTGATCAAGGCAGGGGAGAGAAAGGCGAACGCCCATCGGCGCTCTGCAACTCCTGCAGGTAGTTGCGGAAAATCTGCCCCAGCACCTGGGTCGCCACTTCCAGTTCATCGCGCTGCATGTGCTCGGCGACTTCGTCGGCGGTGTCCAGTGCGTCTTCGGCGCCATTGACCGCGGCCATTTTCAGCACGATGTACGCCTGAATGTTGTTGGCCGGCACGCCTTCGCCTTTGAAGAACATGTTGCCCAACTGGTATTGCGCCTGGGCGTGGCCCTGCAACGAGGCTTTCTCGAAGTAGCTCAACGCTTTGTTGAGGTCAACGGCCGGGTTCTTGCTGTCGTGGTAGTACTCGCCCAACTCGTATTGCGCCTGCGCATCCCCGTCCTCGGCCTGTTTCTGGCACGCGCTCAGGGCTTCGGCCTGGCTCTCTGGCTGGGTATTGAGGGTGCAACGACCCATCGCTGGAATTAACAACGAGTTGCCGCCGGCCTGGGCGTGTGCCAGTAGCGGTTGAAGGAGCAACAGGCAGCCCAGAACCAGGGTGCGGCCGGTGCGTTTCATGGGAATCGACTTACCTCTGACGGGGCGCGCGGACCCTCGAGGGAGTCCAATAAGCGCGCATTATGAAATAAGCAGGCCTCTGCTTACAAAGTCTTTACTCGTTTTTCTGCTGCTTGGGCAAGTTATCTGCCGGATTGCAGTGCAATTCTCGAAAAAACCAGGAATTCTCTGTAAGCAAAGTAGCAAATCTGACGCTGCCAGGGGCAACGTCAGAGGTTGCCGTCACTTATTTCAGGGCCGCGAAGGCGCGCTCGGCAGCATCCAGGGTCAATTTCAGTTCGGCTTCGCCATGGGCAATCGAGGTGAAGCCGGCTTCAAAGGCGCTCGGTGCCAGGTACACGCCGCCTTCGAGCATCAGGTGGAAGAAGCGCTTGAACAGCTCGGCATCGCTGCCCATCACGTCATCGAAGGTGACGATATCGTCGGCGCCGCTGAAGTACAGGCCGAACATGCCACCGGCCTGGGTGGTCACAAACGGGATGCCGGCGGCGTCGGCGCGTTGTTGCAGGCCGTCGAGCAGGCGCGTGGTGTAGTCGGTCAGCTCGGCGTGGAAGCCCGGGCGGCTGATCAGGCGCAGGGTGGTCAGGCCGGCGGCCATGGCCAGTGGGTTACCCGACAAGGTGCCTGCCTGGTATACCGGGCCGAGCGGGGCGATGTGTTGCATGATCTCGCGCTTGCCGCCGAAGCAGCCTACCGGCATGCCGCCGCCGATGATCTTGCCGAAGGTGCTCAGGTCTGGCGTAACGCCGTAGTAAGCCTGGGCGCCACCGAGGGCGACCCGGAAACCGGTCATCACTTCGTCAAAAATCAGCACCACGCCATGCTTGTCGCACTGCTCGCGCAAGCCCTCAAGAAAACCCGGGGCCGGTGGAACGCAGTTCATGTTGCCGGCAACCGGCTCGACGATGATGCAGGCAACGTCCTGGCCGACTTCGCTGAGCATCTGCTCGACGGCTGCGATGTCGTTGAACGGCAAGGTCAGGGTGTGCTTGGCGAATGCCGCAGGTACGCCAGCGGAATTGGGGACGCCCTGGGTCAGCGCGCCGGAGCCGGCTTTCACCAGCAGGCTGTCGGAGTGGCCGTGGTAGCAGCCTTCGAACTTGATGATGTTGTCGCGGCCGGTGAAACCACGGGCCAGGCGGATCGCGCTCATGGTGGCTTCGGTGCCGGAGCTGACCATGCGCACCATTTCCATCGACGGCACGATCGAGCAGACCAGGTCGGCCATCTCGGTTTCCATCGCGGTCGGGGCGCCGTAGGACAAGCCGTGTTGCAGTTGCTGGCGCACCGCCTCCAGCACATCCGGATGGCTGTGGCCGAGGATCATCGGGCCCCAGGAGCCGACGTAGTCGACATAGCGTTTGTCGTCTTCATCGGTGACGTAGGCGCCTTCGGCATGCTTGAAGAACAACGGCGTGCCGCCCACGCTCTTGAACGCACGCACGGGGGAGTTCACACCGCCGGGGATGTGTTTCTGGGCGTTGGCAAACAGGGTTTCGGAACGGGACATGATCGGGCTCTCTAAACTGAAGATTTAAGAAGGTCGTTGAATGCACGGGCGCGGCGGGTGACTTCCTGGGTGCTGTCGGCACCGAACAGGCCATGGACCACGGCGAGCAGGTCAGCCCCGTGGGCCACCAGCGGCTCGGCGTTTTCCAGGGTGACGCCGCCGATTACGCAGATCGGCAGGTGCAGGCGCTTGCGGGCCTGGGCCAGCATGTCAACGGTGGCGGCGGGTGCGCCGGGTTTGGTCGTGGAATTGAAGAAGCGGCCGAAGGCGACGTAGCTGGCGCCTTCTTTGGCGGCCTGTTCGGCCAGTTCGATCTGGCTGTGGCAGGTGGCGCCGATGATCGCCTTGGCGCCGAGCAGTGCCCGGGCCGAGGTCAGCGGGCCGTCGGTCTGGCCCAGATGTACGCCGACGCCCAGTCGCGCGGCCAGTTCGGCATCGTCGTTGATGATCAATTGAGTCTTGTAGCGCGAGCACAGTTCATAGAGCTTTTCGGCTTCACGCAGGCGCCGTGCCTCGTCGCTGCTTTTGTCGCGGTACTGCAACAGGGTGACGCCACCGTCCAGCGCCGCCTCGACGTAGGCGAGGAATTTGCCGGCCAACAGTTGGCTGTCGGTAATGGCGTAAAGGCCGCGTAGTTTCATCGGGCAAACCCCTTGCTGACGAGCGATAAGTTACGAGCAGAAATCCAGCGGCAATCTACGCGGCACGAACTGGCCCTGGCCGAGTTGTTCGGCATCACGCAGGGTACGCCACGTGTAGTTGAGAGCCGTTTGCACGGCGCTGGCCAAACCTTCGCCTTGGGCAATGCGCCCGGCCAGCGCACTGGCCAAGGTGCAACCCGAGCCGTGATAACCGCCGGGCAAACGCTGGCAGGTAAAGGTCTGGCGCGTGCCGTCGCGGCTGTACAGGCGGTTGTGCACTTCGTGCTCGTCGCCATGGCCGCCGGTGATCAGCAGGTGCTTGATGTACGGCAACAGCTTCTCGGCGCAGTCGTCGGCGCTGCCGTCGGGCAGTTCCGCGAGGATGCGCGCTTCGGGCAGGTTGGGGGTGGCGATCAATGACAAGGGCAGCAGCCGCTCGCGCATTGCATAACCGACCTCGTCCTTGCCCAGGCTACCGCCGCCGCCGGCGCGCAGCACCGGGTCGCAGACCACCGGCAAATGCGGGTGCGCCTGCAGCAGTTCGACCACGGTGTCGACCATCGCGGTGGAGCCGAGCATGCCCAGCTTGACTGCCGCAACTTCAGAGTCACCGAGCACGGCATTGGCCTGGGCCAGTACCCACTCACGGTCAAGCACGCGGAAATCACTGACATTGACAGTATTTTGCACGGTCAACGCGGTGACGGCCGGGGCCGCGTGGCAACCCTGGGCGAGCAGGGCTTCGATATCTGCCTGCAGGCCGGCGCCACCACTGGGGTCGTGGCCGGAGAGACAGAGGACAACGGGGCGAGAGCTGTAGATATTCATGGTGCGCGAGCTTACCACCAAACGCTTTTTGCGTGGCTGCCTGGCGATGGCAGGAGTTTGCCCCTGCGGCGCGATTTGCCGTGGCTGAGCGCTGCACTGAGATGAGCTGAAAGCATTGCCCTAGAGCTGTCCTAAAAAAAGTTCCCGCGGTGGCTAATGGCTTTTACTGGCTATGCTAAAGTGCATCCAAACAACTTACTGTATCGCCGGTGTACGTCTTCTCAAAAGGAATGGGGGGCTTTTGACACAACCGGACCAGGCTACGCTGGGGCTCTATGCGCTATTTGCTGATTTTTTTATTGTGCGGGCTGCCGATGCTCGCCAGCGCCGTCGAGTTCAACCAGGACACGCGAAGCCTCCCGTTGGGCCGGGTCATGCAAGTGCTCGAAGACCCAACCGATGCCCTCACCATCGCCGATGTCAGTTCCCCCGCCTATGCCGCCCAATTCAAGACCCACGACAAAGACACGCTCAATGCCGGCTATTCACGCTCGGTGTTCTGGCTGAAGGTCAACCTGCACTACACCGCCAAAGATCCCCGGGCACCACGCACCTGGTTTCTGGAACTGGCCTACCCGCCGCTCAATCGCCTGGACCTTTACCAGGACGACGGCACTGGTCACTTCCGCCTCACCACCCGCACCGGCAGCGCGTTGCCGTTTTCCAGCCGTGAGGTGAGCCAGAGCAACTACCTGTTCAAGCTCAGCTTCTTGCCCGACCAGCAACAAACCGTCTACCTGCGCTTGCAAAGCCAAGGCTCGATCCAGGCACCGCTGACATTATGGGCCGGCACCGCCTACATGGAGGAGCAGCCGCTGCGCTTGTACGTGCTCGGCGCCATCTACGGTGTGTTGCTGGGCATGCTGATCTACAACCTGTTCATCTACCTGAGCGTGCGCGACACCAGCTACCTGTATTACATCCTCTATATCGCCTCGTTCGGCTTGTATCAGCTGTCGGTCAATGGCGTCGCGGTGGAGTACTTCTGGCCGAACAACCCGTGGTGGGCGAATGCGGCGGTGCCCTTCCTGATCGGCTCGGCGGCCTTGTTCGGCAGCCTGTTCGCGCGCAGTTTCCTGCACACCGCGCAGCACAGCCGCTGGCTCAACCGTATCCTGCTGGCGCTCGCGGCCTGTGGAGGGATGGTGATGGCACTGGCGTTGTTGACCAGTTACGCCGTGGCCCTGCGCCTGGCCACTGCGCTGGCGCTGGTGTTTACCGTGACCATCTTCGTGGCGGCCATCAAGGCCTGGTATTGCGGGCAGCGCATGGCGCGTTATTTCATCATCGCTTGGTCGGCTTTCCTGCTCGGCGGGGTGGTCAACACCCTGATGGTGCTGGGTTACCTGCCTAACGTGTTCCTGACCATGTACGCCAGCCAGCTCGGCTCAGCCATTGAAGTGGCGCTGTTGTCCCTGGCCCTGGCCGACCGCATCAACGGCATGCGCGAACAGCAGGCGCAGATTCTTCTCGATGCCAGCCAGAAGCTGGAAGCGCTCAACCAGCAACTGGCCCGCAGTAATCGCCTCAAAGACGAATTTCTCGCCACCCTGACCCACGAATTGCGCACGCCGATGAACGGCGTGATCGGCTCGCTGGAGCTGATGCAAACCGTGTCATTGGACGATGACCTGACGCAGTACCAGCAAACCGCCGCCGGCTCGGCGCGGGACATGATGCGCATGGTCAACGGCATCCTCACCCTCACCGAATTGCAGGCCGGTCGCCTGGTGGCCCAGCCGCAAGTGTTCAGCCTGCGCGGCACGCTCGATACCTTGCGCCAGCAATTCACCGGCAGCGCCCAGAGCAAAGGCCTGGCGTTCTCCATTGATGTGGCCGATGAGGTGCCGGACCGGCTGATCGGCGACGCCGACAAACTGCTCCAGTGCCTGGATTGCCTGCTCGATAACGCTTTCAAATTCACCCACGTCGGCGCGGTGCGCTTGCGAGTGGTGGGCGTGCCCCAAGGGGATGGCGCCTTGCACCTGAGCTTTATCGTCACCGACACCGGTATCGGCTTCGCCTTTCTCGATGAGGCCACGCTGTATCAGCGTTTCTTTCAGTTGGACGGCTCGATGACGCGTGAATACGGCGGCCTGGGCATTGGCCTGGCGATCTGCCGGCAGTTGATCGAACTGCTGGGCGGGCGCCTGACCCATCATTCTGAGCCCCGTAAAGGCAGTCGCTTCCAGTTGGAAGTGGACGTCAGCGCCGTGCCGCAGCAGGTGACGCCCGCCACGCAAACGCTGCCTGCACAGCGTGCGCCTCAGGAGTGCACGGTGCTGTTGGTGGACGACAACAGCGTGGGCCAACTGGCGGTGCGTGGCATGTTGCTCAAGCTCGGTTACCGGGTCAAAACCGTGGACAGCGGCCCGGCGGCACTCGCTGCGTTGCAAGCGCACAGCTTCGACGCCGTGCTGCTGGATGTGCCAGAGGGTGGCTTTTCGTTGTGCTGTCAGATTCGCGCATTGCCTGGCTGCGGTGAATTGCCGGTGATCGCCCTGAGCTCTTCGCCCAATGGGCCGGAGCGTGAGCGCTGCCATGGCATTGGCATGACGGATCGGCTGGCCAAGCCGGTGCGTTTCGATGCTTTGCAGGCGGCACTTGAACGTAGCGTGCTGTGCGCGGATGAGGGTGAAAGCGCCGAACATTCGGCGCGTATGCCACTTTTTTAAGGTCTTGCACGGTGCTTAACTGAATTCCGGGCCACTGTTCATGCGGCCTTTTTTCCAGGAGGCCCGTCATGAACCTGCATCAGTTTGCCGAAACCCACGACGTCACCAACCAGCCACCGTCCCTGGACGGCACCAACCTGTATCGCATCGACTTGCCTTTGCAGGAATGGTCACGCCGCTTTGGCGCCGGCTGGGCCCAAGCGCGCATTGATGCCTACGGCGCGCTGGCGGGTGGGCCGTTGATGGCAGCCGGCTTCCTGGCCAACCAGAACAAACCGGTGTTCAGCAGCCATGACCGTTATGGCCATCGTATCGACCTGGTGGAGTTCCACCCGGCTTATCACGAGCTGATGCGCACCGCCGTCGAGCATGGCCTGCCGTCGTTGCCGTGGGCCCATCCCCAGGCGGGCGCCCATGTGGCGCGTGCGGCGATGACCTACCTGCACAGCCAGGCCGAAGCCGGCAGCGGCTGCCCGCTGACCATGACCTTCGCCTGCGTCCCGGCCCTGCGCCTGCAACCGGAGCTGGCGGACCTCTGGCTGCCTAAAGTCCTCAGTACCCAATACGACCCCCGCAATGTCGGCATCGCCCACAAGGCCGGCGCTACTATCGGCATGGCCATGACCGAGAAGCAGGGCGGCACCGACGTGCGCGCCAACACCACCCGCGCTTACCCCGTGGGCGCGAGTGGCCCTGGCCAAGCCTACGAGTTGGTGGGGCATAAGTGGTTCTGCTCGGCACCGATGTGCGATGGCTTTCTGACCCTGGCCCAGACCGACAAGGGCCTGACCTGTTTCCTGCTGCCCCGGCACCGCCCGGATGACACGCGCAACGAGTTCTACATCCAGCGCTTGAAGAACAAACTTGGCAACTGCTCCAACGCCTCCAGCGAAGTGGAATTTCGCGGCGCCCTGGCGTGGATGGTCGGTGAAGAAGGCCGCGGCGTTCCAACCATCATCGAAATGGTTGCCATGACCCGCTTCGATTGCATGGTCGGCTCCAGCGCCTTGATGCGTCAGGCGCTGACCCAGGCCAGCCATCACTGCGCTCATCGGCAGGTGGGTGGCCGCGTGCTCAGCGAGCAGCCGCTGATGCAGAACGTGCTGGCCGACCTGGCCCTGGAAAGCGAAGCGGCTCTGGCCTTGAGCCTGCGCATGGGGCGCGCCCTGGATCAGCTTGATGATGAACATGAAGCCAAGTTCGCCCGGCTGGTCACGGCGGTGGGCAAGTATTGGATCTGCAAGCGAGCGCCGGCGATGATCAACGAAGCCGCCGAATGCATGGGCGGCGCCGGGTACGTGGAAGACAGCATCCTGCCGCGTCTTTACCGTGAGGCACCGGTGAATTCGACGTGGGAAGGTTCCGGCAATGTGCAGTGCCTGGACGTATTGCGTGCACTGTCCAAAGAGCCGGGGGTACTGGAGGCGCTGTTTGTGGAGCTGGGCGATGGCCACGGCGACAAGCAGTTGGCGCGGCATATCGAGCAGTTGAAGGCGGCATTCATGGACACCCAGGACATCCAGTATCGGGCGCGGCAACTGACCGAGGACATCGCCCTGGCGTTACAGGCCAAGTTGTTGCTGGAGGCGGGTAATGCGGCGGTGAGTGATGGGTTTATCGCCAGCCGGCTGGGTGAATCGTCGGGGCGGGTATATGGCACCTTGCCGCGTGGCGTCGACGTGGAAGCAATTGTCGCCCGCTCAACCCCGCAATCGCTCTGAATAAACACAATCCAAATGTGGGAGCTGGCTTGCCGGCGATAGCGGTGGTCCAGCCAGCAATTATGTAGGTGATAGACCGCTATCGCAGGCAAGCCAGCTCCCACCTATCAACGCATTCCACTTCTGGTGTTTCGGTGAGGCTTGGATACAGGCAAGATAAAGGCCTGCAAGTCAGAACACAGGATGCTTACCGTGACCGAAGCTTTTGTTGTCGTTAAAACCGCCGAAGAAGCCGTGGACCGGCTGGCGGCGCTGCATGAGCGTGCCACTGGCGCGCTCAACCAGGCGCTCAAGCAATACCTCAAGGACCGCGTCGAGCCCGACGCCGAGCAGCGCGCATTGTTTCGCTACCCGGAACTGCGCTTGACCTACCACTGCCACGGTGAAGTCCCCCAAACCACTCGGGCGTATGCCAAGGTGCAACTGCCGGGGACCTACAGCGTCACCGTGACCCACCCGGCCGCGTTCCGTAAGTACCTGCTGGAGCAACTGGTGCCGCTGATGCACGACTTCACCGTCACGGTGGAAGTAGGCGTCAGCCAGCAGAACATTCCATATCCGTACGTGGTGGAGCAGGGCGATGAACTGGCCGGCTCCGGCGTCACCGCCGCGACCCTGGCCCGTGTATTCCCCAGTACCGACTTGTCCGCCGCCACCGACGGCATTGCCGATGGCCTGTACGACTGGGAAAACACCGACCCGCTGCCCCTGGCCCTGTTCGATGCCGCCCGTGTGGATTTTTCCCTGCGCCGCCTGGTGCATTACACCGGCAGCGACTGGCGCCATGTACAGCCGTGGATCCTGCTGACCAACTACCACCGCTACGTGGACCAGTTCATCCTGCATGGCCTGGAGCAACTGCGCAGTGACCCGCGTTTTATCCGCATGGTGCTGCCGGGCAACGTGGTCATCGACAAGAGCATGGACCACGGCGAAGCCTCGGCCATTGCCGCCGGCGTGGTCTGGCACCGCTACCAGATGCCGGCGTATCACCTGCAGGCCACTGACGGCCACGGCGTGACCTTGGTGAACATCGGCGTGGGCCCGTCCAACGCCAAGAACATCACCGACCACCTGGCCGTATTGCGCCCGCATTGCTGGCTGATGATCGGCCACTGCGGCGGCTTGCGCCAATCCCAGACCATCGGCGACTACGTACTGGCCCACGCCTATATGCGCCGCGACGGGATTCTGGACCGTGTAGTACCGCCGAACATCCCGATCCCGGCCCTGGCCGAAGTGCAGCTGGCGCTTCAGCAAGCGGCGGCGAAAGTCACCGGCGAAAAAGGCGAAAAGCTGAAAAAACGCCTGCGCACCGGTACCGTGCTGACCTACGACGACCGTAACTGGGAACTGCGCTGGGCCCAGGAGCGGCCGCTGATCAACCTGTCTCGCGCCGTGGCCGTGGACATGGAAAGCGGCACCATCGCCGCCCAGGGTTACCGTTTGCGCGTGCCTTACGGCACCTTGTTATGTGTATCCGACAAACCCTTGCACAGCGAGATCAAGCTGCCGGGTTCGGCCAACGCGTTCTACGAGCGTGCGGTCAGCCAGCATTTGAAGATCGGCATCGAGGCGGTCGACCTGTTGCGCACCGAACTCAACTCGTTGCACTCGCGCAAACTGCGCAGCTTCGACGAACCGCCGTTCCGCTAAGCGGTTGGGATGGTCATTTGGCGGTCAGGCCACTAGCATTGTCGGTCCTGACCGTTAGATGTTCCTTTGCCATGTCCCGTCCTTCCCGTCCCGATTCGCGCCGCCCAGGCGTGAAACCTTCGCAGCCTGTTCGACGTGTCGCGAAGGCGCCACCGGCCGAGCCGAAGCTGATCCTGTTCAACAAACCGTTCGATGTGCTGACCCAGTTCAGCGACGAAGGCGGGCGCGCGACGCTCAAGGATTTTATCGATATTCCCGGTATTTACCCGGCGGGGCGCCTGGACCGTGACAGCGAAGGCTTGCTGCTGTTGACCAACGATGGCCAGCTTCAGTCGCGCATCGCCGATCCCAAGCACAAATTGGCGAAAACCTACTGGGTGCAAGTGGAAGGTGAGCCGACTGAAGAACAGCTGCAACGTCTGCGCGATGGTGTCGAGCTGAACGATGGCATGACCTTGCCTGCCGAGGCTCGGCAACTGGATGAACCGGCGTTATGGCCGCGCAACCCGCCGGTACGCTTTCGCAAAAGCGTGCCGACGCATTGGCTGGAGTTGGTGATTCGTGAAGGGCGCAACCGTCAGGTACGGCGCATGACCGCAGCAGTGGGCCTGCCGACGCTGCGCCTGGTGCGCGTGCGCATTGGCGACTGGTCTATCGACGGCCTGGATCAAGGCCAATGGAAAGCAGTACCGGCGCGCCTATAAAGCGCCGGACTCGATCAAGCCAATCACCACGCTCTTGATGATGAATGCGGCCACGCCCAGGCCCAGCACGAAAAACAAAATGAATGAGCCAAAGCGCCCGGCCTTGGATTTCTTCGCCAGGTCCCAGACGATGAAGCCCATGAAAATGATCAGGATAGTGACCAGGCCGGTCATCATCCATTCTTCAAACAGGGCGGGGTCGATGTTGTTCATGGGACTCTTCCGACAAGACAAGCGAGCAGTATACGGCAGCGTCACAAACGCAACATTGACCTGAGTCCTACACCATCGAACTGTGGGAGCTGGCTTGCCTGCGATAGCGGTCTGTCAGGTACCGTGATGCAAACTGGCCCGCCGCCATCGCAGGCAAGCCAGCTCCCACCGTTGTTCTCAGGTGCGCAGGTGGGTCAGGGGCAGTTCGGTGCTGTTGAGCACTTGGTTCAGCACAAAGCTGGAACGCACGCTGGTCACCCCTTCGATCCGGGTCAGATGCCCCAGCAGCAATTTCTGATAGTGATCCATGTCCGGCACTACCACCTTCAACTGGTAGTCCGCATCCATCCCGGTCACGAGGCTGCACTCCAGCACTTGCGGCAGGGTGCGGATGGCGGCCTCGAAATTCTCGAAGCGTTCCGGCGTGTGACGGTCCATGCCGATCAATACATAAGCGGTGAGGCTCAGGCCGAGCATCTTGCGGTCGAGCAGGGCGACCTGGCGGGCGATGTAGCCGTCGTCCTCCAATTGCTTGACCCGGCGTGAGCAGGGCGAAGGCGACAGGCCGATGCGTTCGGCCAGCTCCTGGTTGGAGATCCTCGCGTCGCGCTGCAATTCCGCCAGAATACTCAGGTCGTATCGGTCAAGCTTGCTCATTGGGTTGGCCTTTGTCGTAACTATTGCGGTTAATTATCCATGAAGGGTTAAAAATTGCGCAAGCACTGTTTATTGACGCAATCTTCGCAATCCTCTGCCCGCCCGGCACGCCTATGATTACCAACAGAATCACCGCCTGGACAACAGTCCACAGCAACGCGCCCAATCAGGCCCGTTGCGGCCGCCGCCCCAGCAGGGTTGAGCCGGCCTCCAGGCTGCACACTGTCCACAAGACGGCGTGAGGTGAGCCAACGTCAAAAGCGTTGAGCCAGGACGAAATTCTCAAGGGGTGGCCGACGGGTCACCCCTTTTTCTTTGTGCGCGTTTTGCCTTCAGAAAATAGTTCTCGTGACTGATAACCTGTCTCAGAACCGGGCGAGGCTTTTCCAGTCTCATGATCAAGCCCCAATCCGCAGTGAGGAAAAGCATGAAGCGCATCTGGCGTATGGCAGGTGTTGGTTTGCTGGTGGTCAGCGTCGGCTCCCAGGCGATGGCCGACGAACGCGATAACTCACCGGGCCAGGGGCAACGGCCTGAGCACAATCAGCCACGCCCACAAAACCCGCAGGGTGATCGTGGCGGCCAGCACGAGGGTGGCCAATGGCAGGGTCGGCCTCAAGGTCATGAGCCGGGGCGACCAGCACCGCAACCGCAACCCTCCAATAACCTGCCGATCCAGGGCCGGCCCGATACCGTGCGCCAGACCCAGGAGCCGCGCCAGGGTTATTACCGTGATATTCCCAGACGCCCCGATGACAACCGGCATTGGGAGGCCGGCGGCCCCGGTTCGCGTCCGGGTAACGATCGCCCCGGTGATAACCGCTGGCCAGGCCGCCCCGACGGGCATGGCAACGGCTGGGGCCCGGGCCCGCAACATCGCCCTGGTTATGTCATCGACCGTTTTCCCGACCGCAATTACCGCGTGCCTTACCGTGGCCAAGACTACTTTTTCTCCGGTGGCTACTGGTATCGCCCCCAAGGCCCGCGCTACGTGGTGGTGACGCCGCCCTACGGCATCCGCGTGCATTACCTGCCGGACTACGCACGTGAAGTGTGGGTAGGCGGCTCACTGTTGTTCCTCGCCGCAGGCGCCTATTACGCCTACGAGCAAAGCACCCAACAATACGTGGTGGTACAACCTCCGACGCAGGTGCCATCACCTCCGCCGACGCCTCAAGGCAACGGTTATGACGTGGTGGCTTACCCGGCCAACGGCCAGTCGCCAGCCCAGGTACAGCAGGACGGCTACGACTGTTATCGCTGGGCGGTGCAACAAAGTGGCTTCGACCCGCGCACCGTCACCTACGCCCCGGACCCTGCGGTGGTGCAAACCTACCGCCAGGCCCAGGGCAACTGCCTGGGCAGTCGGGGGTATCAGGTGCAGTACTAGGCCTTGTTACCGGTGACCACTTCCCGTGGGTCGGCGTGCACCAGCACTTCGGCTTTCGGGTATTCCCGGTGAATGGCATCGGCGGCCTGGTCGCTGATGCCATGGGCCACCGACAGCGTCAATTCCCCCGGCAACTCCAGGTGCAACTGCACAAACCAGTGGTTGCCGGAAACCCGCGTACGCAAGTCGTGGGCACCCAGTACGCCGGGCACGCCACGGGCCAGCTCCAGCATGTGCTGGCTGACATCCGGCGGTAGCTCTTCATCCATCAACACCGCAAAGCTTTCCCGGGCGATCTGGATCGCGCTCCACAGAATGTAAGCGGCGATTCCCAGGCCGAACCAGGCGTCGACCTGATGAAAGCCAAAGCCTGCCAACACCAGCGCAATCAGGATGCTGCCATTGAGCAGCAAGTCTGAGCGGTAATGCAGCGAGTCGGCACGCACCGCGTTGGAGCCGGTCTCGCGCACCACACGGTGTTGCAGCATCAGCAGGGCCATGGTCAGCCCCAGCGACAAGATAATCACGCCGATACTCAGCCACGGTGCGCCGACCGGCTCCGGATGCTTGAGCCGTTCATAGGCCTGGAGCGCAATCAGTACCGCACTGCCGGCGATAAACAAGGCTTGCGCCATACCCGCCAGCGACTCTGCCTTGCCATGCCCATAACGATGATCGTCATCGGCGGGGCGCAGGGCGTAATGCACCGCCAGCAAGTTCAGCAGCGAGGTCACGCCGTCGAGCAGCGAGTCGGTCAACCCGGCGAGCATGCTCACCGAGCCGCTGAGCCACCAGGCGATGGCCTTGGTCACAATCAACACACAGGCCACGCCCACCGAGGCGCGGGTGGCTAGGCGCAAGAGCCTTGCGTGTTCGGGGCTGCTGGTCATGAGCTGTCCTTACGCGGCAGGCTGCAGGCCCAGGGCCGCCAGTTGCTGCACGCTGCCCCTGAACTGGATCAGGCGTGGGTCGTCCAGCGGCAAGGTGCGGCCGGTTTCTTTCTGGATGATGCTTTGCAGCTTGGCGTTATCGACCTTGCCGTCAGCGCCGATGGCTTCGTGCAGTTTCTCGGGGGCGACCTGGGCGGTCTTGCCCGGTTCGAAGTAAATGGCGCCCGTGGCGAAGTCGACACCGAAGGCGATCAGGCCGGGGATCACATAAAACAACAGGCCGAGGGCATCGAGTACCGCGATGGTCGGGTCGATCTTGCCATCGATCTGGCCACGACGGTCGGGGTAGAAAATCGACCCGCAGGCGGTAAGTTGGCTCAGCAGGGTAACGGCGAGGACACCGCCGATGACACGGGAAGCGATACGCATGAAAAAGTCTCCTGAACATATTTAAGGGTGACTATAAGCCAGATCGGCCAGGCGCCGATGAACCAATGTGGGAGCTGGCTTGCCTGCGATTGCGACGGTTCAGGAAATACAGCGGCAACTGTCACACCGCTATCGCAGGCAAGCCAGCTCCCACCTTCGACTGCATTCACAGCCCAAAGCGTGGGTGTTTTTAAGACCCGCATCGGCACTCGGCAGTTCGCCGTTATACTCGCCGCTCTGCTTTGGAGCCAGTATGAATTCGTTGCCGATCGATGATGTTTTACCCGCCCTGCGTGACGCCTTGGCGCATCGCCATGAAGCCGTGCTGGAAGCGCCCCCCGGCGCCGGTAAAACCACCCGCGTGCCGTTGGCCTTGTTGCATGAGCCGTGGCTCGCCGGGCAAACCATCCTGATGCTCGAACCCCGGCGCCTGGCTGCCCGTGCTGCTGCCGAGCGGCTGGCCAGTGAACTGGGTGAAAAGGTCGGTGAGACCGTGGGCTACCGCATTCGGCTGGACAGCAAAGTCGGCCCCAATACGCGTATCGAGGTGGTCACCGAAGGCATCCTCACCCGCCGCCTGCAGGACGATCCGGCGCTGGACGGCGTGGGCTTGTTGATCTTCGACGAATTCCACGAGCGCAGCCTCGATGCCGACCTGGCGCTGGCCCTGAGCCTTAACGGTCGCGAGCTGTTTCGCGACGAGCAGCCGCTGAAGATCCTGCTGATGTCCGCCACCCTCGAAGGCGAGCGCTTGGCCGGCCTGCTGGATGACGCGCCGATCCTGCGCAGCGAAGGGCGCATGTTCCCGGTGCAGATGCGCTGGGGCCGGCCGTACCAGGCCGGGGAGTTTATCGAGCCGCGCGTGGTGCAAACTGTCCTTGAAGCCCTGCATGACGAGCCCGGCAGTGTGCTGGTATTTCTGCCGGGGCAGGCGGAGATTCGCCGGGTCAACCAGCAACTGACTGAGGCCTTGGGTGATCGCCCTGATGTACTGTTATGCCCGTTGCACGGTGAGCTGGACCTCAACGCCCAGCGCGCCGCCATCGACCCGGCGCCGGCCGGCAAGCGCAAAGTGGTGCTGGCCACCAACATCGCCGAGACCAGCCTGACCATCAACGGCGTACGCGTGGTGATCGACGCCGGGCTGGCGCGGGTGCCGCGTTTCGACCCCGGCAGCGGCATGACCCGCCTCGACACCCAGCGCATCTCCCGCGCCAGCGCCACCCAGCGCGCCGGCCGGGCAGGGCGGTTGGAGCCGGGGGTGTGTTACCGGTTGTGGTCCGAAGACCAGCACGACGGTCTGGCCG
Organism: Pseudomonas sp. FSL W5-0203; assembly: GCF_001896155.1. Taxonomy (NCBI): domain Bacteria; kingdom Pseudomonadati; phylum Pseudomonadota; class Gammaproteobacteria; order Pseudomonadales; family Pseudomonadaceae; genus Pseudomonas; species Pseudomonas sp. FSL W5-0203. The sequence continues at coordinate 174,606 of NZ_MPOR01000004.1, forward strand.
CTTATGGCAGCGCGGAAATCCTCGCCGCTGACCTGGCAGGGCTGGCCTTGCAACTGGCCCGTTGGGGTGTGAAGCCCAACCAGTTGGTGTGGCTGGACGTACCACCGACTGCCGCGTATGCCCAGGCCCAGGATCTGTTGCAACGCCTCGGTGCATTGGACGAAGAAAACCTCACTGCCCATGGCCAGAAGATGGCCGAGTTGCCGGCTCACCCGCGTATCGCCCATCTGTTATTACGTGGCCAGGACCTGGGCCTCGCCGCCACCGCCTGCGACGTGGCAGCCTTGTTGGGCGAACGCGACATCTTGCGCGGCGGCGGTGCCGATTTGCACAGCCGCCTGGCGCTGATGTCCGGTGAAGAACGTGCGCGCGGCACCCAGGGGGGCGTGCAGCGCGCCAAGCAACTGGCCCGGCAATACCGTGGCTACCTGCGCGGCAAGGCGACCCAGCCGGTGGACAACCCCGACCACCCGCGCTGGCTCGGCGCCTTGCTGGCATTGGCCTACCCGGACCGCGTCGCCCAGCAACGGCGCCCTGGTGGCGCTGAATATCGTCTGGCCAATGGCCGAGCAGCGCTGTTTGCCGAAGCCGACAGCCTGATGAAACAACCCTGGCTGGTGATCGCCGACCTGGGCAGCCGCCAGGGCCAGCGTGAAGAGCGCATCTACCTGGCGGCGGATTTTGCCCCGGCGCTGTTCGACACGGTGCTGGCCGAGCAAGTGCGCAACGTCGACCAACTCGACTGGGACGAGCGCGAAGGCGTCTTGCGTGCCGAGCGCCAACGCAAAGTCGGTGAACTGGTGCTCAGCCGCGAACCCCTGACCGGCCTCGACGAATCCGCTCGCAGCCAGGCGCTGGTCAACCTGGTGCGCCGCAAAGGCCTGGAACTGCTGCCCTGGACCCCGGAACTGCGTCAGTGGCAAGCCCGTGTGATGCTGCTGCGCCAACTGGATGCCGGCAACACCAGCGAGTGGCCCGACATCAGTGACAAGGCCCTGCTCGCGGGCCTGGAGCACTGGCTGATGCCTTACCTGGGCAAGGTCTCGCGCCTCAGCCATTTCGCCAACCTGGATATTTCCAGCTACCTGCACAACCTGCTGCCATGGCCCTTGCCCCAACGCCTGGAAGAGCTGGCGCCGCAGCATGTGAAAGTGCCTTCAGGGTCATCGGTACGCCTGGACTACAGCGAACAGCCGCCGATCCTGGCGGTGCGCTTGCAGGAATTGTTCGGGTTGGCAGACACCCCGCGCATTGCCGGTGGGCGCCTGGCCGTGAAGCTGCACCTGCTGTCCCCGGCGCGGCGACCGGTGCAGGTCACGCAGGACCTGGCGAACTTTTGGCGCAGTACCTATGCCGAGGTGAAGAAGGATTTGAAAGGGCGCTACCCCAAGCATTACTGGCCGGATGACCCGTTGGTGGCCGAAGCGACGGCCCGGATCAAGCCGCGTAAGTAGGCGCGATGCAGTTCAAATGTGGGAGCTGGCTTGCCTGCGATCGCATCGCTGCGGTGTCACTGAAAGACCGCATCGGCGGCATCGCAGGCAAGCCAGCTCCCACAAAAGATTAAGGATGTGGGTTATTGCGCGGCAGGCAGCAGGAAGCGGGCGATAACCGGTAGATGGTTGGAAATGCGCAATGTGTCCTCCTGCCTCACCTTCGCCTCCACCCGCTTGATGCGCGGGCTGTAGAACAGATAATCCAAGGTGCGATCCGGCCCGTCCAGGCTCGGGTCATTGGGGAAGTGCGTCAGCCATTTTTCTCGATCAATCCCGCTGGACTCGCTGTTACGTGGGATCATCGGGTACTTGTCCCACAGCAGGTGCAACTCGCTGTCCGGCGCATACTGCCCACGCTTAGCCGCGTCCAGGCGCAGGTATTGGCCCAGTGGCAGCAGGTTGAAATCCCCGCCGATCAACCAGGGCGTGCCCCGGCCTTCGAACTTGTCCAGCAGCTTGGCCGTGGCTTGCACTTGTTGTTGCGCTGCCGAGCGGCCAGGTGCGCCGCCGTCCAGGCGTGTATTGAGCACCGCCAGTTGGCCGCCATCGCTCAAGGGCAGGTAAGTCAGTAGCAACGCAGGTTTAGGTTGGAACTGCCGGCTGATGAAGTTGGTTTCGGCGGCCGGCAGTTGCAGGCGCTCGGCGTGTTCGATCTGATAGCGGCTGAGCGTAGCGAGCTTGCGCCCGACACTGCCGAAGATATGCAGGCTGGGCACAAAGTCGGCCTTCCAGTCGAACGCCTGGGCGCTGCAGGGGTAGAGGTCGACCAGGCGCTCCTGTAACAGCGCAAGCTGGTCCTGATAATGGGAAGGCTTGGCGCCTTCGTCGACTTCCTGCAACAGCAGGATGTCGGGTTGTTCGTCGCGAATCACCCGCGCCACTTCGTCGAGGCTGAAGGCCATGTCTTCGACGGTGGGGCGATCGTCCGGGCCGCTACCGTCCGGGGTGTCGTACCAGAACACGTAGTTCTTGCCGGCCAGGTATTGCACATTCCAGGTCATGACCTTGAGCGCCTGCCCCGGCAACAGTGTCGGCGCACGGGGTGCCACGCAGCTGACGGGCAGGGTCTCTTTGTCGGCAGGGCGCCAGGTCAGGCTGTAGATCAGCGCGGCCAGCAGGCCGGTGATGATTAACAGGCTCAACAGGGTGATGCGCAATAAACGGGTCATCGGCTCGGCTTATATGCGTGTCAGAAGAGCCACGGAGCATATCACCGCACGTCGGCGTCGCCACCGATCAGCATGAATAAACGGAACAGCACCACGCTGGTGAACAGTTGCAGGAAGCTGTGGGCGCTGTCCATCAGCAGCCCCAGCAACGGCGCCGGTTCAGGGTAGGCCGCCACGCTGGCGCCCTTGAGCAGCCACAACGGCGTCATCACGCACAGCAGGCACACCAGGATGCGCCAGAAATGCCCGCGGGTCAGGCGAAAGCTCTCCTTCATCGCCGCCAACGCCGGCATACCGCGCAGCACCAGCAGGTATTCGGCAAACGCCAGCACCACCATCAGCCACAAGCCCGGCAGGAAATACAGCGACAGCCCCAGCAGAATCAGCAAGGTGCTCATGGCTGTCAGCAGGGCAAAACGCGGCCACAGGCTCAAGGCCATGGCCCACACGTCCTTGGTGCGCGGCGACTCGCCCCGGGTGCGGGCATCGAGAAACAGGATCAGGGCGCCGGTGTACAGCGGGTACACCAACAAACCCACGACCACGCTGTAGCCGGGAAACGCATCCGGGCCCAGCGTGTGGTCCAGCACCTGTTGCAACAAGGCTTCGAGGATCACCAATGGCAGGCACAGCTGGACGATGGCGCCCAGGTTGCGCTGGGTAAAGCGGAAGGAGTCGCGCAAAACGTCTAACGGATTCATCAGGGTCATCACAGGCCTGGAAGCAGAGGGCCACACTTTAACCGATCAGGGTCCAAGGGGCGCAAACGTAAACCTTGAGTAAAGACCATTGAAACAACTCGTAACATCCCCATAACTGGAAAGCCCCCAGCCTGATCACAGGCGGGACCGGAATTTTTTATCGGCAATCTAACGAGGTCGCCATGAACAGCGAAGAGCAAACCCTGATCGATGGACTGTTTTCACGGTTGCAGCAAGCCGAAACGGACTCAGCCCCCCGCGACGCCCAGGCCGAAGCGCGGATCAAGGAGCATATGGCTCGCCAACCCGCCGTCGGCTACTACATGACCCAGTCGATTCTGGTGCAGGAACATGCGCTGCAGAGCCTCGACGCGCAAAACAAGCAACAGGCCCAGCAAATCCAGCAATTGCAGGACGAGCTGCAACGGGCCAAGGCCACGCAACCAGCGCCGGCCAGCGGTGGTGGGTTCCTGTCGAGCATCTTTGGCGGCGGCTCCCGTGAGCCACAGCCTGCGCCGAGCAACACAGGTGGCGGCTGGCGTGAGCCGGCGCGACCCGCTTTTGGTCAGCCAGCGCCGCAGCAGAACTACCAACCGCCGCAAGCACCGGCCGCCGCGCCAGCCGGCAGCGGCTTCCTCGGTGGCGCCATGAAAACCGCCGCCGGCGTGGCCGGTGGGGTGTTGCTGGCCGAAGGCATCAGCAGCCTGTTCCATCACAACTCGCAGCCGCAGGTGGTGGAGGAGATCATCGAACAACCGGCACCGGCCAGCGATCAAGGCAACTGGGGCAACGATGACCAACAGTTCGCCGGCAATGACAGCTGGGGCGGCAACAATGCCGACAGCGATTATTCGGACGATTCCTCATCCTTTGGCGACGACGATTCTTTCGTCTGACCCACGCAGACCGGAACGCTGCGGCGCTCCGGTCTGATTTTTTCCCGGAAACACTCCCTTGGCTGGCATACTGGCGCCCTTTCCGGGCGCTGGCGCCTGGCTGTCCATGAGGAAGTGCGGTGAAAAAAATTGCAGTGTTCGCCGATGTGCAAAACCTCTACTACACCGTGCGCCAGGCCTATGGTTGCCACTTCAACTACGCCGCTCTGTGGGCTGACATCAGCGCGCGCGGGCAGATTGTCGAGGCGTACGCCTATGCCATCGACCGCGGCGACAGCAAGCAGCAGCAGTTCCAGCAGATCCTGCGCAACCTGGGCTTTACGGTAAAACTCAAGCCGTACATCCAGCGCAGCGATGGCTCGGCCAAGGGCGACTGGGACGTGGGCATCACCCTGGACATCATGGACGCCGCCGACCATGTCGACGAGGTCGTGCTGGCCTCCGGTGACGGTGATTTCGACATGCTGCTCGAGCGCATTATCCACAAGCATGGCGTGCGGGCCGTGGCCTACGGCGTGCCGGGGCTGACGGCCAACTCATTGATACGCGCCGCCAGCCACTACGTGCCGATCGAAGGCGCGTTGTTGCTCAAATAGATCGTTGAACGGAGTAGGAACAGGTTTGGAACGCATAGCGGTCATCGACTTTGAAACCACCGGCATCACCCCCAGCAGCCACTGCCGGGCCACGGAGATTGGCGTGGTCATCCTTGAGCGCGGGCAAATCGTGGACCGCTACCAGAGCCTGATGAATGCTGGCGTGCGCATACCGGCGTTTATCGAACAGCTCACCGGCATCAGCAACGCCATGCTGCGCAGCGCGCCACCGGCTGAACGGGTGATGAACGAAGTCAATGAGTTCGTCGGCACCACGCCCTTGATGGCGCACAACGCCGCGTTCGACCAGAAGTTCTGGGACTTTGAGCTTGGCCTGATCCGCCGCACCCGCCTGCAAAAATTTGCCTGCTCCCTGCTCCTGGCTCGCCGCCTGATGCCGGCGGCGCCCAACCACAAGCTCGGCACCCTCAACACCTACGCCAAACTGCCCCACACCGGCCAGGCTCACCGGGCGCTGGCGGATGCGGAAATGGCCGCCAACCTCACCGCGCACCTGGCCCGGGAACTGCGCCAGACTCACGGCCTGCGGGAGCTGTCCCATGACCTGTTGTGCACCTTGCAGAAAGTGCCGGCGGCGAAGATCAATGAGCACCTGAAGAAACATCGCGGGTTTTAAGGCCTGGCGCTGATCGTCCCCACGCTCCGCGTGGGCATGCATCTGGTGACGCTCCGCGTCACGACTTTAAGAGCGGACGCAGAGCGTCCAGGGCGGCATTCCCACGCAGAGCGTGGGAACGATCAGCAAACACTGGAGTGCCAATGTGGGAGCGGGCAAGCCCGCTCCCACAGGGGTTATGCGTCGACTATCGAGGCTGTGCGCACTCCAGCGCCTGGTCCACCACCCCCTTCGCCATCTCCACCAAATGCATCACCGCCCGCTGCGGCGCCTTCATCACCTCACCCGACGCATTCGCTGTCTCCACCGCGCAGTGCAACAACTCCGCCGCATGGGCCAGGGCGTCTTCGAAGCTCAGGTTGTCATTCAGGATAAAGATCGGCGCATCCGGGGCGGATGCCTTGAGGTAGTAGTCGATGGCACGACGGTGGAGCAGGGCGTCTTCGCTGAGGAAGTCGGTTTTGGGCTGGGGTGGATCGGGGGTGACTTTTTTGACCATGGTGAAACTCCTTGCTGGAAGAAGTCGACACCGTTCGCTTGCACGCGAATTAGGGTGGCAACTGTGCGTAGGTGTGCAAGACCGGGGCAAGGATCCAAACCCAGCAGGCCCGAAGGCCTCCCACGCACAGCCGCCATAACAGGCATATTGGCTGTAGGTTTATTTATGATCTTGCTTGCCATTGGACTTGCACGTCCGGTCACCGAACATTCGATGACAGAGCGAGACTAGCTACCGAATCCGACGGAAACAAGGCCGTGGGATTCTCTCGGAAACGTCCCGCAAATGAAAGGGATCGGTCTTGCTGGCCACTGAAACACGGAGGTTTTGAGGTCTCTTTCACCTGAGCGCTGAATGGTCGGTAGGCCAAATCCGGCTATGACCTAGGACCTTTCTGGTTTTCCTCTTTACTCCTCTATCGCGTCTTACTGCGACCTACCATCCCGTCTGTCACTCATGCACAGGGATTACAGTCATGCAGGAAAGCGATCTTCATACAGCGATTATGCGAAGCAAGTTGGAACTTGAATCAAATGGCATTGATCTGGGCTCCAGTTCAAGCATGGCGTTTCATGTGGGCAACACGATGACAAGCTGCCCGGCAGTCATGGTGTTGCCGAGTTCGCCAGGTTGGAGTCATGGCCCTCATTACCAGTTACTCAAGCCGATTCACGCTGACCCCGCTGTGCCGGATACGACGTTTGATGAACTCTGGAAATGTACACAGCAACACTACGGCCTCACGGCAGCCACCGTGATCACTGGCGCGGCGGGCATACCGATAAGCAAAATTGCGGTGGGTGCTTGGGTTCACGTCGGCTCCAGCAAAACCACGAACCTGGCTAGCCTGATCGGCATGCGCTTTTTCCCTCGTACATTGATCAGGCAACCCACCATGGCCAGAATGGCAAAGGCAACGTTTGGCACGGTTCGGGTATTTGGCATCATCGGGCGAGGCATACCCTTCGTTGCTGCCGGGCTTGCAGTCTTTGACCTAGTCAGTATTGGTAAGTGTGCCTATGAGGCGAGAAATGGAAGGTAGCCTGACCAGAGCCGACATCAGCGAAAAAGTGATCCAGCTATTCGTCGATATCATCGGCTTTATCGACCGAAGCGATGTGACGGAGCAAACCGATTTCATCCATGACTTCGACATCATTGATGACGATCTGACGTGCTTTGTCATGCAGATCAAGTGGCAGTTCAAGTTGCAAGCGACGCAGGAGGATTGGGATCACATCACGACCATCGAGCAGATAGTCGATCTGATCGTCCAGCGCAGATCGAGCCCTTTGTAGGAGCGAGCTTGCTCGCGAAGAACGCCAACGGTGACGCTGGCGTCCTGAATGCACGCGGCGCCCTCGGGTTTTTCGCGAGCAAGCTCGCTCCTACAGGGGGCGCGGCGGGCAACCGGTGAGGCCACTGGCGCCATCGCAGGCAAGCCAGCTCCCACAGTTGACCGCGTCGCTTGGGCAGATCAGCCAGCATTTTTCCCATTGGCTTCCAACTGCCCCAACGGCACCCGCCGCTCTATGGCGCTGGACAAAATAATCGAGGTCTTGCTGAAGCCGAACTTCGCCACCCGGTTAATCAGGTTTTCCAGCTCGGGCATCGAGCCCACCGCCGCTTGCATGATCACGCACGGGTCGCCGGTGACGCGGTGGCATTCGGTCAGTTCGGGTATTTCCGCCAGGGCGTCGTACACCTTTTGGCTGCCATGATTGGTCAGCCGCAACTCGATCACGCATTGAATCGGCAAGCCCACCTTGGATAAATCCACCTTGGCCTGGTAGCCGGTGATCACGCCGCTGGCCTCAAGCTTAGCCACGCGTTCGGCCACGGCGGGGGCGGAGAGGTTCACGGTGCGCGCCAGTTGCGCGTAGGAAGCACGGCCATCTTCAAGCAGGGCGCTGAGGAGCATGCGGTCGTATTTGTCCATGATAAGGCTCCGGTTGCGCATGGCTTTCGAAAGCACGGTTTATAGCCTTGATAACCATGGTTTGAGAAGTGTATTGGCGTTTTAAACAGGTTTTGTAACTTAAGTTTATCCACCTTCGTTTCTAGAATAAGTCTCCCATTTCCTGCCATAGAGCCGCCCAATGCCTGGCCCACGTCGCTTTCCCTTACCGTTGATCGCCGCCTTTTTTGCGTTGTATGTGATCTGGGGTTCCACCTACCTGGTGATCCGCATTGGCGTGGAGTACTGGCCGCCGCTGTTGCTGGCGGGGATTCGGTTTTGCACGGCGGGCGCGTTGATGTACGGCTTTCTCAGGTGGCGCGGGGTGCCGGCGCCGACCTGGCCGCAGTGGAAGGCGGCCGGGATGATCGGCATTTTGTTGCTCACCGTGGGCAATGGTGGCGTGAGTGTGGCCGAACATATGGGCGTGTCGTCCGGCGTGGCCGCGCTGGCGGTGGCGACGGTGCCGCTGTTTACCTTGCTGTGTGGGTTTTTCTGGGGCGCACGTAATACACGGTTGGAATGGGCCGGGGTGCTGCTGGGGATTATCGGCATTGCCATGCTCAACATGGGCAGTACCTTGCAGTCGAGCCCACTGGGCGCGGTGTTGCTGTTGATGGCGGCGGCGTCCTGGGCCTTCGGCTCGGTGTGGAGCCGCCACTTGCCGCTGCCCCAAGGCGCCATGGCCAGCGCCGCGGAAATGCTCGTGGCCGGTATGGCGCTGCTGATCGTCAGCGCGCTGTCCGGCGAGCACCTGCAGGCCATGCCGCCGCTGGAAGGCTGGCTGGCCCTGGCGTACCTCACGGTGTTCGGCTCGATCATCGCCTTCAACGCTTATATGTACCTGCTCAAGCACGTACGCCCGGCGGCGGCGACCAGCTACGCCTATGTGAACCCGGCCGTGGCCGTGTTACTGGGGATTGTGTTCGTCGGTGAGAGCATCGGCCTGGAAGAAGCCTTGGCAATGCTGGTGATCATCAGCGCGGTGTTGCTGATCAGCCTGCCCCAATGGCGCAAGCCCAAACCGGAAATAAGGTAAACTGCCGCGCATTACGCCCTTGCGCTGAATTTTTCCTACGGTAACTACATGACTTTCGCCACCCTTGGCCTGATCGAACCCTTGCTGCGCGCCCTTGAGACGCTTGGCTACCAGACCCCGACGCCGGTGCAGGCGCAAGCCATTCCGGCCGTGCTGGCCGGTCGCGACCTGATGGCCGCGGCCCAGACCGGCACCGGCAAGACCGCAGGTTTCGCTTTGCCGCTGCTGCAACTGCTGACCATGGAAGGGCCGAAAGTCGCCGCCAACTCGGCGCGTGCGCTGATCCTGTGCCCCACTCGCGAGCTGGCTGAGCAGGTTCACGCCAGCGTTGCCGAGTACGCCCAGCACCTGCCGCTGACCACTTACGCGGTGTACGGCGGCGTGAGTATCAACCCGCAGATGATGAAGCTGCGCAAGGGTGTGGATATTTTGGTCGCCACCCCTGGCCGCCTGATCGACCTGTTCCGCCAGAACGCGCTGAAGCTCAACCAGCTGCAAACCCTGGTGCTGGATGAAGCCGACCGTATGCTCGACCTGGGCTTCTCCGAAGAGCTTGCCAACATTTATCGCATGCTGCCGAAAAAGCGCCAGACCCTGCTGTTCTCCGCGACCTTCTCCGATGACATCCGCCTGCTCGCCGGGCAAATGCTCAACGACCCGCTGAGCATCGAAGTCAGCCCACGCAACGTTGCCGCCAACACCGTCAAGCAGTGGGTGGTGCCGGTGGACAAGAAGCGCAAGCCGGAGCTGTTTGTGCACCTGATGCGCAAAGGCCGTTGGAAGCAAGTGCTGGTGTTCGCCAAGACCCGCAACGGCGTAGACGCCCTGGTGGACAAGTTGCAGGGCCTGGGCATCAACGCCGACGGCATCCATGGCGACAAACCCCAAGCCACCCGCCAACGCGCACTGGACCGCTTCAAGGCCAGCGAAGTGCAAATCCTGGTGGCCACCGATGTGGCGGCCCGTGGCCTGGATATCGAAGACCTGCCGCTGGTGGTCAACTTCGACCTGCCGATCGTGGCCGAGGACTACATCCACCGTATCGGCCGTACCGGGCGTGCGGGCAACACCGGTGAGGCGATTTCCCTGGTGTGTGCCGATGAGGTGAACATGCTCTCGGCGATCGAAATGCTGACCCGTCAGACCCTCACCCGCAAGATGGAACCGGATTTCGAGCCGGAGCACCGCGTGCCGGACACCGATGCCAGCGGGCAGGTGGTCAAGAAGCCGAAAAAGCCGAAGAAGCCTAAAACGTCCGGCGGTGGCGGCAAGCGCAACCTGGGCAAGTGGGTGGACAGTGGGGAAGTGGCGCCGGCCGAGCCTTCGATCAAGCCGGTGCGCAAGGTGCCGGTTTTTAACACTGGGCCGCGTAAGAAGAAGTGATTGATCGTTCCCACGCTCCGCGTGGGAACGCATCCTGTGACGCTCTGCGTCACGAACCTAAAGCGGGACGCAGAGCGTCCCTGGCGGCATCCCCACGCAGAGCGTGGGAACGATCAGCGGTGGAGCCATTCCAAAATCCCCCGCCCAGCCGCTCTACCACTGGCAAAACACCCCGTCAGCAAATACCCACCAGTGGGCGCCTCCCAGTCCAGCATTTCCCCCGCACAAAATACCCCAGGCAACGGCTTGAGCATCAACCGCTCATCCAGCGCTTCAAACGGCACACCACCGGCCGTGCTGATCGCCTCATCCATCGGCCGTGTTTTCACCAATGTCAGCGGCAACGCTTTGATATCCACCGCCAATTGCGCCGGATCGGTGAAGTGTTCAGCGGGCGTCAACTCGCGTAACAACGCCGCTTTCACCCCATCCAACCCCAACTGACTGTGCAAGTGCTTGCTCATCGACCGCGAGCCACGGGGCTTGGCCAATGCGGCCTGCACCTTGTCCAGCGGCTTGCTGGGCAGCAAATCGATATGTACCGTGACCGCTCCGTCGCGGTTGATCGCTTTGCGAATCGGCGCCGACAAGGCGTAAATCAAACTGCCTTCAATGCCGGTGGCAGTGATCACGCATTCGCCCAACCGAGGCTTGTCATCCCCCAGGCCAATGGCGACGTTTTTCAACGGTGCGCCCGCGAATTTGCTGACCATCAACGCGCTCCATGCCGACACTTCAAACCCGCAGTTGCTCGGTTGCAGTCGCACATAGGGCAGGCCTTTGCCTTCAAACAGGTTGAGCCATGCACCGTCGGAGCCCAATCGCGACCAGCTGCCGCCGCCCAGGGCCAGCAGCACAGCGTCGCTGTGGACAACTTTTTCGCCGTCCGGGCTGTGGATAAGTAAATCGCCCTCGGCATTCCAACCCGTCCAACGATGCCGGGTGTGGATAACCACACCTTGCTCCCGCAGACGCTTGAGCCAGGCGCGCAGCAGCGGTGCAGCTTTCATATCGGTAGGAAATACGCGGCCAGAGGTGCCGACGAAGGTCTGGATACCCAGGCCATGGATCCATTCGCACAACGCCTCGGCACCAAAGCTGCGCAGCAACGGCGCCATGTGCGGCGCGCGTTCAGCGTAGCGCGACAGGAACGCCGGGTACGCCTCGGAGTGGGTGATGTTCATGCCGCCCACGCCGGCCAGCAGGAACTTGCGCCCCACTGAAGGCATGCCGTCGTACAGGTCCACGCGCACGCCCGCCTGGCTCAAGACTTCGGCGGCCATCAGCCCGGCGGGGCCGCCGCCGATAATGGAGACGTGGTGGGCAGAAGTCTGAGGCATGGGCAGGGCTACGGTGATGTGAATAGGCCGAGCATTCTACCCGACCATGACGGCGCTGCCTGATCAAAAAACGTACACTTTCCTACAGGCCATGCGGCTACTCGCTTGCAGCCGCTTACGCTCAAGTTATCCACAGGCCGTTCCACAGGCATTGTGGGTAACGCCCACAGCTCAATGACAGCCTGATGACGTCCACACCCGCTGCGCGCTGTGGTGCAGGATGCCGTGGCGGCGGGCGAGGGCGGGGCGGTCCTTGCTGTAACCGCCGCCGATCACGCCCATCACCGGTATGTCGCGGCCCAGGCAGTGGCGCATCACGCTTTCATCACGGGCGGCGACGCCTGCATCTGTCAGCTTGAGGTAACCAAGGGCGTCGTCCTTGTGCACATCCACGCCGGCGTCGTACAGCACCAGGTCCGGCTGGTAGAGCGGCAGCAGGTAGTTGAGCGCGTCATCCACCACCTTGAGGTAGTCGGCATCGCCCATGCCCATGGGCAGCGGGATGTCCCAGTCGCTCTGGGCCTTGCGTGCCGGGAAGTTCTTTTCGCAGTGCAGCGACACGGTGATGGCGTCCGGCGTGTCGTGCAGGATGCGTGCGGTGCCGTCGCCCTGGTGCACGTCGCAATCGAAGATCAGCACGCGATTGACCCGGCCGCTGGCCAACAGGTAATGGCTGATCACCGCTAGGTCATTAAAAATGCAGAAACCCGCCGGATAATCGTAATGGGCATGGTGGGTGCCACCGGCCAAGTGGCAGGCCAGGCCATGTTCGAGGGCTTGTTCGGCGGCCAGGATCGAGCCGCCCACCGCGCGCACCGTGCGCCGGGCCAGGGCTTCGCTCCACGGCAGGCCGAGGCGGCGTTGGTCTTCGCGGGACAGTTCGCCGCTCATGTAGCGTTCGATATACCCAGGTTCATGGGCCAGGGCCAAAATGTCTGCCGGGCACAGCGGCGGGCGCAGCAATTGGCTGTCTTCGGTCAGGCCGCTGTCCACCAGGTGGTCACGCAACAGGCGAAACTTGTCCATGGGGAACCGGTGGTCCGCCGGGAACTCAGGGCTGTAGTCTTCGTGGTAGATCAATGGCAAGGACATGGGATTTTCTGACGGGAACCTGCGACGAATCTTAACAGCGCTGTACACTCACGCACATGGCAAGGCAGGGGGGACCCATGGAGCCGATACTGGAATTGGAAAGTGCACGCTTGGTGCTGCGCCAATGGCGCGACAGCGACCTGCCGGACTTTGCGCGCATGTGCGCCGACCCGCAGGTGATGCGCTACTTTCCGGCTCAATTGAGCCACTTGGAAAGCGCCGCGCTTATCGGCCGGATTCGCGGGCATTTTGCTGAATATGGCTTTGGTTTTTGGGCCTTGCAGCGCAAGGACACGGGCGAATTTATCGGCCTGACCGGGCTTGCGAATGTCAGCTTTGAAGCCGGCTTTACCCCAGCGGTGGAAATCGGCTGGCGCCTGGCCCGCGAACATTGGGGCCTGGGTTATGCCAGTGAGGCCGCCTGGACAGCGTTGCGCTGTGGTTTTGACCGCTTGCAACTGGACGAAATCCTGGCCTTCACCACCGAGAGCAACCTGCCCTCACAAAAAGTCATGCAGGCCATCGGTATGCATTACGATCCGCAGGCAGATTTTGAACACCCGAAAGTCGCAGCCGGTGACCCGCTGCGACCGCATGTTTTGTACCGCATCACCCGCGCCCAATGGTTGGACACGCTGCACGGATAAGCAGCCCGGAATGCCCTATTGATTGTAGGAGTTGCTCTATGAGCCAAGTATTGGAAGATCTGGTGGACTTGCTGACCCTGGAGCCGATCGAGGAGAACCTCTTTCGCGGCCGCAGCCAGGACCTGGGCTTTCGCCAGCTGTTCGGCGGCCAAGTGCTCGGCCAGTCGCTGTCGGCGGCCAGCCAGACCGTAGAAGAAGCGCGGCATGTACATTCCCTGCACGGTTATTTCCTGCGCCCTGGCGATGCCGCGTTGCCGGTGGTGTATTCGGTGGACCGCGTGCGCGATGGTGGCAGTTTCAGCACGCGTCGTGTCACCGCGATTCAAAAGGGCAATCCGATCTTCACCTGCACGACCTCGTTCCAGTACGACGAACAAGGCTTCGAGCACCAGACCACCATGCCGGTGGTAGTGGGCCCGGAAAACCTGCCGTCGGAACTGGAGCTGACCCAGCAACGTGCGCACCTGATCCCCGAGCACATGCGCGACAAGCTGCTGTGCCCCAAGCCCATCGAAGTGCGCCCGGTCACCGAAAAAGACCCGTTCAACCCGCAGCCGTCCGACCCGGTCAAGTACGTGTGGTTTCGTGCCGACGGTGCCTTGGCGGACACACCGGCGTTGCATAAATACCTGTTGGCCTATGCCTCGGACTTTGGCCTGCTGACCACCTCGCTGCTGCCCCATGGCAAGACCGTGTGGCAGAAAGACATGCAGGTCGCCAGCCTCGATCACGCGCTGTGGTTCCACGCCGACCTGCGTGCCGATGACTGGTTGTTGTACGCCATGGACAGCCCGTGGGCTGGCAACTCCAGGGGGTTCTCCCGGGGCAGCGTGTACAACCGCGCCGGGCAACTGGTGGCGTCGGTGACCCAGGAAGGTTTGATCCGCCATCGCAAGGATTGGGCATGAGCCTCGGCGACGTTAGGCACTGGGTGTTCGACATGGACGGCACCCTCACGGTGGCGGTGCATGATTTTGCCGCGATCCGTGTGGCGCTGGACATTCCACTCGAAGACGACATCCTCACGCACCTGGCGGCTTTGCCGGCGCCGGTTGCAGCGGCCAAGCACGCCTGGTTGCTGGAGCACGAGCGCGAGCTGGCCCTGGGTTCGGTGGCGGCGCAGGGCGCGGTGGAGCTGGTACAGGAATTGGCCGGGCGCGGTTACCGCCTGGGGATCCTGACCCGCAATGCGCGGGAGCTGGCCCATATCACCCTGGAGGCGATAGGCCTGGCGGACTGCTTTGCGATTGAGGATGTGCTGGGGCGCGATGATGCGCCGCACAAGCCGGATCCCGGTGGGTTGCTGAAACTGGCGGCGGCTTGGGACGTAGCACCCCGCGACATGGTGATGGTCGGGGATTACCGCTTTGACCTGGATTGTGGTCGGGCAGCGGGCACCAAGACGGTGTTGGTGAACTTGCCGGAGAACCCTTGGCCGGAATTGGCGGATTGGCATGCCGAGGATTGTGCGGCGCTGCGCCGAATGATCTAAGCCGGGCGACAGAGAGCAAATGTGGGAGCTGGCTTGCCTGCGATGACGGACTGTCAGTTGATAAAGTGTCAGCTGACCCACCGCTATCGCAGGCAAGCCAGCTCCCACATTTTGATGGGGTTCCTTCAGGTGCTACTGGGCGAACAGTACCTTTTCTCCCTCTGGCGAGGTAAACATCTTATCCCCGTCATGCCCCACCCCTGGCACTTCTACCAGCCGGTGGCCTAACTGCGGATGCCGCTGCTTGAGGTAGTCAAAATAGTTGTGGCCACGCATCAGCCGATACGCACCCTGGGTTTCGGCTTCGCAGCTTTTATCCAATGCCGGGTGGTTGGGGTCGGTGTCCTGCTGGCCCAACAGGTAAGTGATGTCGCGTGAGACGTAGTCTTGTTCCAGTTGCTGGGCACCTCGGCCCCCCACGTAATCCGGCAGGTTTTGCATGCCGTACTTCCAGTCGTTGAAGCCTGGGCAATTGGCGATGTCGAACGTCACCGGGCGCTGCGGGCTGAAGTACGCATAGGACGACGGGTTAGCCACCACATACCGCAGGCGGATGCCCTCGGAGTTCAGCAACGGGTGGTCGTGGCCGGTGAGGGCGAAGCGCTGCACCACTTGGCCGCCACCGGAATGCCCGGCGACCACGATTTCTTTCAGCGCCGGGAACAGTTTGTGGTTGCCCAAGTGCTTGATGATCTGGTCCAGAGCGCCATAAGAGCTGATCTGCCCTGGGCCGGTGGACGCTTCGCCGGCCATCCAGTCGTTACCCGTCCAACGCACTACCTCGTGGCCCAGGTGATTGCGCTTCACGTCGGCTTGATTGAGAAACTGCGGCGCGATCACCAGCGTAGTACCGCCCACCCCGGCATGCTCGGCGGCGTCGATGCCGCTTTGCAGGTAGGTTTGTGCATTGCGCAGGCGGCCATGCACGATGATCAATGCGCGTGTGACCTTGGGCAGTGGTTCGCGCCAATCCTGGCTCAGGCCCAGGCTGAGGTCGCCGGCCTCCAGATGAAAGCGATCGGGGCTGACCACCTTGACGCCGTGTTCGGCTGCGAAGGTGCAACAGGACACGAGCACACCCAGCAGTAACCCCCATCGTTTGATCATTTAGAGACTCTTGGCCGCGAAGGTATCGCATTGAGTGATCTGGCCCTGGGCGAAGCCGGTCTTGAACCAGCGCACGCGCTGGGCCGAGGTGCCGTGGGTGAACGAGTCTGGTACCACGCGCCCCTGGCCTTGTTGCTGCAAGCGGTCATCGCCGATGGCATTGGCTGCGTTCAGGGCTTCTTCGATATCGCCGGGTTCCAGCCAGTTCAGACGTTTTTGCGCATGGTTGGCCCACACGCCGGCAAAGCAGTCGGCTTGCAGCTCCTGGCGAACCAGCAGGCCACCGTCGCCTTCCATCTGCCGGCCCTGTTGGCGCGCCGCCTGGATCTTGGACGAGATGCCCAGCAACGTTTGTACGTGGTGCCCGATTTCGTGGGCGATCACGTAGGCCTGGGCGAAATCACCGGCGGCCTGGAAGCGTTGCGACATTTCCCGGAAGAAATCCAGGTCCAAGTACACCTGCTGGTCAGCCGGGCAGTAGAACGGGCCGCTGGCCGAGGTGGCGCCACCACAGGCTGAGTTCACCCGGCCACGGAACAGGATCAGTTTCGGGTTCTTATAGGCCAGCCCATTTTCCTGGAACACTTGGCCCCAGGTGTCTTCGGTATCGCCCAGCACAGCGCGCACAAAGTCGGCTTGCTCATCGTTGGCTGGCGGCGCTTGACGCGGCTGGGTACTGACCGATGGCGCCTGTTCCATCTGGCCGGTCAATTGGCCAAGAATCTGCATCGGGTCCTGGCCGGTCAGCCAGCCAATGCCGACGATCAGCACGATGGCCGTGAGGCTCAGGCCCTTGCCGCCGCCGAAGCGCATACCGCCACCGCCGCCACCACTGTCGTTACGGGCATCCACCACGTTGTCGCTGCGTCGGCCTTTTTTCCATAGCATGGGAGCAATCCTCTGTGTGCAAACCGTGATTGATTATGGTCGGTATTAACGGCAATAGCCTTCGCCAGTGGCGACGATCAGGCAGTCTTTTTTATCTGCCAGCCATTTCAAGCCGGTGGCGGCGCCGTCGCCAGCGCGCAACAACTGCGGGCCGTCGGGGCGGATGAAGGCGATGCCGTCTTCGGTGGCCTCACCTTTGAAGGTGCCGGCGTCATCGGCGTCGAGGCCGTATTGCATGGTCAGCAGGTAGTGGCCACGGCCAATGCTGTCGTCCTTGGCGATGGTCAGGTGCAAGCCTTCGACACCGACCCACTTGCCTACCCATTTATCGGTCGGCGGAGTCTCGGGCACCAGGGTCGCTTGCACGGAAGCCGGCGCGGGCTTGGGGGCTTCTTTCGGGGTTTTATCGCAGGCGGCGAGCAGGGCGAGGGCAGACAGGGCAAAGAGGATTTTTTTCATAGCGGCAAGGCCTTGGTTAAATAGTGTGCAACGCCGGGGCGAGCGTGCAGCGTTGGACTCGGATCCATCGATTTAGTGCGCTGTTCGCCCAGTGTTTGGTTATGCTCTTGGGGCAGACTCCGGCCCGGCTGCTAGATTACCGGGTTGAGCGCGACTTGGTTCAGCGCTCAGCGTCCCGCTCGCCACACAAGAGAATTCAATGACTGTCAGTACCCCGCTCTCCGGCGTCAACCATCCGTTCAAAGGCATCCTGCTGATTGTGCTGGCGACGTTCCTGTTCTCCAGCCACGACGCCTTGTCCAAATACCTGGCCGGGTTTTACCCGATCGTGATGGTGGTGTGGGCGCGGTACATGGTCCACACCTTGCTGATGGCCGGGATCTTCCTGCCGCAATCGGGCCTGCGCGTGTTGCGCAGCAAGCGGCCGGGCATGCAGGTGGTGCGCGCGTTATGCCTGTTGGGCACCAGCCTGTTCTTCACCACGGCGCTGCATTACATCCCGCTGGCCGAAGCCACTGCGGTGAACTTCCTGGCGCCGATCCTGGTGACGGCGCTGTCGGTGCCGTTGCTCGGTGAGCACGTGACTCGTGGCCAGTGGCTAGCGGTGATCTGCGGGTTTATCGGCGTGGTGATCATTATCCACCCCGGCGGCGAGCTGTTTACCCCGGCGGTGTTGCTGCCGCTGTGTTCGGCGCTGTTCTTCTGCTTCTACCAGTTGCTCACGCGCATCCTCAGCCAATACGACAGCCCGACCACCAGCAACTTCTTCGCCGGCCTGTGCAACACCTTGGTGATGAGTGCAATGGTGCCGTTCTTCTGGCAAGTGCCGACGCTGTGGCACGCGGTGATGATGCTGGCGCTGGGCACCTGCGGGATGACCGCGCACCTGATGCTCACCCAGGCGTTCCGCTTCGCGGCGCCGGCCTTGCTGGCGCCGTTTGGCTATTGCCAGATCGTGTTTGCGGGGTTGTTGGGCTGGCTGGTGTTCAGCCATACCCCCGATATGACCACGGTGGTGGGTATCGGGGTGATCTGCATGAGCGGGTTAGCCGCTGCCTGGCAGCAGCGGCGCAGGTAGATCAAACGTCTACGGTAGGGATCTTGCGCGGCGCCATGAAGTACATCCACACCAGTGCGATGAAGTACATCGCCGGGATCAGGGTGAACAACACCGTGTAGTTGTTGTTGGTCACCGTGAGGATATGGCCGACGATCTGGGTCATGAACATGCCGCCGATGGCCGCGCACATGCCGCCGAAACCGAACACCGTGCTCATCATGTGCTTGGGCGTGTAGTCCATCACCAGGCTCCAGATGTTGGCGGTCCAGGCCTGGTGCGCGCCGATGGCCAGGGAGATGGCAAACACCGCGACCCACAGCTGGCTGGAGCCGGCCGCCATGATGACGCCGACGATGCAGCAGGCGAACAGCAGCATCGACAACAGCCGCGCCTTGATCGAGTTCATCCCACGGCCAATCAGGAATGACGACAGGATCCCGCCCCCGACGCTGCCAAAGTCGGCGGTGAGGTAAATGATGATCAGCGGAATGCCCATCTGGGTCACGTTGATGCCCAGGTTGTATTGCTGATTCAAGAACGGCGGCAGCCAATACAGGTAGAACCAGAACACCGGCGCGGTCAGCGAGTAGGCGAGGGCGAAGGCCCAAGTGCCACGCATGCGCAGGATGCGGCTGAACGGCACGCGGGGTTGTTCGGGTTCGACTTCCTGTTGCACGTAGTCCAATTCGGATTGTTTAACCGTGGGGTGGTCTTCCGGGTTGTAATACTTCAAGCCCCAGAGCACCAGCCAGATACCGCCCAGTGCCGACATGCACAGGAACGCTGCCTGCCAGCCCCACACGTGCAGGATCAACGGCAGCAGCATGGGCGTCATCATCGCGCCGACGTTGGTGCCGGCGTTGAAGATGCCGGTGGCCACTGCACGTTCACCCGCCGGGAACCACAAGCGTGTGGTCTTGACGCAGGCCGGGTAGTTGGCGGCTTCGGTCAGCCCGAGGACAAACCGGCAGACCATAAAGCCGACCGCCGAGGTGGCCAGGCCATGGGCGCCGGTGGCCAGGCTCCACAGCAGCACGGCGCAGAAGAACACGCGCTTGACGCCGACCCGGTCAATCAGGCGGCCTTGCAGCACAAAGCCGATGGCGTAGCCGACCTGGAACCAGAAGTTGATGTTGGCGTAGTCCATCGCCGTCCAGCTCATTTCCTTGGCGAGGATCGGTTGCATCACGCCCAGGGCGGCGCGGTCGATGTAGTTCAAGGTGGTGGCAAAGAACACCAGGGCCAGCATGCCCCAGCGCGTTTTACCCACGGCCAGGGCACCGCGGATCTTGTCGCCGATGCCGGCGTGCGGGTTGCCCGGGCGCGCGGCCAGGGCTGAATTTTGCAGAGGCATGAGGTTTGTACCCGTTTTTTGAAATTCTTATGGTGTGTTCTGGGTCTTTGTTACGTGAGCGAATTACCCGGTCGATGGTGCGCAGTGGTTAAAAAGTCGTCAATTCGCCAAAGGGGCTTAGTGTTCGATAATCGCACCAAAAACTAACCGGTTCGTACATTTTAATTGCTGCCTGTAGGCTGGGGGCGAATAATTTGCCACAAACAACAATTGCCGGGAGTCTTCCATGCAACGTTCTATCGCCACTGTGTCCTTGAGCGGCACCCTGCCGGAAAAACTCGAAGCCATCGCCGCCGCCGGGTTTGATGGGGTGGAGATCTTTGAGAACGACTTGTTGTATTACGACGGCAGCCCTCGGGAAGTTAGGCAGATGTGTGCCGACCTCGGCATCGCCATCACCCTGTTCCAGCCGTTTCGCGACTTCGAAGGCTGCCGCCGTGATCGCCTGGCGCGCAACCTGGAGCGCGCCGAACGCAAATTCGATCTGATGCAAGAGCTAGGCACCGACCTGGTGCTGGTGTGCAGTAACGCCTCGGCCGACAGCGTGGGTGACGAACGCATTCTGCTCGATGACCTGAGCCTGCTGGCCGAACACGCGGCCAAGCGCGGCCTGCGCATCGGCTATGAAGCGTTGGCCTGGGGCAAGCATGTGAACACCTGGCAGCAGGTATGGAACCTGGTGCGCCAGGTCGATCACCCAAGCCTGGGCGTGTTGCTCGACAGCTTCCACACCTTGTCGCTCAAGGGCGACCCGAGTGGCATCGCCCAGATTCCGGGCGACAAGATTTTCTTCGTGCAAATGGCCGACGCGCCGATCCTGGCCATGGATGTGCTGGAGTGGAGCCGGCATTTCCGTTGCTTTCCCGGCCAGGGCGAATTTGACCTGGCGGGCTTTCTCGCGCCGATCATCCAAAGTGGCTACACCGGGCCGTTGTCCCTGGAAATTTTCAACGATGGCTTCCGCGCCGCGCCCACTCGTGCGAATGCGGCAGATGGCTTGCGCTCGTTGCTGTACCTCGAGGAAAAAACCCGCCAGCGCCTGGCGCAAGAGGCACCCGCTGCGCCAGTGGACATCCTGTTTGAAACCCCGGCGGCCAGCGAGTACGACGGGATCGAATTCCTCGAATTTGCCGTGGATGAAAGCCTTGGCGCCAAACTGAGCAATTGGCTGGAACGCCTGGGGTTTGCCAAGGCCGGCCAGCATCGCTCGAAGAATGTGAGCCTGTTGCGCCAGGGCGATATCAATCTGATCCTCAACTGCGAACCCTATTCCTTCGCC
This sequence comes from Pseudomonas sp. FSL W5-0203, assembly GCF_001896155.1. NCBI lineage: Bacteria > Pseudomonadati > Pseudomonadota > Gammaproteobacteria > Pseudomonadales > Pseudomonadaceae > Pseudomonas > Pseudomonas sp. FSL W5-0203. The sequence goes on from NZ_MPOR01000004.1 coordinate 195,697, forward strand.
CACAACTTTTTCGAGGCCCACGGCCCGTCGCTGTGCGCCACGGCAATTCGGGTCAAGGACAGTGCCAAGGCCCTGGAGCGGGCGGTGGCCTACAAGGGCCAGCCTTATCGCGGCCTGGTCGGCCCCAACGAGCTGGAATTGGCCGCCGTGCGTGCACCGGATGGCAGCCTGATTTACCTGGTCGACCCCAGCGAAGGCGGGCTGTACGACACCGATTTCAACCTGCAAACGGCCGCACCCGCTAGCGGCGGCTTGTTGCGCATCGACCACATGGCCATGGCCTTGCCGGCCGACAGCCTCGACAGTTGGGTATTGTTTTATAAGAGCCTGCTGGATTTTGAAGCCGACGATGAAGTGGTGCTGCCCGACCCTTACGGCCTGGTGAAAAGCCGTGCGTTGCGCAGCCGTTGCAGCTCGATCCGTCTGCCGCTGAACATCTCCGAAAACCGCAACACCGCGATTTCCCACGCGCTCTCCAGCTATCGCGGTTCGGGCGTGCACCACATTGCCTTCGATTGCGCGGATATTTTCGCCGAGGTACGCCGGGCCAAAGAGGCCGGTGTGCCGTTGCTGGATATCCCGCTCAACTATTACGACGACCTGGCGGCGCGCTTTGATTTTGACGATGAGTTCCTCAGTGAGTTGGCGTATTACAACGTGCTGTACGACCGCGACGCCCAGGGCGGTGAGTTGTTTCATGTGTACACCGAGGCGTTCGAGGGGCGGTTTTTCTTCGAGATCATCCAGCGCAAGAATGGCTATGCCGGCTACGGCGCTGCCAACGTGGCGGTGCGTCTGGCGGCGATGGCCAAGTCGCGCAGTGGGGCGGTACGCCAGGCTCGGCTATAACCGCAAGGCAGGTGCTTCCTTCGGGGAGCGCCGCGGCCCATAATCAGCGCCTGCACAACAATGGCCGTGAGCGCACCATGACCTCGAGTCCCGATCTCCCCGCGGTAGCTGACGCACCGCGCAAGAGTCGCAAGAACAATCCGGAAAAGACCCGGGAGAATATTCTCCAGGAAGCCATTGTCGAGTTTGTTCAACAGGGCCTGGCCGGCGCTCGCGTAGACGCCATCGCCGAGCGCATTCACACCTCCAAGCGCATGATCTATTACTACTTCGGCAGCAAGGAGCAGCTATACGTCGAGGTGCTGGAGAAGCTCTACGGTGATATCCGCAACACCGAAACGCGCATGAACCTCACCGCCCTGGAGCCGCGTGAGGCGATTCGCCGGCTGGTGGAATTCACCTTTGATCACCACGACCAGAACGTGGATTTCGTGCGCATCGTCAGCATCGAAAACATCCACAACGCCGAGTACGTCAAACGCACCGAGACCATCAAGGCGATGAACAGCAAAATCCTGGAAGGGTTGGGGGAGACCCTGCGCCGCGGGGCTGAGTTGGGGCTGTTTCGCGAAGGGCTGGAGCCGCTGGATGTGCACTTGCTGATCAACTCGTTCAGTTTCTACCGGGTGTCCAACCGGCACACCTTCAGCGAGATTTTCCAGATCGAACTGTCGGATGAGGCGATCAAGCAGCGCCATCGGGAAATGATTTGCGAGTCGGTGCTGCGCTACCTGCAAGCCTGAGAACTGATCGTTCCCACGCTCTGCGTGGGAATGCCGACATGGACGCTCTGCGTCTGCTGTCAAAGTCGTGACGCGGAGCGTCACGGGAGGCGTTTCCACGCAGAGCGTGGGAACGATCATGATGGGGTTGCATCCCTAGACATTCATGCTCTGGAAGTGCGCCAGCATTCTGTCTGCATCCGCCACTTCGCCGCTGAACAACTCAAATGCCTTCACCGCCTGAAACACCGCCATATTGCCGCCATCCAGGGTACGGCAACCCAAGGCGCGCGCGTCGCGCAGCAGTTGGGTTTCCAGCGGGAAGTACACAATTTCCGCCACCCACAATTCAGCCCGCAACAACGCCGCAGGCACAGGCGTGCCGGGCAGCTTGGCCATGCCCATCGGCGTGGTGTTCACCAGGCCATCGGCCTCGGCCATGGCGCTTTCCAGGTGGCTGCCGACCTGAGCGCGACCGACGCCGAACTGCTGGGCAAGGTTATCCACAAGGTTCTGGGCGCGAGTGCGGTCGACATCGAAGATGCTCAAGTACTCCACGCCTTCTGCCAACAGTGCATGGGCCACTGCCGCGCCCGCACCACCGGCGCCCATCTGCACCACGCGTTGGCGCGGCACGTTGTGCAAGTTGCGCCGAAAGCCTTCGGCGAACCCCAGGCAGTCGGTGTTATGACCGATGCGTTTGCCGCCCTTGAACACCACGGTGTTGACCGCACCAATACCCCTGGCCTCATCGGAAAGTTCATCGAGCAAAGGCAGGATCGCCTGCTTGCACGGGTAGGTAATGTTCAGCCCGGTGAAGTGCATCAACTCAGCGGCCCGTAGTAATTCCGGCAGGGCTTTGAGGTCCAGGTGCAGCGGCTCCAGGTCGATCAGGCGATACAGGTAGCGCAAGCTTTGGGCGTCGCCTTCCTGCTCATGCAGTGCCGGTGTGCGTGAGGCCTGGATGCCGGCGCCGATCAGGCCGGCAAGAATGCGTGGTTTCATCACGTGCGTCCCTTCAGCGTCAGGCTGAAATGTTCCAGGGCCAGGTGGTAGCCATGGCTGCCAAACCCGGCCAGCACGGCCTGGGCGATCGGTGACACAAACGAGTGATGACGAAAGGCTTCACGGGCATGCACGTTGGATAAATGCACTTCGATCACTGGCACTTCACTGGCCACCAGGGCATCGCGGATCGCGACCGAAGTGTGAGTCCAGGCCGCCGGGTTGATCACAATACCCGCGCAGCGGTTGCGGGCGCCGTGGATCCAGTCAAGCAATTCGCCCTCGTGGTTGGTCTGGCGAAACTCGATCTTCAGCCCGAGCTTGTCGGCGCTGCGACCACACAGGGTGGCAATGTCGGCCAGGGTTTCATGGCCATAAGTGGCAGGCTCGCGGGTGCCGAGCAGGTTGAGATTGGGGCCGTTGAGCACCAGCACGATGGGCGGCATAGAGGCTTCTCCACAGTTCTTATTGGTTGTGGAGTCAAAATGTACTGGTTGGTTAATTTGGTCAATGGATGGCTGCGGATCTGTTCGGTGATCGAACGTTTAATCAGTGCAATTGCTGGATTACCGGCTGATGGGCATTCGGTTGAAGTATTGCGCGAGGTTGCTGAACGAGGCGGACTTTCGAGCATTGACCGGGTCGTTCCAGTCGTTGGCATCCCTGGTTACAACCCGGCATTCGCGGGTTTTTTGTGCTTACTAATCTGTGAAACAGCTTCGGGAATAGGAGCCGGTTGTCGGGCGGCAGAGGGAAATTGTTACCTGACGGAAAATAACCTAACGGATGGGTTACGATGAGAGTAGGTGCTTACAAAGGCTATGTCATTTCGGTGTTTATCAGGGATGAGCATTGCCCGCCCCATGTGCATGTCAGGGGCAAGGGATGGGATGCGCGGTTTCGTTTCAGTTTCCTGGATGGGGAAGTTGAGTTGTGGGATGTAGAGCCTGAACGCAGACGGCCACCCATGGCGGTACTGAAGGAAATACGCGCGACGATCATGCAGCGGCACTACTTGGCGCGGGCACGCAGGATCTGGTGGGAAAAACTGCAGACGGTTTGCCTGGAGAATCATTCCTGGAATTGGGAAACGGATGAACTCATTCCTGGATTGGTCATTCAGCGTGGTGTTTACGTGATTGCACGTGCCCGACACGATGTCGTAGGGCAGAAAACAATTTTGAATCTGGTCAGAGCCCCAGGTTTTGTGGAGATCGATTTATGAAAAAGATCATAAAAGCCAAAGTCACACCTTATGTACCTCTCACTGAAGCCGACGTTGACAAGGCAATCGCCCGAGGACGCAGGTTGAAACGCCTGTACGCCAACGCCAGTAACGTACGTTATGAAAACGATTGCCTCTCCATTGGCTTCAGCGATGGCAGCCGCGTGGTGTTGCCGGTGGCTGGCCTGCCGGAGTTCGAAGGGTTTTCAGAGAAGGATTTCCAGCAGTTGGAAGTGACTTTCGGAGGCAAGGCGATTAGCTGTGAAGCGCAGGACCTGGATGTTTCGATCACAGGGTTGATCGCTACAAGCCAGCCGCTGATGGACCTGGCAACCAGCCTGGTGGCATCGCGCAATGGTCGCAAAAGCAGCGCGGCCAAGACCGCAGCGGCCCGGGCCAATGGCAAGAAGGGGGGCCGGCCACGCAAGGAAGTACCGCAGCCCCCAGAGACAACAGACACTTGAATAACCAACAGGGGAACTGTAGGAGCGAGCAAGCTCGTTCCTACAACCCGCAGATTTATCGGCGGGTCAGCAACACACCCGATTCCATATGGTGCGTCCACGGGAACTGGTCAAACATTGCACACTGGGTGATCCGGTGCGTGTCGTGCAGTTGCGCGATGTTCGCCGCCAGCGTCTCCGGGTTGCAGGAGATGTACAGGATGTTGTCGAAGCGCCGGGTCAGCTCGCAGGTGTCCGGGTCCATGCCAGCGCGGGGCGGGTCGACGAAGACGCTACCGAATTCGTAGCTTTTCAGGTCGATGCCGTGCAGGCGGCGGAACGGGCGCACGTCATTCAGGGCTTGGGTGAGTTCTTCGGCGGAGAGGCGCACCAGGGTGACGTTATCCACGCCATTTTCATCCAGGTTGCTCAGGGCCGCATTCACCGAGGTCTTGCTGATCTCGGTGGCCAGCACCTTGCGCACGCGGGTCGCCAGCGGCAGGGTGAAGTTGCCGTTGCCGCAATACAGCTCCAGCAAATCGTCCGGGCGATCGCCCAGCGCTTCGTAGGCCCAGTTGAGCATCTTCTGGTTCACCGTGCCGTTGGGCTGGGTGAACGCGCCTTCGGGTTGGCGGTAGCTGAAGGTGCGCCCACCGACGTCGAGTTTCTCCACCACGTAGTCGTGGCCGATCACATCGCGCTTGCCCTTGGAACGGCCGATGATGCTCACATTCAGCTCAGCGGCCAATGTGTTCGCGGCGGTGTGCCAATGTTCGTCCAGCGGGCGGTGATAACACAGGGTGATCATCGCGTCGCCGGCCAGGGTGGTGAGGAACTCCACCTGGAACAGCTTGTGGCTCAGGGCGGCGCTGGCTTGCCAGGCGGCCTTGAGTTGCGGCATCAACTGGTTGATGCGCTGGCTGGCGATGGGGAACTCTTCGATGAGGATCGGCGTGCGCTTGTCCTCCTGGGAGAACATCGCGTAGTGGCGCTCGCCGCCTTCGCGCCACAGGCGGAACTCCGCGCGCAGGCGGAAGTGCTGCAGCGGCGAGTCGAAGACCTGCGGCTCGGGCGCGTCGAACGGTGCCAGCAGGTCACGCAGGCGCGTGACCTTGTCTTGCAGTTGAGCGGTGTAGCTTGCGGCGTCGAAAGTCATGCGTTGAACCAACCCAGCTTGATCACAAACAGGATCGACAGGATCACCAGTGCCGGGTTCAGCTCACGGTAGCGGCCCGAAAGCAGCTTGATGGCGGTCCAGGCGATGAAACCGAAGGCGATGCCGTTGGCGATGGAGTAAGTGAAGGGCATCGCCAGGGCGGTGATCACCACCGGCGCTGCCACCGTAATGTCGTCCCAGTCGATTTCGGCCAGGCCTTGGCTCATCAGCACCGCCACAAACAGCAAGGCTGGCGCGGTGGCATAGGCCGGTACGCTGGCGGCCAATGGCGAGAAGAACAGCGCCAGCAAAAACAGGATCGCGACCACGATGGCGGTCAAGCCGGTACGGCCACCGGCGCTCACGCCTGCGGCCGATTCGATGTAGCTGGTGGTGGTCGAGGTACCCAGCAGGGAACCGGCCATGGCAGCGGTACTGTCGGCGATCAGTGCACGGCCCATTTTCGGCATATGGCCGTCCTTGCCCATCAGGCCGGCGCGCTTGGCGACGCCGATCAGGGTGCCGGAGTTGTCGAACAGGTCAACGAACAGGAAGGCGAAGATCACGCTGACCAGGCCGATGTCCAGCGCGCCCTTGATATCCAACTGCAGGAAGGTCGGCGCCAAGGACGGCGGTACTGAGGTCACACCGATGAACGGCGTGAAGCCCAGGACGATGGAGGCGACGGTCACCGCCAGGATGCCGATCAGCACCGCGCCGCGTACGGCCAGGGCTTCCAGCGCGACGATCAGCACGAAACCCAGGGTCGCCAGGATCGGCGCCGGTTGTTTCAGGTCGCCCAGGCCCACCATGGTGGCCGGGTTGCTCACCACGATACCGGCGTTATGCAGGGCGATCAGCGCCAGGAACAGGCCGATGCCGGCGGCAATCGCCGAGCGCAGCGGCAGGGGGATGGCGTTGATGATCCACTCACGAATGCGGAAGATCGACAGCAAGAAAAACAGCACCGCCGAAATGAATACCGCGCCCAGCGCCACCTGCCAGGTGTGGCCCATGTGCAGGACCACGGTGTAGGTGAAGAAGGCGTTGAGGCCCATGCCCGGTGCCAGGGCAATCGGGTAGTTGGCGATCAGGCCCATCACGGTCGAACCGATGGCCGCCGCCAGGCAGGTGGCGACAAACACCGCGCCCTTGTCCATGCCGGTCTCGCCGAGGATGCTCGGGTTCACGAACAGGATGTAGGCCATGGCCAGGAAGGTGGTGATCCCCGCGAGAATCTCGGTGCGCACATTGGTGTTGTGGGCTTTGAGTTGAAACAGCTTTTCCAGCATGCCGGCTCCCTGTGACGCTAGTGTGCGTCGTGATTTGTTGACCTCTAAGTCAAAGCACAAACTGCGCCAAACGCTTGTGGTTTCAGAGAGGATCGGAAAAAGCGGCGCATCATACCAGCAGCCGAGGCTGTGTGGCGCATGGGCTTGAGGCATACTGCGCCGACGTTCAACAGCCGGTCATCGACAGCATGAAAAAAGCCAACCCGTGGAGTCTAGCTCTGATCGCCAGTATCAGCCTGTGGCTGGGCGCAGCACCGGCGTGGGGCGCGACTGCACCGGCCTTGAGCGAGGTGCGGGTGTTCAAGGTGGAATCGGCCGACTGCAGCGAAGCGATCCCGGAGCGGGTCAACACCACCCAGATGTGCGAGCACCGCGGGCCCACCCAGGTCTCGGTGATGGAAGTCGGCCTGGGCAACAGCCCCATGGGCCGCTTTAACGGCGCAGAGTTGAATGGGCAACGCACAGCGGTGTGCCAGGTCGGCAACATCAGTGAGGCGTGCAACGGCGTGGGCACCTTGATGGGCTACATCTATGTGTTCGACCTGAACGTCCAGGCCCAGGGCTGGTTCGAATTCACCAATACCTCGATCAACCCACCGCAAAACACCCTGAAAGCCCAGCTCAATATCCGCTGATCAATCATCTTGAACGCTCAAAACACCCGGAAGTCGTACCCCTAAGACGGCGATTTTCCTGAACGCCGCGGATGTACTTCAACCCGTGAGGTGTTTATGAGCGCGACCCCCCATGGCGCGGCGGCCCAGCCGTTCGTCGCCCACCCGATACGCCTGACACTCAACGGCCAGGCTCGCCAACTGAACGTGTTGCCCTGGACCACCTTGCTGGACTTGCTGCGTGAGCAGTTGGACCTGGTAGGCAGCAAAAAAGGCTGCGACCACGGCCAGTGCGGCGCCTGCACCGTGTTGCGTGACGGCAAACGCGTGAATGCCTGCCTGACCCTGGCCGTGATGTGCGACGGCGCCGAATTGACCACCATCGAAGGCCTGGCCGACGGCGACCAACTGCACCCCATGCAACAGGCCTTTATCCAGCACGACGCGTTCCAGTGCGGCTATTGCACCCCCGGCCAGATCTGTTCTGCCGTGGGCCTGGCCAATGAAGGCCGCGCCCACGACCGTGCGCAGATCCAGGAGTTGATGAGCGGCAACCTGTGCCGCTGCGGCGCCTACAACAACATCCGCGATGCCATCGAAGACGCGCTGCCGGCCTGCCGCCGCCAGGGAGGTGAGTCATGAACCCCTTCCACTACAGCAGGCCGACCGATGTGCAGCAGGCCGTTCAGATGAGCAGCGGCGCCTCGCGCTTTATCGCCGGTGGCACCAACCTGCTGGATCTGATGAAGGAAAACATCAGCCATCCCGAGCATCTGATCGACATCACCGGCTTGCCGCTGCACGACATTCAAGAGACCGCCGAGGGTGGCCTGCGTATCGGTGCGCTGGTGAGCAACGCCGACCTGGCCCGGCACCCACTCATTGAGCAGCGTTACCCGTTGCTGTCCCAGGCCATCCTCGCCGGGGCGTCCCCGCAGTTACGCAACATGGCCAGTACCGGCGGCAATCTGTTGCAGCGCACCCGTTGCTATTACTTCTACGACGCCGCGGCGCCGTGCAACAAGCGCCAGCCCGGCAGCGGCTGCCCGGCGCGCGACGGTTTGAACCGTATCCATGCGATCCTCGGCGCCAGTGAGCAGTGCGTGGCCACCCATCCTTCGGACATGTGCGTGGCCCTGGCGGCGCTTGCGGCGCGGGTGCATGTAGAAGGACGCGGCGGCGCGCGGGTGATCGAGTTCGCCGACTTCCATCGCTTGCCAGGCGATGCGCCGCAACGTGACAACCAGTTGGCCGACGATGAGCTGATCACCGCGATTGAACTGCCCGCCGATCACTTGGCCCGCCACAGCCACTACCTGAAGATCCGCGACCGTGCCTCCTATGCCTTCGCCTTGGTTTCGGTGGCTGCCGCCTTGGAGCTGGACGGTGATGAAATCATCGACGCCCGCCTGGCCCTCGGCGGTGTGGCGCATAAACCCTGGCGTGACCGCGCAGTGGAAGCCTTGCTGATCGGCCGCACGGTCAGCCGCGAAACCTTCAGCGCCGCCGCCGACGCCCTGCTGCAAGACGCCGAACCGTTGGAACACAACGGCTTCAAGGTCAAGCTGGCGCGACGCGCAATCATTCGTGCCCTGAGCGACGCCGCCGTCGCAGGAGAACAGCCATGAGCGCCATCGGTAAACCCCTGGACCGTGTCGACGGTCTGCTCAAGGTCACCGGCCAAGCACGCTACGCCGGTGAATTTCCCGAGGACGGCCTGCTGCATGGCAGCGTAGTGTCGAGCACGATCGCCAAAGGCCGGGTGCTGCGCATCGATGCGTCCAAGGCGTTGGCGTTGCCGGGTGTGGTGGACGTGATCCATCACCTCAATCGGCCGAAAATCGCCAGCTATGACGAGGCGTTCGCCGATGCCGATGCGGCCGATGGCTCGCCTTTTCGCCCGCTGTATAACGACCGCGTACTCTACAGTGGCCAGCCCTTGGCCTTGGTGATTGCCGATAACCTCGAACTGGCGCGGCACGCTGGCTCGCTGGTGCAGATCGACTACGCGCCTGAAGCCTTCGAAACCGACCTGCTCACCCAGCAAGCGGCGGCGCACCCGTCGCCCCAGACCCCACCCAAACCGCGCGGCAACTTCGAGGCTGAATGGGCCGGTGCCGCAATCAGTCTGGACTTGCACTACAGCACGCCCATCGAGCACCACAACCCGATGGAGCCCCACGCCAGCACCGTGCTGTATCAGCCCGACGGCACCCTGCATATTCACGACAAAACCCAGGGCCCGCAGAACTGCCAGGCCTATGTGCAAAAAGTCTTCGGCCTGGATAAGAACCAGGTGCGCATCTTCGCTGCCTTTGTCGGGGGCGCCTTCGGTTCGGGCTTGCGCCCGCAATACCAATTGCCGCTCGCGGTGATGGCGGCCATGGCGCTCAAGCGTTCGGTGCGGGTCACCCTGACGCGCCAGCAGATGTTTACCTTCGGCTATCGCCCGCGCACCTTGCAGCGTTTGCAGATGGGCGCCGCCGCCAATGGTCGCTTGCTGGCGCTGGGGCATACCGCGATTGGCCAGACCTCGCGCTTTGAGGATTTCAGCGAGCACGTGGTGGAGTGGAGCGGCATGCTCTATCACTGCGACAACGTGCAATTGACCTACAAGCTGGTGCCGCTGGACGTGTTTACCCCGTTGGACATGCGCGCGCCCGGTGCGGCACTGGGCGTGCTTGGCTTGGAGTGCGCCATGGACGAACTGGCTTGCGCCTTGGCCATCGATCCGGTGCAATTGCGCCTGATCAACTACGCCGAACGCAACCAGAACGAAGACAAACCCTGGTCGAGCAAGGCCCTGCGCGAGTGCTACAGCGAAGGCGCCGAACGTTTCGGCTGGCGCCAGCGCAACCCGGAACCGCGCAGCATGCGTGACGGCCGCCAACTGATCGGCTGGGGCATGGCCGGTGGGGTGTGGGAAGCCATGCAGATGAAAGCCAGCGCCAAGGCCCGCATCGATAGCAACGGCAAACTCACCGTGAGCAGTGCCACCACGGACATCGGCACGGGCACCTACACAGTGATGACCCAGATTGCCTCTCAAACCAGTGGCGTGGCGATGGCCGATATCAGCTTTCTGCTGGGGGATTCGTCATTGCCCACGGCGCCGTTGCAGGGCGGTTCGTTTACCGTGTCTTCCGTCGGCACCGCCGTGCAGCAAGCGTGCGAAGCGCTCAATGCCAAGTTGCTGGAGATCGCCCGGCAGACTTACCCGGTATTTAAGGATGCCGATTCCATTCGGTTTGAAGACGGCCAGCTACAGAGCGGTGACGTGAGTGTGTCGTTGGCGCAACTGGTCAAGGACAGCGGTGAAGAAGCCTTGCAGGTACAGGTCGACAGCGAGCCCGACAAGAAGCGCGAGAGCTATGCCAGCGCTACCCACTCGGCGGTGTTCGTCGAAGTGCGCGTCGATGAAGACCTGGGCACCATCAAGGTCAGCCGTGTGGTCAGCGCGGTAGCCGCCGGGCGCGTGGTCAACCCGAAGATGGCCCGCAGCCAGATCCTCGGCGGCGTGGTGTGGGGCATCGGCATGGCGCTGCATGAAGAGACCCAGGTGGACCATGAACTGGGGCGCTACATGAACCACAGCCTGGCCGAATACCACATCCCGGTGAACGCCGATATTGGCGAGATTGACGTGCTATTTGTCGAAGAGCATGACGAGATCGTCAATGCCCTCGGGTCCAAAGGCGTGGGGGAAATCGGCATTGTCGGGGTGGCGGCGGCGGTGGCGAATGCGATTCACCATGCCACCGGCAAGCGGGTGCGGGAGTTTCCTGTAACGCTGGATAAGGTGCTCTGACACAGCCCCTTAAGGGGCTGCACATTTTCAACGCTCTGCGAGGTCAATATAGATCTGCGTTTTGTCTCGGGATTGAACGACAGAGGTTGAGACATTCGCAGGCGCGTTGTCCACAGTAACCCCTGTTGCGCCTGTCAGTGTATCGAGGCCTTGAACATCTTTATACTTAAACACATGGTAGCTGCCGACCCGGGCAATCCATTTTGTTTGGGGAGCGGCAGCTTGATCTTGCTCGATCACGTTGGCCGCATAATAGTTCATGTTTTTAATACGCCTGGCGATGGGCTCCACCGAGGGCACGTCAATTGCTTTAACTCGAATGCCATATTTTCGCATCGTCAGAAGAAGATTTTTATTGGTGTAGGGCTCATGGGCGACATGCGCGCGGTCAATTAACCTCAACCGTTCCCTCAATGCTTGAGAAAACTCACCCGTCTCGAAAAACCTATCAAGGTCTGGCTGCAAAGAGTGTTCAAAGCCCTCTGAATACAGCAGGCTCACATTATTGGCTTTGAATGTAGGCGCTTCATCCATAAGCACTCGCAACACCGCCGATTGCGTATGGTCTTCGCCAAAAATCATACCGGGTGATTTTTGGAGTACGGAATTGATGACTTCTTTGGGCGGTGTGTTGGATGGCAGGTCCGAATGAATGGGCATCGTTTTCGGTTTTGCTTTTTTTAGGTAGTGATCTGCATCTTGCTTCAGCCGTTTATCTACTTTCCCGGACGCTTCTGATGAAGAGGCTTCCCCCTCGCGGGGATAGTCGTAAGCGCCGGGATCAAATGGCTGCGTTCGAGAGCTTCCTGATTGCCAAGGGAATTTTATCCCCCCAGGCCCATTGATCGGCGTCCACTCTCCCTGCGCAGTGGCCTGCACGGTCATCACAGGTTTTTTGGTCAATGGGTCAATGATCTGGGCATAACCATCACTGAGCTTAAACCGGCCGTCGATCTCATGTACTTGGCTGTTTCCTGCGTCATCGGTTATTCGGATCATCCATCGGTCTTCGCCGTTGGGCCCCTTGATTTGATAGATGCCTTTGGCGTTTGGGGTAACGCCTGAGATCAGTTGCTCACCCTCTGGTACCACATGGCTGCTGATGTCCTTCCATTGAGATGGACGTAGACGATTGACTGTCGATTCGCCGGCCCCTACAGGGGGGGCGGTATCTGGCGGGTAGTGGGGGGGCGAAGGTGCCTCGCCGGGTTTTACCGTAGGCGCCTTGAGTTCGTTAACGGCACCTTCCCCCGCTTTGCCAGCCTTTACGATACGCGGTATCGCCACAGTTGCGGCATTGAACACGCCGAATATGATTCGTTGGTTGCCAGTCGGTTTGCCATGTATTTTGTCATCGATACCAATACCCGTATTGGTGGCTCCGCTGGCCAGATAGAACGCATCCAATGCCAGTCCCACTTCAGGCATCGCGAAAGCCAGTGGAGTCAGGAACATCGCTACTTTTGTAGCCTTTTCAAAACCAGAGAGAATATTTTTCTTGGTGACGTCGCTGTCACTGGTGATATCCACGGCAGCATCTGCATAAGATCGGTCTTTCTGACGCTTTGTGAGTTCGTCGAAGGGCGAATGGCTGGGTTCTGCCTTAATGTAGTTTTGTGGGTCCCAGTAACCGCTGAACGCCCGATGGTCATAGGACAATAACCCTCCCGGGGTCTCGCGCTTTTCAGGCCAGGTACCGAGCCCGGTCAGCGTCTCTTCTGTGCCTGCTTGCGCATAGCCGTTAGGTTTATCTTTGAGGGGGAAGTGCGCGACCATCGCTTCGCGCTTCACGGGATCGGCCATCTGCTTGGCGAACCATGCCTTCATTTCAGCCTGGCTGTTGAAGGTGTGAATGGGGGAAGAGTTTCCGGGTATGTACAAAAGCGTCAGGGGTGGGAGCTTGTTGCCGTTGGCATCGTATCTGACCTTTTTGTCCGTGATGTACATAAGATCGGTAGATTGAAAGTTTCCGACTTTCAGCATCCCCATTTCGATGTTGGGATCTTTTGGAGGTTTTTTTTGCAGGTCTTCAAGTTTGATGTCCGGCCAGGCGGTCTCTTCGCCTGACAAACCGAGGGCCCGCATGACCAAGTCGTGGGCGTCCTTAGTGAGGCTGTGCTCTTGATGCTGGGTTTTGGCGGCCTTGATCAGAGACGCTTTGGAGAGTAACGGATAGTTTTTCTCGTTCTGGTTCCAGAACTCATTCAGGAATTGATCGTAAGGCTTTTTATAGTCCGCCTTCCAAATCATTTTCCTGAACTCATCGGGAGTGAGCGCACTCTGGTTTCCTGCGTTGTAAACCAGTGCAGGTTCTTCGGCGGACTCTCGGTAAATGCCTTGAAAGGTATGGGTAGTGTCAGCCTTTTCAGTGTAGGGGTTGAACCGGCTGAAGCTCAAGATGCCAGGTGTATGCGTTTTTAATTCAGGCTTAACGATGACCTCAGGGCCGCCTGGGTAGAAAGCGACTGGGTAACCATTACCCTTTGGTACGTCCTGATCGTTGGTAATGAGTGCCTCGGTCAATGAGATGCGCTTGATGATTTTCGCGGGATAAGGTCTTTCACCCTGGGTGTTGTAGTCGTACGTCACTATGTAGGTGTTATCGGGATCTATATCCCACTTTTCTTTTTCGGCAGGGGTCTTGGCTTTGGCCGCCATCTCGGCAAATTTGTTCTTCAGGTAAATCGAGGCTTCTTGTTGAACGCTTTTGAAGTCGTCACTTATCTTTTGTGTGACTGGGTCGACGCTGGTGTTTGGGCCAAGGTCGACGGTCGCGGGGGCTTTCTGCCCCACCCCGACGCTTTTGCCCGGATCAGGGTTAACAGTGATTTGAGTATATCCATTGCCTGAGTCTGGGTCTGGCACGGTCTCCTTCACTAGTTCCTGTTTTTGAGGTGGACTGGAATCGATTGAGCGTTTCTGGCGCTGACCAACATTTGCCGAAGCAGGCTCGGGCAGTGCGGGGTAGGTGTTAGGGCGAGGGGAGCCGACTAGCATGAAAAACCTCAGGTTTTATGACTGAACTAGGTAGCCCCTGAGTGGTGATGCTGTAGGTAAAGTTCCATTGGCTGTGTAGCTCTTTGCAACCTTTGGGATCGGCTTGGTTCCTACTTATCCTCCCCGGTAAACGTGCAATGGTCAAAACGTTCTCAAGTACTCTTTTCTTCGACCGGTACGTGCATACGATCACGGTTGGCCAGCGTCGGGAACAGCTTGATCCACACCCCGGTCACCACCAAAGTGCCAACCCCGCCCATCACCACCGCAGGCACGGTGCCAAACCAATGGGCGGTAATCCCGGATTCGAATTCGCCCAATTGATTGGACGCACCGATAAACAGGCCATTGACCGCACTCACCCTCCCGCGCATTTCATCTGGCGTTTCCAACTGCACGAACGACGCACGGATCACCATGCTGATCATGTCTGCCGCGCCCAGTACCACCAGCACCGCCAGTGAAAACCAGAACGAAGTCGACAGGCCGAAGGCAATGGTTGCCACCCCGAACACGCCGACGGCGGTGAACATTACGCGGCCCACCTGGCGGTCTACCGAGAACCGCGCCAGCCACAATGACATCAGCAATGCCCCCACGGCCGGGGCCGACCGCAGCAGGCCCAGGCCCCAAGCGCCGGTCAGCAGGATGTCCTTGGCGAACACCGGCAACAGCGCGGTGGCGCCGCCCAGCAGCACGGCAAACAGGTCCAGGGAGATGGCGCCGAGAATGTCCGGGCGGCTGCGGATAAAGCGAATACCGGCCAGCAGCGAGTCCATCGTGGCCTTGGCTTTGTTCAGCGGGGTCTGGCGGGCGGGCAGGTTCAGGGTCAGCACGCAGGCGATCAGGTACAGCGCCACGGTGGGGCCGTACACCCACACGCTGCCAAACGCGTAAAGCAAACCGCCCACGGCCGGTGCGACGATGGTTGCCAGTTGCTGGGCCGATTGCGAGGCGGCCACAGCGCGGGGGAACAGCGCGCTGGGCACGATGCTCGGCAACAGCGCCTGGGTGGTAGGCATTTCAAACGAACGTGCGGCGCCCAGCAGGAAGGCGAGGATAAAGATCATCTCGCGGGTCACGTTGCCGGTCAGGCCGCCGATGGCCAGGGACAAGGCAATGAGTGCCTGTAACGTCTGGCAGATAGCGGCGACCCGGCGCCGTTCATAGCGGTCAGCCACGTGACCGGTGTGCAGCATGAACAGTACGCGCGGTATGAATTCCACCAGGCCGACCAGGCCCAGGTCCAAGACGTTGCCGGTCAACTGGTAGAGGTTCCAGCCAATCGCCACGGTGAGCATCTGGAAGCCGCTGGCCGTAAAGATCCGCGCCAGCCAGAACGCGATGAAAGGGCGGTGGTGACGTAACAACAACGCAGGTTCACTGGGCATCGGCAATCAGGTCGGCAACGGGAGAACGGCGAGATTAGCATCAAGCTGTAACAAATAGTTGCAAGAACTGAGCTGAGGCAAGCTGTCACGCGGCAAAAGACCACACAGTCCTACAGCAAAAATGGGACTACTCTTTCAACGATGCTTGATCCAGATCAAAACCTGCCCCGGGATTGTTCTGGCGGCTGAAAGGCCAGATTCCCCACGCGATGGGTAAAAAAAGAAACGAATTGAAATTCGCCACACTCCATATCCGTGGGGGCAGTGGGTGCAGGCTCCCAGCCAGCAGCCGGTATTACCTGACAGAGGAAGACTTATGTTCGGTTTGGAGGCGCTAGATCTCGCCCGAATTCAATTCGCGTTCACCATCTCATTCCACATCCTGTTCCCGGCGATCACCATCGGCCTGGCCAGTTACCTTGCGGTGCTGGAGGGCTTGTGGCTCAAGACCCACAACGACACCTACCGTGACCTCTATCATTTCTGGTCGAAGATCTTTGCCGTCAACTTCGGCATGGGTGTGGTATCGGGCCTGGTCATGGCCTACCAGTTCGGCACCAACTGGAGCCGCTTCTCAGACTTCGCCGGTGCCGTCACCGGGCCGTTGCTGACGTACGAAGTGCTCACGGCCTTCTTCCTCGAGGCCGGTTTCCTGGGGGTGATGTTGTTTGGCTGGAACAAGGTGGGGCGCAAGCTGCACTTCTTCGCCACCGTGATGGTGGCCGTGGGTACGTTGATCTCCACGTTCTGGATTCTCGCCTCCAACAGCTGGATGCAGACGCCCCAGGGCTTTGAAATCATCGATGGCCGCGTGATACCGACCGACTGGTTGGCGGTGATCTTCAACCCCTCGTTCCCCTACCGCCTGATGCACATGGCCACAGCGGCGTTCGTGGCCACGGCCTTCTTCGTCGGCTCGTCGGCGGCCTGGCATCTACTGCGCGGCAAGGACAACCCGGCGATCCGCAAAATGCTCTCGATGGCGATGTGGATGGCCTTGATCGTTGCGCCCATCCAGGCGGTGATCGGCGACTTCCACGGCCTCAATACCCTCAAGCATCAGCCGGCCAAGATCGCCGCGATTGAAGGCCACTGGGAAAATATCGGCAACGAGCCCACGCCGCTGATCCTGTTCGGCTGGCCGGACATGAAAGCCGAGAAAACCAAATACGCGGTCGAGATTCCGTACCTGGGCAGCCTGATCCTGACTCACTCCCTGGACAAGCAGGTGCCGGCGCTCAAGGAGTTCCCGCCTGAAGACCGCCCCAACTCCACCGTTGTGTTCTGGTCGTTCCGGGTCATGGTCGGCCTGGGGTTCCTGATGATCTTCACCGGTCTGTTCAGCCTGTGGCTGCGCCGGGGCGACAAGATGTACACGTCCAAACCGTTCCTGTACCTGGCGTTGTGGATGGGCCCGTCTGGCCTGATTGCGATTCTTGCCGGCTGGTTCACCACCGAAATCGGTCGCCAGCCCTGGGTGGTCTACGGGTTGATGCGCACGGCGGATGCCTCCTCCGGGCATAGCCTGACGCAGATGACCATTACCCTGGTGTTGTTCGTGGTGGTGTACTTCGCGCTGTTCGGTGCGGGCCTGGGCTACATGATGCGCCTGGTACGCAAAGGCCCCGTGACCCACGACAGCACCGAGCCAGCCCACGGTGGCCCTGGCCAGAAACGCACCCCGGCGCGTCCGTTGTCTGCTGCCGACGATGGCAGTGATAACGACCACGACCACATCCAGCACAAGGGGAATTGAGATGGGTATTGATCTTCCGCTGATCTGGGCCGTGATCATCATCTTCGGCATCATGATGTACGTGGTCATGGACGGCTTCGACCTGGGGATCGGCATTCTTTTTCCGTTTATCCCGGGCAAAGTCGACCGTGACGTGATGATGAACACCGTGGCGCCCGTATGGGACGGCAACGAAACCTGGCTGGTACTCGGCGGCGCGGCGTTGTTCGGCGCGTTCCCGCTGGCCTATTCGGTGGTGTTGTCGGCGCTGTACCTGCCGCTGATCTTGATGCTGATCGGGCTGATCTTCCGCGGCGTGGCCTTTGAGTTCCGCTTCAAGGCCAAGGACCACAAGCGTCACCTGTGGGACAAGGCGTTTATTGGCGGCTCGCTGGCGGCGACTTTCTTCCAGGGGGTGGCGTTGGGCGCCTTTATCGACGGTATTCCGGTGGTGGATCGCCAGTTCGCCGGCGGCTCACTGGACTGGCTCACACCCTTCACGATGTTCTGCGGCGTGGCGCTGATCGTGGCGTATGCCTTGCTCGGCTGCACCTGGCTGATCATGAAGACCGAAGGCAAGTTGCAGGAGCAGATGCATAACCTGGCGCGGCCATTGGCCTTCGTGGTGTTGGCGGTGATCGGCATCGTCAGCATCTGGACGCCGCTGACCCACCCGGAAATCGCGTCGCGCTGGTTCACCTTGCCGAACCTGTTCTGGTTCCTGCCGGTGCCGATCCTGGTGCTGGTTACCATGTACGGGCTGATCCGCGCCGTGGCACGTAATGCGCACTACACGCCGTTCCTGTTGACGCTGGTGCTGATTTTCCTCGGCTACAGTGGCCTGGGGATCAGCCTGTGGCCGAACATCATCCCGCCGTCCGTGTCGATCTGGGATGCCGCCGCGCCGCCGCAAAGCCAGGGCTTCATGCTGGTGGGCACGTTGTTCATCATCCCGTTCATCCTGGGCTACACCTTCTGGAGCTACTACGTGTTCCGCGGCAAGGTCACCCACGAAGACGGCTATCACTAGGAAAATTGAAACATGTCCAAACCTTCGTTGCACGAAATCGAACAGGCAGAGAAGCAGCCATTGTGGCGGCGCCTGGGATGGCTGGCGATGATCTGGACCGGCAGCGTGCTGGCCCTGTTCGTGGTGGCCAGCCTGATGCGCATGTTCATGAATGCGGCAGGCCTGAGCACGCACTGATACTCCTACGAAAAAGCCCTGCTTTTCTTGATCGAAAAGCAGGGCTTTTTTATTTACGCGCCTTGAGGATCACGAACTTGGGCGTGGCCGCTACTTGCTCGACACCACGGAACAGCCGCGCCAGCTTGCTGTGGTAGCCCAGGTGACGATTCCCGACGATGTACAAGGCGCCACCGACCACCAGTGCTTCGCGTGCCTGCTGGAACATACGCCAGGCGAGGAAGTCACCGACCACTTGTTGTTGGTGGAACGGCGGGTTGCACAGCACCACGTCCAGCGATTGCGCCTCCTGGCCGGCCAGGCCATCGTCGGCACGTACGCTGACGTCCCGTTCACCCAAGGCGGCTTGCCAGTTTTCGGCGGCCGATTGCACTGCCATATACGACTCATCCACCAAGGTGTAGTGCGCGTCGGGGTTTTGCAGGGCGCTGGCAATCGCCAGTACGCCGTTGCCGCAGCCCAGGTCCGCCACGCGGGCGCTGCCCAGGCTTTTTGGCAGATGCGGCAGGAAGGCACGGGTGCCGATGTCCAGGCCTTCGCGGCAAAACACGTTGGCGTGGTTACACAACTCGATGACCGGCGCATCCAGGGTATAGCGGGTCGGGTAGGGCGAGACCGCGGCAGGGCGCTGCTCGACGCTGGCGATCAGCAACCGTGCCTTTTTGACCGCCAATGAGGCGTGCATGGGCCCGATGTAACGCTCCAGCAATTCACCTGCGGCCCGGGGCAAATGCTTGACCATCGCACCTGCGATCACCTCGGCGCCGGGCGCCAGTTGCCCTTGCAGGCGGATCAGTTGTTCTTCCAGCAACGCCAGGGTTTTCGGCACGCGGATCAACACGCGATCGAACGGCCCGGTCGCGAGCTGGCTAGCCGGTATGAAGGGCACGGCATCGAAGGGCTTGCCGTTGCGCACCAGGTTTTTTTCCAGGCCCTGGGCGGCGAGGAACGAATCGCCGCTGGAGGTTACCTGTACCTGGCCCTGAAGGCTGGCCGCCAGGGCGCCGAAGCTGTCATTGAGGACCAGCACGCGGGTGGCGGCAGTGGGCTGTTGCGCGGCGAGGTGGTTGAGCAGGTATTCGTCGGCGGCATCGAAGGCTTGCAGCGGATCATTGTGTTGCTCTGGCTGACGAATCAGGTCGAGCTGGGCGAAAGGGCTGTCAAGCAGGGGCATGGCGGGGCAAGGCTCTGGGTAATCAGACGGACCGTCTGAGTGAACGGCGGGGGCCACGCGAAGCGCACCCTCAACACTCAGAATTGGCCGTAAATATTACGTTTTTTTCAACGCGATGACATGCGGTGTTTTGCGTGGGCTAAAACAGCCCGGCTTTAGCGGCACGCAGCACCGCCTGGATCTTGTTATGCACGCCCAGCTTCTTGAAGGTACTGCTGATATGAAAGCCCACGGTGCGCTCGGACAGGCAAAGAATCGCGGCAATCTCGGAGGCGGTCTTGCCCATCGCGGACCACTTGAGTATTTCTGTTTCCCGGGCAGTCAATTTGCTGGGCGCTTTGATCTCGGGTGCGTTGGCGTACTTGCGCGCGACCACCGCATGCATCACATGGCAAAGCCACAACACCTGGGCGGTTTTTTCGTAGAGCTCTGCAGGGGTGACCTTGCCCTTGCTGCGAACCAGGGTCAGCATGCTGAACACTCCCTGGAAATCATGCACAGGTTGGGTCCAGCCGAAATGCACTCCGCATGCCTGGGCCAACTCCCACAGCTGGGGGGCGTCAGCAAAGGTTTTTTGCTCCCAGAGAATGGGCAGTACCGAAGTTTTACAGTGGGTTACAACGGGGTCTACATCGAAGAAGTGCGCTTTTTTATAAACACTGAGCCATTCATTTGGATAGTTATTGAATAAAATTGGTTTTGTAGGGGGGCATTGTGATTGGGTGCTCATGGTAAAGGAGCAATATTCGAAGCCTAGTTCATAGGTGTGGTTTATCACCATCTCAAACACACTGGTGATTTCACTCTCGCCGTCCAGCTTGGGTAGCCGGGTATTATGCCAATTGACCATCGGTGACTCTCCATAAGTGTCTGTGTAACCTGGGTACGTCCTGATCTCCCAATGCAGCTCGAAAAGAAGTGTAGGGTAAGTCCTACAACTGAGTTTAAAAAAAATTTTATCTACAGGGCTCGTTTAGTTCGCCGGTTTTGTACAAGACTCGAAGTTTTGTATAGGAGCGCTTGGCAGGGGCTTTTTTTTCAATGTTTTGAAGGTGGTATCAAAATGATGTCGCTGTAAGTGCCGTTGCTTCTAGTGAGGTATTCGGGGCACGTTAATAGCCAAATAATTAGTTCCGGAGTGGAGTGCATGGTTGACCCCGTGATGGGCAAAAAACGTGCAGCCCAGCTGAGTGTGCTTTGAGCGATTGCAAAGCCAGTACCAATCATCGGTGTTTGCGCGGGCTGTTTTGAGGGACACTAAAGGCCTGTGCAAAACGGAGCCCCCCATGACGGCCAGTGCTGAAAAATTTACCCGCCAGACCCTGCTCGATGTGCAATCGCTGACCCCCAGCCTGTTCACCCTGCGCACCACCCGCGATGCCGGTTTTCGTTTTACCGCCGGCCAGTTCGTGCGCCTGGGCGTTACCAAGGCGGATGGCAGCACCGTCTGGCGTGCCTATTCCATCGTGTCTTCGCCGTTTGACGAGCATCTGGATTTCTTTTCCATCGTGGTCCCCGGTGGTGAGTTCACCAGTGAACTGAGCCGTTTGAAGGCGGGCGATACCTTGCTGGTAGAGCGCCAGGCTACGGGTTTTCTGACCCTCAACCGCTTTGTCGACGGGCGCGACCTGTGGTTGCTGGGAACCGGTACGGGCGTCGCGCCGTTCCTGTCGATCCTGCAGGACTTCGAAGTCTGGGAAAAATTCGAGCGCATCATCCTGGTGTACAGCGCCCGGGAAGCCAAGGAACTGGCCTACCAGTCGCTGATCGACACGCTGGGTGAGCGCGAGTACCTGGCCGAGTACGCCCACAAGCTCACCTACATTCCCATCGTCACCCGCGAGCAGCATCCGGGCGCGTTGAATGGGCGTATTACGGCCTTGATCGAAAATGGCGAATTGGAGCGGGCCGCCGGCGTGGAGCTGACGGCGCAGGATTCGCGCGTACTGATTTGCGGCAACCCACAGATGGTCGATGACACGCGCCAGTTGCTCAAGCAGCGGGACATGCAACTGAGCCTGAGCCGACGGCCTGGCCAGGTGGCGGTAGAAAATTATTGGTAGAAAAAAGGCGCCTTGCGAGGCGCCTTTTTTGCATCCGCCGGTTAAAGCGGCTTGTTGTTCTGTGCCTTGAGCAGATCGCGGATCTCGCCCAGCAGCACTTCTTCCTTGCTCGGCGTCGGCGGCAGGCTGGGGGCCACGGCTTCTTCGCGCTTCAGACGGTTGATCGCCTTCACGCCCATGAAGATTGCAAACGCGACGATTATAAAGTCGATGATGCTCTGGATGAACTTGCCGTAGGCCAGGACAACAGCGGGTACATCACCTTGTGCTGCCTTGAGCGTGACGGCCAGATCGGCAAAGTCCACGCCACCGATCAGCAGGCCGATGGGAGGCATTATCACGTCGCCTACAAATGAGGAAACAATCTTGCCGAAGGCAGCACCGATGATGATACCGACGGCCATGTCGACCACATTACCTTTGACCGCGAAGGCCTTGAACTCACTGATCACGCCCATAGGTTATTCCTTGTTACAGTTGAGGAGGGTGGAGGTCAGTGTAATTCAGTCGAACAGCGCTTGCTCGACACAACTGTTAACACTGTCGGTTTTTATCGACACATCAAATCGCAAATAGTTTGCAAAGTGCCATCAATCGCGCGCGAATTAGCCGCTATTTCAGCGAGTTACCAGATTTTTTTCTTAATCGGGTCTGTGGTGTTTTTCTATTTATCTTCTGACTCGCAGGTCACTAGCCTCTGACAAGCACAACAGAATGTGCGCTAAAAAAACCAGAGGAAACCTCGATGAACACTCCAATCAGCCGCAGGCCCGTGTCGGCGCGCCATGCGCTGGCACTGGTAACCGCCAGCCTGCTTTCCCTCTCTGTGCAAGCCGCCAACCTGACCCGCGATAACGGGGCCAACGTCGGTGATAACCAGAACTCCCAGACCGCCGGCGCCAATGGCCCGGTGTTGCTGCAGGATGTGCAACTGATCCAGAAGCTGCAGCGCTTCGACCGCGAACGCATCCCGGAGCGCGTGGTGCACGCGCGCGGCACGGGCGCCCATGGCACCTTCACCGTGACCGACAACCTCAGCGACCTGACCAAGGCCAAGGTGTTCGCCGCCGGTGAAACCACGCCGGTGTTCGTGCGCTTCTCGGCGGTGGTGCATGGCAACCACTCCCCGGAAACCCTGCGGGACCCACGGGGCTTCGCCACCAAGTTCTATACCGCCGAAGGTAACTGGGACCTGGTCGGTAATAACTTCCCCACGTTCTTTATTCGCGATGCCATCAAGTTTCCGGACATGGTCCATGCCTTTAAACCGGACCCGCGCACTAACCTGGACGATGACTCGCGCCGTTTCGACTTCTTTTCCCATGTTCCAGAGTCCACTCGTACACTGACCGAGTTGTACTCGGACTCCGGCACCCCCGCCAGTTACCGCGAAATGGACGGTAATGGCGTACATGCCTACAAGTTGATTAACACTAAAGGTGAAGTGCACTACGTCAAGTTTCATTGGAAGAGCCTGCAGGGCATCAAGAACCTTGATCCCAAGCAAGTTACCGAAGTACAAGGGCGTGACTACAGCCATATGACCAATGATCTGGTCACGCACATCAACAAAGGCGACTTCCCTAAGTGGGACCTGTATGTGCAGGTGCTCAAGCCTGAAGACCTGGCCAAGTTTGATTTCGACCCACTGGATGCCACCAAGATCTGGCCGAATGTGCCCGAGCGCAAAGTCGGGCAAATGGTGCTGAACCGCAACCCGGCCAATGTGTTCCAGGAAACCGAGCAAGTCGCGATGGCCCCGGCCAACCTGGTACCGGGTATCGAGCCGTCGGAAGACCGCTTGCTGCAGGGGCGGGTGTTCTCCTACGCCGATACGCAGATGTACCGCCTGGGCGCGAACGCCCTGCAGTTGCCGATCAACGCTCCACGGGTCACCGTCAACAACGGCAACCAGGATGGCGCGATGAACTTTGGCAAGACCACCACCGGTGTGAATTACCAGCCAAGCCGCCTGTTGCCGCGCGAAGAGCCGCAAGCCGCACGCTACAGCCAGGCGCCGCTGTCGGGCAGCACCCAGCAGGCCAAGATCCAGCGTGAGCAGAACTTCAAGCAGGCCGGTGACCTGTACCGTTCCTACACCAAGAAAGAGCGCGAAGACCTGATCAACAACTTCGGCGGCTCATTGGCCACCACCGATGACGAGAGCAAGCACATCATCCTGTCGTTCCTCTACAAGGCCGATCCCGAGTACGGCACTGGCGTGGCCAAGGTCGCCAAGGGCGACCTGGCTCGCGTAAAGGCGCTGGCGGAAAAACTGACTGACTGATTCGTTGGTTATGGTCGGCGCCTTCACGGGCGTCGACCTTTGGCAGGAGAACACCCTATGCGCATCACTATCGGTTTACTGATGGCCATGCTGGCCTTCGCTGCCCATGCCGAGTCCCCCGACCCGGTGGCGCTCAAGGCACAGTTGCAGGACTACTATTTCGACGCCGCCCGTCGTGGCGACCTCGACATGCTCAACACCTTCATAGAGTCCGGCTACGGCCTCAATGCCCAGGATGACAAGGGCTACACCGCATTGATCCTGGCTGCTTATCACGGCCAGGGCCCGTATGTGGAGCGTCTGCTCGATGCCGGCGCCGACGCCTGCGTGCAGGATAAACGCGGTAACACAGCGTTGATGGGCGCCATCTTCAAAGGTGAGCTGAAAATCGCCCAGCGCCTGTTGGCCACCGACTGCAACCCCGACCAACGCAACGGCGCAGGGCAGACCGCCGCCATGTACGCCGGGTTGTTCAAGCGCGTCGAGTTGCTGGGCGCGCTGCAAGCCAAAGGCGCCGACCTGAACGCCGAAGACCCCGTCGGTAACAGCGCTTCACGTTTGGCTAATGGCGAAATCCGGACCCCAGCGTCGCGCTGAGCTATCATCGCGGTTTTTCGGTTGGAGGTTCTCATATGGCAAAGGCCAAGCGCATGTACGGCTGCACAGAGTGCGGCGCGACCTTTCCCAAATGGGCGGGCCAGTGCTCCGAATGCGGCGCGTGGAACACCCTGACTGAAACCATGATCGAGAGTGGCGGTGCCGCGGCCCCCACCGGCCGTGCCGGCTGGACCGGGCAACAGGCGCAGATCAAGACCCTGGCCGAAGTCAGCGTCGAAGAAATCCCGCGCTTTTCCACCGCCTCCGGCGAATTGGACCGGGTGCTGGGCGGTGGCCTGGTGGACGGCTCGGTGGTATTGATTGGCGGTGACCCGGGCATCGGCAAGTCCACGATCCTGTTGCAAACCCTGTGCAGCATCGCCAGCCGCATGCCTGCGCTGTATGTCACCGGCGAAGAGTCCCAGCAGCAAGTGGCCATGCGCGCCCGGCGCCTGGGCTTGCCCCAGGACCAACTGCGGGTCATGACCGAAACCTGCATCGAAAGCATCATCGCCACGGCGCGCATCGAAAAGCCCAAGGTCATGGTTATCGACTCGATCCAGACGATTTTCACTGAACAACTGCAATCGGCACCCGGCGGTGTGTCCCAGGTGCGCGAAAGCGCGGCGCTGTTGGTGCGTTACGCCAAGCAGAGCGGCACGGCGATCTTCCTGGTCGGCCACGTGACCAAGGAAGGCGCACTGGCCGGGCCACGGGTGTTGGAACACATGGTCGACACCGTGTTGTATTTCGAAGGGGAATCCGACGGTCGCCTGCGCTTGCTGCGAGCGGTGAAGAACCGCTTTGGCGCCGTCAACGAACTGGGTGTGTTCGCCATGACCGACCGGGGGCTGAAAGAAGTCTCGAACCCCTCGGCGATTTTTCTCACCCGCGCCCAGGAAGAAGTCCCAGGCAGTGTGGTGATGGCCACGTGGGAAGGCACCCGGCCGATGCTGGTGGAAGTCCAGGCGTTGGTGGATGACAGCCATTTGGCCAACCCCCGCCGGGTCACGCTGGGGCTGGACCAGAACCGCCTGGCGATGCTGCTGGCGGTGCTGCACCGGCATGGCGGCATTCCGACCCACGACCAGGATGTGTTCCTCAACGTGGTGGGCGGGGTCAAGGTGTTGGAGACCGCGTCCGACCTGGCGTTGATGGCGGCGGTGATGTCCAGCCTGCGTAATCGGCCGTTGCCCCATGACTTGCTGGTGTTTGGGGAGGTGGGGTTGTCGGGCGAAGTGCGCCCGGTGCCGAGTGGGCAGGAGCGCTTGAAGGAAGCGGCCAAGCATGGCTTCAAACGGGCGATTGTGCCCAAGGGCAATGCGCCGAAGGAGGCGCCGCCGGGGTTGCAGATTATTGCTGTGACGCGGCTGGAGCAGGCGTTGGATGCCCTGTTCGAATAATCCGCAACACTGCTGAACACCTGTGGAAGCTGGCTTGCCTGCGATAGCGGCGGGTCAGCTTACCCATCCTTGTCTGATACACCGCCATCGCAGGCAAGCCAGCTCCCACCCTTGATTCATGGTGGCGGCTAGAGCTCCAGCAGGGCGCCCAACTCGCGCTCCAGTTCTTGCTCATCACCCAGGTTCAACTCAACGAACCTACGCAAATGGCTGATCGAGTCCAGATCAATGTGCTTGCACACGAAGCCCAATTGACCCTGATCTTCATGGGTCAGCCGCGCTTGCATCTTTATATGCGTCTTCTGGTCCAGGCGTATGTCGACGTCAAAGGGCAGCGCTTTATTCCCCTTCCAATCGTCAGGCCGTTCCACCAGCAATCCCTTGAGTGACAGATCCACCAGTTTCACCGGCCATTCGCTGCCGTTTTGCCGAAGTTCGGCCGTGGCATCAAAGGCGATTCGGCGAAAACGGCGACGTTCAGACGCATGTTCGGTCATGGTATAGCCCTCTGTGAATGGGAGGAGTGTAGCCCGGGGCCATCAAGGGGCGTTTATTTCGGCTTTTTTTAACGGTTGAAGGCTCTAGACCAACGTAGGGGGCTGGTCTTTAAGGCCAGTAGCGCTAAACTCGGGCTGGCTGTCCTTTCTGTCCACCCTGGCTGGAATATAAAAATGAAAAATAATAATAGCCTGCTACGCCACTTACCCTGGCTGGTGCTGGCAATTGTAGGCGCGTGCGCCCTGGGCGTAGTGGCCTTGCGCCGCGGCGAGGCGATCAACGCCTTGTGGATTGTGGTCGCTGCTGTGGCCATCTATCTGGTTGCGTACCGTTACTACAGTCTGTTCATCGCCAACAACGTGATGCAACTCGATCCACGGCGGGCAACCCCTGCGGTGGTCAACAACGATGGTCTGGACTACGTGCCGACCAACAAACACATTCTTTTCGGTCACCACTTTGCAGCGATTGCCGGTGCAGGCCCGTTGGTGGGCCCGGTGCTGGCGGCGCAAATGGGCTATCTGCCCGGTACCCTGTGGCTGATTGCCGGGGTGGTGCTGGCCGGTGCGGTGCAAGACTTCATGGTCCTGTTCCTGTCCACCCGTCGCAACGGCCGTTCCCTGGGGGATATGGTGCGCGAAGAGATGGGCCGCATTCCCGGGACCATCGCGCTGTTCGGCTGCTTCCTGATCATGATCATCATCCTCGCGGTGCTGGCGCTGATCGTGGTCAAAGCCCTGGCCGAGAGCCCATGGGGCATCTTCACGGTGATGGCGACCATCCCGATCGCGATGTTCATGGGCATCTACATGCGCTACATCCGCCCGGGCCGCATCGGTGAAATCTCGATCATCGGCGTGCTGTTGCTGCTCGGTTCGATCTGGCTGGGCGGGCAGATTGCCGCTGATCCGGTGTGGGCCAAGGCGTTCACCTTCACCGGTATCCAGATCACCTGGATGCTGATCGGCTACGGTTTCGTGGCCGCTGTGCTGCCGGTGTGGCTGATTCTGGCGCCCCGCGACTACCTGTCGACGTTCCTGAAAATCGGCACCATCATCGCCCTGGCGATTGGCATCCTGATCACCATGCCTGATCTGAAAATGCCGGCACTCACCCAGTTCATCGACGGCACCGGCCCGGTGTGGAAGGGCGGCCTGTTCCCGTTCCTGTTCATCACCATTGCCTGTGGCGCGGTCTCGGGTTTCCATGCGCTGATCTCCTCGGGCACCACGCCCAAGTTGCTCGCCAGTGAGAGCCATGCCCGTTACATCGGTTACGGCGGCATGCTGATGGAGTCATTCGTGGCCATCATGGCGATGGTTGCCGCCTCGGTGATTGAGCCCGGCGTGTACTTCGCCATGAACAGCCCGGCTGCCATTGTCGGCACCGACGTGGTCACCGTGGCGCAAACCGTCAGCAGTTGGGGCTTTGCCATTACGCCTGAGGCGCTGTCGGCCGTTGCCCACGATATCGGTGAAACCACCATCCTGGCACGTGCCGGCGGCGCGCCGACTCTGGCGGTAGGTATCGCGCAGATCCTGCACAGCGTGCTGCCGGGTGAAAACACCATGGCGTTCTGGTACCACTTTGCGATCCTGTTCGAAGCGCTGTTCATCCTTACGGCAGTGGATGCCGGTACCCGCGCCGGTCGTTTCATGCTGCAAGACCTGCTCGGTTCCTTCGTGCCTGCGCTCAAACGCACCGAGTCCTGGACTGCCAACCTGATTGCTACCGCAGGCTGCGTGGCGATGTGGGGTTACTTGCTGTACCAGGGCGTGATCGACCCGCTGGGTGGCATCAACACCTTGTGGCCGCTTTTCGGTATCTCCAACCAGATGCTGGCCGGTATCGCGCTGATGCTGGCGACCGTTGTGCTGATCAAGATGAAGCGCCAGCGCTACATCTGGGTGACCATGTTGCCAGCGGTGTGGCTGTTGATCTGCACCACCACGGCAGGCTTCATCAAGCTGTTCGACGCCAACCCGGCGATCGGCTTCCTGTCGCTGGCCAAGAAATACAGCGATGCCCTGGCTAACGGCCAGATCCTCGCCCCGGCCAAGAGCATCGACCAGATGCAGCACGTGATCTGGAACGCTTACACCAACGCAACGCTGACGGCGCTGTTCCTGTTCGTGGTGTTCAGCATCCTGTTCTATGCGCTCAAAGTCGGCGTCGCCGCCTGGGGTAACAAAGAACGTACAGATAAAGAAGCCCCGTTCCAGGCTGTACCGGACGCGTAAACGAGGATTGCAAGCATGTTCAATGACATCAGTCGCCTCGGTAAATACCTCGGTCAGGCCGCCCGCCTGATGGTCGGCATGCCCGACTACGACACCTACGTCGAGCATATGCAAACCAAACACCCGGACAAGCCGGTGATGGACTACAAGGCGTTCTTCCGGGAACGCCAGGAAGCCCGTTACGGCGGCAAGGGTGGGCCCAAGTGCTGCTGACCCGGTAACGCGGGCCAATGCAATATCCCTGTGGGAGCAGGGCTTTCTGTGGGAGCTGGCTTGCCTGCGATAGCATCACCTCGGTCTGACGCAAGCACCGAGTTGTCTGCATCGCAGGCAAGCCAGCTCCCACAGGGGCCTTTGCTCCCACATTTGTTTCTGTGTTTCTTCAAGGAGAATCTCTTGTCCTCTCCCATCCCCGTCACCATCCTCAGTGGCTTTCTCGGCGCCGGCAAGACCACCTTGCTGCGCCACCTGCTCAAAGCCGAGCACGGCTTGAAAATCGCCGTGATCGAAAACGAATTCAGTGACGCCGGTATCGACACCCAATTGCTGGGCGACGAGCCGGTGCAAGTGATGACCCTGTCCAACGGCTGCGTGTGCTGCACCATCCACACCGACCTGACCAAAGCCCTGTACCTGCTGCTGGAACGCCTGGACAGCGGCGAGATCGCCTTCGACCGGCTGGTGATCGAATGCACCGGCCTGGCCGACCCGGCGCCGGTGGCCCAGACGTTCTTCATCGACGAAGAACTGCGCGAGCGTTATATCCTCGACGGCATCATCACCTTGGTGGATGCGGCCCACGCCGAGCATCACCTGACCCAGACCATCGCCCAGGCCCAGATCGGCTTTGCCGACCGCTTGCTGGTGAGCAAACGCGACTTGGTAGACGACGCCAGCTTCGACGCCCTCAGCCAGCGCCTCACCCGCATCAACCGCCGTGCGCCGATTGGCGTAGTGGACCACGGCAAGATTGATTTGGCCGAGCTGCTGGACGTGCGCGGCTTCAACCTCAATGCCGGCATGAGCCTGCGCCCGGTGAGTGCAGCGCCTTCGGTGGACCGTATTTCCAGCCTGGTGCTACGCACCGACCAGCCGCTGGATATCGACCGTCTCAGCGAGTTCATGAACGAACTGCTGGAAGACCATGGCAAGCAACTGCTGCGTTACAAAGGCGTGTTGAACATTGCCGGGGAGGATCGACGCATGGTGTTCCAGGGCGTGCTGAAGCTGTATGGCTTCGACTGGGATACCGAATGGGCCGAGGGCGAGGCGCGGGAGAGTGTGATCGTGTTTATTGCCGATGAGCTGCCCGAAGACAAGATTCGCCAAGGCTTTGAGCGGGTCTACCAATAACCCGGGCTTGTAATGCAAACAAATGTGGGAGCTGGCTTGCCTGCGATAGCGGTTTTCAGTCAGCCCATCAGTGACTGACCCACCGCCATCGCAGGCAAGCCAGCTCCCACACTTGACCCTGTTTCAAATTGAAATCGGCATAAAAAAGCCCGGCTCATGAGCCGGGCTTCTTATTCACGCAACTGCCATCAAGCGCCGTATACCGGCAGCTTCTTGCAGATGGCCTTGACCTTCTCACGTACCGCGTCGATCACGGCTTCGTTGTTCAGGTCGGCCAGGATGTCGCAGATCCAGCCCGCCAGTTCCTTGCACTCGGCTTCCTTGAAGCCACGGGTGGTCACTGCCGGGGTGCCGAAGCGCAGGCCGGAGGTGACGAACGGCGAACGTGGGTCGTTCGGCACGGAGTTCTTGTTCACGGTGATGAAGGCTTTGCCCAGGGCAGCATCAGCATCTTTACCGGAAATGTCCTGCTTGATCAGCGACAGCAGGAACAGATGGTTTTCAGTACCGCCGGACACCACGTCAAAGCCGCGCTCGATGAACACGCTGGCCATGGTCTTGGCGTTCTTGACCACTTGTTGCTGGTAGGTCTTGAACTCAGGCTGCAGTGCTTCCTTGAAGCAGATCGCCTTGGCCGCGATCACGTGCTCCAGCGGGCCGCCTTGGGCGCCCGGGAAAACGGCGGAGTTGAGCTTCTTCTCGATCTCGGCGTTGGCACGCGCCAGGATCAGGCCGCCACGTGGACCGCGCAGGGTCTTGTGGGTCGTGGTGGTGACCACGTCGGCGTAAGGCACTGGGTTGGGGTAAACGCCCGCAGCCACCAGACCGGCCACGTGGGCCATGTCGACGAACAGGTAGGCACCGACCTTGTCGGCGATTTCACGGAAGCGTGGGAAGTCGAGGATCTGCGAGTAGGCAGAGAAACCGGCCACGATCATTTTTGGCTTGTGCTCGACCGCCAGGCGCTCGACTTCGTCGTAGTCGATCAGGCCGTTGGCATCGATACCGTACTGAACGGCGTTGTACAGCTTGCCGGAGGACGAAACCGTGGCGCCGTGGGTCAGGTGACCGCCGTGGGCCAGGCTCATGCCCAGGATGGTGTCGCCGCCTTGCAGCAGGGCCAGGTACACGGCGCTGTTGGCTTGGGAACCGGCGTGTGGCTGGACGTTGGCGTAATCGGCGCCGAACAGCTCTTTTGCACGGTCGATGGCCAACTGCTCAACCACGTCGACGTACTCGCAACCACCGTAGTAGCGCTTGCCTGGGTAGCCTTCGGCGTACTTGTTGGTCAGAACCGAACCTTGAGCCTCCATCACCGCAGGGCTGGTGTAGTTTTCCGAAGCGATCAGCTCAATGTGCTCTTCCTGGCGCACGGCTTCTTGCTCCATGGCGGCGAAGAGATCGGCGTCGTACTTGGCAATAGTCAAATCACGGCTGAACATGGCGGTCCTCAAGGATCGGGGGCAGAAAAGGAGGGCATTCTAACCCAATGGGTTTTAGATGGCATATGAAAGGACATCATGTCGCGGACAAGTGGTTTTCACTCAGCCCCTGATCGTTCCCACGCTCTGCGTGGGAATGCATCCCGTGGCGCTCTGCGTCACATTTAAAAGCGGACGCAGAGCGTCCAGAATTGCGTTCCCACGCAAAGCGTGGGAACGATCAGGGACGGCACTTTCAGTCAAACATGAACAGCGCATCATTACTGAACTGCACCTCAAACCGATTCGCCGGCATTGGCCGCCCGAACAGGTAACCCTGCACCTCATCACAGCCATGCTCACGCAGGAAGTCCAACTGCTCATGGGTTTCCACCCCTTCGGCAATCACCGCCAGGTTCAGGCTGTGGGCCATGGCAATGATCGCCCGGGCAATCTGTGCGTCCTGCTCACCCGAGGGCAGGCCGTCGACGAAGGTGCGGTCGATCTTCAGCACATCGATAGGGAATTGCTTGAGGTAGTTGAGCGACGAATAACCGGTGCCGAAGTCATCCACCGCGATGCTCAGGCCCAGGTTTTTCAGGCTGGCGAGGATCTGCAGGGCTTCGTTGACTTCACGCATCAGGATACTTTCGGTCAGTTCCAGCTCCAGGCACGCCGGTGGCAGGCCGGTGTCCTTGAGGATAGTGGCGATGCGCGTGCCCAGTTGGCCGTCGGAGAACTGCCGCGCCGAGATGTTTACCGAGACTTTAGGGACTCGCACCTTGTTCTGGTGCCAGGTCTTGAGCTGGCGACAGGCTTCGCCGATCACCCAGTCGCCCACATCCACCACCAGCCCGAGCTCTTCCAGCACCGGGATAAAGTCCCCGGGCGGTACCAGGCCACGGCGCGGGTGGCGCCAGCGCAGCAGGGCTTCGGCGCCGGTCAGGCGTTTGCCGTCGCCGCTGAATTGCGGCTGGTAATAGAGCACGAATTCGTTCTGGTCCAAGGCGTGGCGCAGGTCGCTTTCCAGCTCCAGGCGCTCCAGGGCGCTGGCGTTCATGTCGGCCTGGTAGAATTGGAAGTTGTTCTTGCCGCGCTCTTTAGCGTGATACATCGCCGTGTCGGCGTTTTTCATCAATTGGCTCAGCTCGTTGCCGTCTTGCGGGCTCAGGGCGATGCCGATGCTGGCGGTCACGAAGAATTCGCGGCCCTCCAGCACAAAAGGTTTGACCAGGCTGGCGAGGATCTGCTCGGCCACATGAATGGCGCGGTTCAGCGCCATGTCGCGGCTGACCCGTGGTTGCAAGAGCAAGGTGAATTCGTCGCCGCCCATGCGCGCCACGGTGTCGTCCTCGGCCACGCAGCCGAGCAGGCGCGTGGCCATTTCCTTGAGCATGCGGTCGCCGGCCGCGTGGCCGAGGGAGTCGTTGATCGGCTTGAAACGGTCGAGGTCGAGGAACATCAGCACCACCCACGACTTCTGCCGTTCGGCGGACTGCAACGCGGTGTGCAGGCGGTCCTGGAACAGGGTGCGGTTGGGCAGGTGGGTCAGGGCGTCGTAGTAGGCCAGGCGGTGGATGCGCTGCTCACTGGCCTTGCGCTCGCTGATATCGCTGAAGAAACACACGTAACTGGCCAGGTCGCCTTCGTCGTCGAACACCGCGGTAATGCCCACCCAGGCCGGGTAATGCTCGCCATTGAGACGCTTGAGCCACACCTCGCCTTCCCAGGTGCTGTGCTGGTGCAATTGCTTGAGCACATAACGCAGATGGGCTTCCTGCTGCTCATCGACGGTGAGCATATTGGGCAACTGGTCGAGCACATCGCTCACCGCATAGCCGCTGACCCGGCTGAACGCCTCGTTGGCTTGCACGATATAACCGGCCGGGTCGGTGATCAGGATCGCCGAGGTGGAATGCTCGAATACCGTGGCCGCCATGCGCAGGTCTTTTTCGGCGCGGCGTTGCTGGCTGATATCGCGGCCCACGCCGAGGATGCCTTCAAACGCGCCATGTTCATCCCACACCAGCACCAGGCGCAGTTCTATCGGCACCTTGCGCCCGTCGGCGCGCAGGCAGTCGAACAGAAACAGTTGGGTCTGCAGTTCATCGCGCAAGGTGTTCAAGGCGTCGGGGTTGCCGAGGGCGCGGCTGACCTGTTCCATCAGGCTGTAAATGCCGGTCAACTGCTGAGGGTTGGCAACGATCGACTGCCAGCCGTTCTTGAACACCCAGTCCACGTCATAGCCCAGGACGGTGTTGACCGAGGGGCTGATGTAGTTGAGGGCCAGTTGGCTGTCGGTGGAGCAGATCACGTCGCTGATGCTTTCGGCCAGCATCCGGTAGCGCTGTTCACTGTCGCGCAGCGATTCACTGGCCTCGATCTGGTCGGTAATGTCCTTGGCCACGCCGATGATCCGGGTGACCACCGTAGACGTATCGCGGGCCAGGGCCTGTTCGCGGATATCGAAGCGGCGCCACTGGTTATTGCGGTGACGAAAGCGCAGTTGGCAGTGCAATTGGGTCGTATAGCCGACCTGGCGTTGTTGTTGGCGCGCGTCATGGTAGTGCTCGGCGTCTTCGGGGTGCAGCAGGATTTCCCAGAAGTACTCACCCATTTGCTGCAACTCGGCTTTGTTGTAGCCCAGGGTGTGACCCAAATGATGGTTGCTGAAAATCATGCGCTGGCTGATCACGTCTTGCACATACAGGTGATCGGGCACGGTGCGCACCACATCCGACCAGAAGCTTTCACGCTCCACCAGCGACAACTCGATCAGCTTGCGGCTGGTGATGTCGCTGATGCTGAGAATCACGGCCTTGACGTCATCCTGCTGCTCGGGCAAACGCATCACCAGCCACAGGTACTGTTCGTTGCCGGCCACGTCGTTGAGCTGGATTTCCAGCTCCAGCTGTTTTTGCCGGGTCAGTACGGCTTCCAGCACCTGATAGCCGATGGACGTGGCATTGCGCGGGCAGTCATCGATCAGGCGTTCCCACGCCTGCTCGCAGGACGCGACGTTGAGCAGGCGCACGGCCATCTGGTTGACCTCGGTGACGCGCAACTCCTTGAGCAGTTGCTTGCGCTCCGTGGGGTTGGCCTGCAACCAGGCGTGCAACTGCTCACGGCTTTGCACCTGGGTCTTGTTGCAAAACGCCTTGAGCCCCGACAGGTCCAACACGCACAACGCGACGCCGGTGCCTTCGAAGATGTCCTGGTAGCGTCGCCGGCCTTCGTTCACCTGGCGTTGGCGGCGGCGCATGTTGAGCAGCACGATCACAGGGATTAGCGAGAACGCCAGGCCCAGCAGGCACTTGCCGATAAAGGCGGGCAGTAGTTGTTCCAATACCGCGCTGCGGTCAAACATGCCGCGCAGTTGCCAATCGCTTTTGCTCAACGGCGTGACCAGCACGCTGCGGTTCAATTCTTCCGGTGTCAGGGCGCCGGACCACTGCGCCGGCATGCCGCTGTCACGGCTGACCACACGATGGTTCAGGCTGTTCTCGATTGCCCACATCGGGCGCTGGCCCTGGACATCCTGGCGTGTGAGGTTGGCCAGATAATTGGGCGCCAGGCGCAAGGCCCAGTACACCTTGGAGCCACCGCTGGGTTGGTGCAGCAACAGATAGATGACCGTGCCGTCATTATCATTGCTCAGGTAGTAGGACTGGGCGTGACTGCGTTTGACCAGGTCTTCAAGCAGGGCACTGTCTTGGCTGCCTTCGGCAGTGTCGCTGATCAGTGCGCCGCTGGGGGCGAGCAGGGCGAAGCTGCGCAGGTCCGGTAATGAGCGCTGCAGCGTGCGCATCAGGGCCTGCTGCTGTTCGGCATTGCGCGGCGGCTCGACAATCGGCAACAGGTTCAGGGCGATCTGTGCGCTCAGGGCCATGTTCTGGCTGATCTGCTCGGCCAGGTCGGCGCTGTAGTCGATGGTGTATTGCTGTTGGTTTTTCTGGTTTTGCTGCAATTGGTCCAGCAGTTGCCAGAACAACAGGGCGAGCAACAGCAGGACAAGCGTCGCCAACGCGCCTTTCAAGGTGCCGTGCAGGGGCGCTCCCGGCGCAATATGAGCGGCGCGCAAGGGCGTGGGCGGCGTGACGTTGGACAAACTGTGATCCTGCGGTTTGGCTGGACTGGCGCGCGACGTGCACTATAAGCCGGACGCCCGAAGGGCGGCTAGCATGCCTTGAGTTGTGGCAAAGTGCCAGTCCTGCCTGGCTGGACTGCCCCAGCGCATTCAGGTAGCTTTGCCGGTTACGCGGGGGCGTTCCAGCCCCAGACATTCAGGCTTTTTTTGCTCGCTGGCATTGATGATAGTCAAAGGCCCGCGCGGCGCATGGCCTGGCACGGGCTTCGTCCGCTTAATTCATCAGTAACTGACGCTAGGTTCACCATGGCTCAATACGTCTTCACCATGCATCGGCTGGGAAAAGTTGTTCCGCCGAAGCGGGAAATCCTGAAAAACATTTCGCTGTCCTTCTTCCCAGGCGCCAAGATCGGCGTGCTCGGCCTCAACGGTTCGGGTAAGTCCACCCTGCTGAAAATCATGGCGGGCGTCGACACCGAGTTCGAAGGCGAAGCGCGTCCGATGCCGGACCTGAACATCGGTTACCTGCCGCAAGAGCCGATCCTGGACCCGACCAAGACCGTGCGCGAAGTGGTCGAAGAAGCCGTCAGCGTGATCAAGGACGCCCAGGCCCGCCTTGATGAGGTGTACGCCGCCTACGCCGAACCGGATGCCGACTTCGACAAGCTGGCTGCCGAACAGGCCAAGCTCGAAGCGATCCTGCAGGCGGGCGATGGCCACAACCTGGAGCGCCAACTGGAAGTCGCCGCCGATGCGCTGCGCCTGCCAGCCTGGGACGCCAAGGTCGAGCACCTGTCCGGTGGTGAAAAGCGTCGTGTGGCCCTGTGCCGCCTGCTGCTGTCGGCCCCTGACATGCTGCTGCTCGACGAACCGACCAACCACTTGGACGCCGATTCCGTCGCCTGGCTGGAGCACTTCCTGCACGATTTCCCGGGCACCGTGGTTGCGATCACGCACGACCGTTACTTCCTGGACAACGTCGCCGGCTGGATCCTCGAACTCGACCGCGGCGCCGGTATCCCTTACGAGGGCAACTACTCCGGTTGGCTGGAAGCCAAGTCCGACCGTCTGGCCGCCGAATCCAAGCAGCAATCGGCCCACGAAAAAGCCATGAAGGAAGAACTGGAGTGGGTGCGCAAAGGCGCCAAGGCCCGCCAGTCCAAATCCAAGGCCCGTCTGCAACGCTTTGAAGAAATGCAGTCGCAGGAATTCCAGAAGCGCAGCGAGACCAACGAGATCTACATCCCGGCCGGTCCGCGCCTGGGTGACAAGGTCATCGAGTTCAAGAACGTGACCAAAGGCTATGGCGACCGCGTGCTGATCGACAACCTGTCGTTCGCCATGCCAAAAGGCGCGATCGTCGGCGTTATCGGCGGTAACGGTGCGGGTAAATCCACGCTGTTCCGCATGCTGATGGGCAAGGAAACCCCGGACTCCGGCAGCATCGAGATCGGTGACACCGTGCAACTGGCCTGTGTGGACCAGAGCCGCGACGACCTCGACGGCAGCAAGACTGTGTTCCAGCAGATCTCCGACGGTTCCGACCAGATCCGCATCGGCAACTATGAAATCCCGTCGCGCACCTACGTCGGCCGTTTCAACTTCAAGGGCGGCGACCAGCAGAAGTTCGTCAAGGACCTGTCCGGTGGTGAGCGCGGTCGCTTGCACCTGGCCCTGACCCTGAAAGAGGGCGGCAACGTGTTGCTGCTCGACGAACCGTCCAACGACCTCGACGTTGAAACCCTGCGTTCCCTGGAAGAAGCCCTGTTGGACTTCCCGGGCGCCGCCATTGTGATCTCTCACGATCGGTGGTTCCTTGACCGCGTCGCGACCCACATCCTGGCGTACGAAGATGACTCCCAGGCGGTGTTCTTCGAAGGTAACTACACCGAGTACGAAGCCGACCGCAAGAAACGCTTGGGTGAGGCCGCCGCCCAGCCGCACCGCGTACGCCACAAAAAACTGGCCTGATGCTGCAATAGCCGCAACAGCCTGTTGAAAAAATACCCCTCACGCAGGGGTATTTTTTTGCCCGCGTTATGCCGGAAGCGTCGTGGGCGCCAGCGCTGGGCGGCTGCGCAGCAATTCTTCGACCACCCCCATAAACGCCTCGACCAACAATGAGCGTGACGGTGAGCGCGTGAGTATCAGCAGGTGTACCCAGGCTTCGGGGTCTGCCAAGGGGCGGTAGACCACGCCTTCCCTGGCCAGGGTGCGGGTGCACTGGGGCACGAGCGAGACACCTTGGCCTGCCGCCACCAGGGCGATGATCGAGGTGATCTGGCGCCCCGCAGGGCCCGGGCGCAGCGCCAGGCCGCGGCGTTGATACAGGTGCTCGATGGAGCCGTTGAGGCCCGAACCGTAGTCGCTGGGGAACAGAATCAACGGGTACTCACTGAGCTGGGCGAGGGTGACTTCGTCCTGGTCCGCCAGCGGGTTGTCGCTGCAAAGCGCCGCCACCAGCGGTTCTTGCCCCAAGGACAAAGCCTCGACGCCGGTTTGCCCGGCCTCCGGCAGCAGGCGGCTCATGCCGACGTCGATGCGCCCGTCTAGCACGTGCGTGTGCAGGCTACCGGAAGCGCTTTCCACCAGGGTCAGTTGCACATCGGGAAAACGCTGGGCGAAGGCTTGCAGGGTTTGGCTGAAGAGTTCCGACAACGCGATCGAGCTGGCATAGCCTACGACCAGTTGGCCGGTCGAGCCGGCAGCCAGCTTGGCGGCGATGTCTTGTGCAAGCCTGGCGTGCTCCAGCGCTGCGCGGGCATACGGCAAAAAGTGCTGGCCTTGGGCGGTCAGTGTGACCGTGCGACTGGTGCGGTCGAACAGGCGAAAGCCAAGCTCGGTTTCCAGGGCCGAAATCTGCCGCGTCAGGGGCGGCTGGGCAAGGTGCAGGCGCTGGGCTGCGCGGCCGAAGTGCAGCTCTTCGGCGACCGTCAGGAAGTACCGTAACTTGCGTAGATCAAGCATTCTGTTTCCTGGGTATTGATCGGTCCGAATTCGGTATTGGTGTTCCCTGCGCTGGGTATTCTATAAACATCCTCGACTATAAGACGAGAGGCCACATGAACCCGCGCATGCATCACGCCCGCTTCGCCGTGTTCCTGTGTGGCTGTGCGGCGTTTCTGAATCTTTATGCGACACAGAGCATCCTGCCTGCGTTTGCCGAAAGCTTCCAGGTGAGTGCCCGACAGGCAGGGTGGAGCATCACGGTGACCACGTTGGCCGTGGCGTTGACCGCGCCGTTTGTCGGGCGCCTGACCGGCCGTTTCGAGCAGCGCACGGTGATTGCCGTGGCTGCATTGCTGCTGGCGCTACCGACGCTGCTGACGGCCTATGTGGACAGTTTTGCCGAGCTGCTGGTGTGGCGTTTTGTCGAAGGGATGTTGATTCCCGTGGTGTTCGCCACCAGCGTGGCCTACATCGGCGATCGCTGGCGCGCGGCCAGCGTTACCGAGATCACCAGTTTGTACGTCGCGGGGACGGTGCTCGGTGGGTTTGCCGGGCGCTTTGTCTCGGGTGTCATGACCCAATATGTGGGCTGGCGCGAAGCCTTCGAACTGTTGGCGGTGATCAGCCTGCTGGTCGGCCTGCTGATTGTGTGGCTGTTGCCGGCCAATCCGGTGGCGCGGCCCGGCGTTGCGGCCGTGGGCATGCACGGGGTGCGCCGGCTCCTGCGCAAACCCTTGCTGGCGGCCTATGGCGTCGGTTTCTGCGTGCTGTTCTCCCAAGTCGCAACCTTTACCTATGCCGGGCTGTATCTCAGCCAGGCCCCGTTCAACCTGGGCGCTGCAGCCTTGGGCACTTTGTATGCGGTGTTCCTGCTGGCGCTGGTGGTCATTCCTGTTGCGGGGCGCTTGAGCAAATCGCGACCACAATCGCAGTTACTGACCGGCGCTGTGGCGCTCGGCACCTGTGGCTCGGCGCTGACATTGTTGCCGTCCCTGTGGCTGATCGTGCTGGGGCTGGCCCTGAGCTCCACCGGCGTATTCCTGGCACAGGCATCCGCCAATGCGTATATCGCCACCACGGCGGGCCCGGACAAGTCCGGCGCCGTGGGGCTGTACCTGACCGGTTATTACCTGGGCGGCAGCGCCGGCGCCGTGGCCCCGGCCATGCTCTGGAATCAATGGGGCTGGCCGGGCTGCGTGGCGTTGGTCGCAGGTTTTCAGCTGTTGTCGCTGGCGATTGCCCTGCTGGGCTGGAAACCGGTAAAGCCCCAGGCCCTGATCGCCGGACAGCGCGGCAAACCAGCCTGATTTTTCATCCAATAAAGGACTATGAGAGGTGAACATGACTAACACCGTGATCAAGCGCAGCCAGTTGTTGAAGCTCATCGAACCGGTATTGAACGACATGCCGGCCGGTGCCTTGCGTCACGCGCTGTTCGAAGCCTTCTGGGCTCAGGAAGACGCGCTGGTGGATATCGAAGACGCTTTTGCGCGACTCACCTCGCGTCGGCATTCGCCGGCGGTACTGCGCAAGTTCTTCGCCAGTTGGTCCAAGACCAATAATTCGGCAGCCAGTGTGTCCGGCCTGGCCAACCGCATTACCTTGCTGGCGCGCTCCGATGAAGGCTCCGCCGCCGCGGCGCAGTTGTACCGCGCCTGCGGCAGCCTGCAACGCATCACCGATGAAGATCTGGGCGCGTTGGGCAACACCTTGCACGCAGACCTGTTCTACACCATGGCCACCGCGCTGTGCGGTGATGACCAGTGGATATTGAAGGACAATTGCCTGCCCTCGGCACAGGCGTTCAAGGACTGGACCGACACCCGCCGCCTGCGTGATCGCGACCTGCTGCAGGGGTTGCTGACCACGTTGATCCACGAGGTGTACACCCATGGCGAAGTGGAATTCATCCACCCGTTGTACTCGCAGTGGTTCGTGCGGGACATGGGCGTGCCGCCGGAGAAATCCCGTGCGACGGTGGCCTGGGTCACGGTGCACACCGGCGGTACCGAGAGCAACCATTTCGCCCATGCGGTGGCGGCGGTGAATGAGTTCACCACTGCCATGCAGATTGAAGTGGACCCCGCCACGGCACGCGACATTTTCGCCCAATACCTGCAGCGTAAAGCCAGTGTGATGAGCGACTGTGCGCAGTTGCTGGGTTAACCCGGCGTTTTGCCTGAGAGCCTCTGACCCAGATGAACACCCTGAAGCAGACCGCAACGCCATCGTTGTCGCCGCCTGACCCGGTCAGCGTGCGTCGCCGCGCTCTGGTGGCCGGCTGCGGCGCGCATGCCGTGCACGACGGGCTGACCGATGTGATTTATGTGCTGTTGCCGATCTGGCAAGCGCAGTTCGGCCTCAGCTACGCCCAGATCGGCCTGTTGCGCGGTGCCTATGCGGGCATGATGGCCGGTTTTCAGTTACTGGCCAGCCGGGCTGCCGCGCGCTGGGGGCGTGAACGCTTGCTGGTAGGTGGCACGGCGTTGGCGGGCCTGGCCTACCTGCTGGCCGGCCAGGCCGGTGGGCTGGGCGTGTTGTTATTCGCGCTGCTGCTGGGCGGGCTCGGCGCGAGTACGCAGCACCCGCTGGCCTCGTCGTTGATCACCGATACGCACGAGGCCGGCGGGGGCGTCAAACAAGCGCTGTCGCAGTACAACTTCAGCGGCGATATCGGCAAGACCCTGATCCCGGGGCTGATCGGCCTGTTGCTGGCGGTCATCAGTTGGCGCGCCAGTGTCACCCTGCTGGGTGTACTCGGGCTGCTGGCGGCAGGCCTGTTGTGGTGGCTGATCCCGGCACGCACCGAGGCGACGGCGGCGCCGCTGAAAGCCACCCGTACGGGCGGCGGCGCCGGCTCTGCGAGCGGCCTGCGTGCGCTGATCGTGACCGGCACGCTGGACAGCGCCGTGCGCATGGGTTTCCTCACGTTTCTGCCGTTTTTGCTCAAGGCCAAGGGCGCCGGGCCTGCGGGCATCGGCCTGGCGCTGACCATGCTGTTCGTGGGGGGCGCCTTCGGCAAATTGTTGTGCGGTTACCTCGGTGCGCGCATCGGCATGATGAAAACGGTATGGGCCACGGAGTTCACCACGGCCGTGTTGATCGTCATGGCGGTGTACTTGCCCTACGCCGGCTTGATGGTGATGTTGCCGCTGCTGGGGCTGGCGCTGAACGGCACGTCGTCGGTGCTGTACGGCGCAGTCCCGGACCTGGCAGGGCCGGGCAGGCGCGACCAGGCGTTCGCCGTGTTCTACACCGGCACCATCGGTGGCGGCGCCTTGGCGCCGGTGCTGTTCGGCAGCCTTGGGGATGCCACCGGTGTGCCCATGGCCGTCCTGTTGCTGGCCGCCACCCTGTTGCTGACCTTGCCGCTGTCCTGGCGGGTTCAGCAAGGGCTGGAGGCCCAAGCCCGGTAGGGCGAACGAACGTTCCAACGTGTTCTGGCAGGTATAACAATGAATAACAGTGAACCGTCTGCCGTGTCATTGCCGTTGTCCCAGCGTGCGCAACGTCTTAGCGCACCCGGCACATCCAGCATGCGCAGTAAAGCCAATGCCTTGAAAGAAGCCGGCGTCAACGTGGTCAACTTTGCCGCGGGCGAATTGTCCTTCGATGCCTGCCCGGTGATGAAAGCCGCCGCGGCCGATGCGCTCGCCACTGCCCGCAACCGCTATACGCCGCCCATCGGCCTGCCCCAGCTTCGCCACGCGCTGGCGCAGCAGGTCACTCAGCGTTGCGGGGTGAATTACGCCGCCGATGAAATAGCGGTGACCGCTGGTGCCAAGCAGGCGCTGTATAACGCCGCGATGGTGCTGCTCAATCCGGGGGATGAAGTCATCGTCGCGGTGCCGTACTGGGAAACCTTCCCCACCCAGATCCAACTGGCCGGTGGCGTTCCCGTCTATGTCGACACGGCTGCGGATGACTATCGCCTCACCTGCGCAGCGGTCCAGAAGGCCCTGACCCCGCGCACCCGGATGATTGTGATCAACACCCCGAACAATCCGACGGGCACGGTTTATCAGCGCGAAGAACTGCTGGGTATTGCCCGGCTCGCCTTCGCACACAGGCTTTGGGTGGTGTTCGACGAGTGTTACCGCAAACTGGTGCGTGCGCCCCATGAACATCACAACATCGTGTCGCTGTTTGCGCCGCTCAAACATCAGACGGTACTGGTCGATTCGTTTTCCAAGAGTCACGCGGTCACCGGCTGGCGGGTAGGGTATGCGTGCGCGCCCGCCCCAGTCATCGCCGCCATGCACAACCTGCAAGGGCATACGACGTCCAACCCCAGCAGCCTGTCCCAATATGCCGCGCTCGGCAGCCTGATGGCGGACGCGCCGCACTTTACCCGCCAGATCAATGCCTTCCTCGACCAGCAATTGCTCGTGGCCTGCACCTGCCTGGGGCATGTCGACGGCATTCGGTGCGCCCCGCCGGAAGGGGCGTTCTATCTGTTTATCGATGTGTCCCGCAAGTTGGGGGGCCGCTACCTGGGCACCGTTATTCGTGACGTCGACCACTTGGCCGATCTGTTATTGACCGAGGCCCATATCGCGGTAGTGCCCGGCTCTGGCTGTGGCGACGAAAACAGCATCCGCATCTCCTACGCCGTTGAGCGTGAAGCGCTGATTGAGGGCCTCACACGCTTTAGTCGTTTCATGTCAGAAATCGTTGCGCATTAACCCCACCTTAAAAGGATATGAGCCGTGGAAAATCTGAGCCGCCAATTGATCGGGTACGTGAATCAGGCGCTGGTGGATGTCGAGGATGGACATCTTGCCCAAGCCCTGCTCAGCGGTTTCAACAGTCAAACCGCCGCGCTGGACACGTACTGCGAGACCTATGTCGACATGACCTCCAGTAATTGGAGCGAGTCGTCACTGTGTACGTTCTTCTGTGGCTGGCGTAGCCCGGACGGCGCCGCCCATGCCGTCTCGAGCGTCATCGTGCGCATCCTCCAGGAGTCGGCATCGTTGACGGATGACGCCCGGTTGAAAATGCTCGAAGCGGCGGCCCATTGTGGGGAGATCATTGTCGAGGACATCGGGCTGGGTGAAATGCATGGGCATCCGCACCATTCCAAGCTGTATTACCGCATGGCTTCGGCCATCTGCGGCTCCGATGATTGGCGCCTGCAAGACAAATTCCTCAACCCGATTACCAAAGAGTTCTCCGGTTGGGTGGGGAAAAAACGCCCATTGGCGCCGCAACTCATCGAAGCGCTGGAAATGATGGCCATGACGGAGTTGTTCAATACCGGCGAATACAACCTGATGACCCCGCTATGGAAGCAGTGGTTGCGCGATGTACGGGGCTATAGCGCCGGTGAGGCCAGCCGCGTTGCAAGTTTTCTCAGCGTGCATTGCGGCAGCGTGGAAGCACGCCACTTCAAGCATGCCGCTGAGGCGTTGCGGCTGTATGCCAGCGCCACCGGGCAGGCCGTGGATTACGCGCGTATCGCGCGGCTCTCCAGGGAGTACGTGGCCAGGGCCTGCGAACATCTGCAAAAGATGGCGTCGGTGCTCAAGTGCGAACAGCCCGCCTGGGATTGAGGCTGTCCGATAACCCTTGTTGTGCCGCTGATAAGGAGCCTGAACCCTATGATGGATACCGAAGCGCGCCGACGCCCTCTGTCGGCGCTATTGGATAGCAACCGTTGCCTGCGTGTACTCGAAGCCCATAGCCCGATATCGGCGTTGCTCGCGCAGCGCG
This sequence comes from Pseudomonas sp. FSL W5-0203, assembly GCF_001896155.1. Classification (NCBI taxonomy): domain Bacteria; kingdom Pseudomonadati; phylum Pseudomonadota; class Gammaproteobacteria; order Pseudomonadales; family Pseudomonadaceae; genus Pseudomonas; species Pseudomonas sp. FSL W5-0203. The sequence goes on from NZ_MPOR01000004.1 coordinate 239,928, forward strand.
CCAGGCTGGAAATCAGCCCAGGGCATACGGTGGGGTACGACGCCATCTGGTCGAGTTCGCTGACCGACTCGACCCAGCGCGGGTTACCCGACATCGAAATTCTTTCGCCCAGTAACCGATTGCCGGGGATTCGCGAAATCTTCGATGTGTGCTCGCTGCCGCTGATATTCGATGCCGATACCGGCGGTAAGGCCGAACATTTCGCGATTCATATCAAGATGCTGGAGCGCGCAGGCGTCTCGGCGGTGGTGATCGAAGACAAATGCGGCCTGAAGAAGAATTCACTCTTGGGCATCGAGGTCGATCAGGCGCAGGAGTCCATCGAGGCCTTTTGCGCCAAGCTCCAGGCCGGGTGCACGAGTCGCACCGGCTCAGGGCTGATGATGATTGCCCGGTGTGAAAGCTTGATTCTGAATCGCGCCATGGAAGAGGCGATGGCGCGGTGCCTGGCGTATGTCGATGCGGGGGCGGATGGCATCATGATCCACAGCCGCAAGCAGGATGGCCTGGAAATCCTGGAATTCGCCCGGCAGTTTCGCCTGCAGCGGCCCAGGGTACCGCTGATTTGCGTGCCGACCAGCTATGTTCACCTGAAGTTCGAGGTGCTGGAGCGAGCAGGTTTCAACGCGGTGATTTATGCCAATCACATGTTGCGCAGTGCCTACCTGGCCATGCGCGACACCGCCGTCGGAATCCTCGCCAATGGCAGGACGCTGGAGCTGGAGCCACGTTGCCTGGGCATTGACGAGATACTCGACCTGGTGCCCGGTACGCGCTAGAGACATGCGCGGGTCTGTGGGCAAATGCTGTGCGGGCTTGCTCGCGAAAGCGGTGGGTCAGTCGCTGCATCTGTAACTGCACCGCCGCTATCGCGGGCAAGCCAGCTCCCACATGACCGGTGTACTCGATCCAATGTGGGAGCTGGCTTGCCTGCGATAACGGCCTACCTGTTGGTGCAAAACTCAGAGTGAAATCCCCATTTAAGGGCAAAAGAAGGCAGTTATTTATACTTATTGCACCATTTGATTTCACAAAGGCGACATTTTGCCCTGTCGCGGTGCGAAACGAATTGATAAAGTCCGGCTCAATCTCCGTTTAACAACAATCAATTTGCCGAGACTTTTCATGACCGAATCCGTCGATTCCTTCCTTGCCCGCCTCAAGAAACGCGACCCGGACCAACCGGAATTCCACCAGGCTGTAGAAGAAGTCCTGCGCAGCCTGTGGCCCTTTCTTGAAGCCAACCCGCACTATCTGAGCTCGGGCATCCTGGAGCGCATCTGCGAGCCGGAGCGCGCGATCACGTTCCGGGTGTCGTGGGTGGATGACCACGGCAAGGTCCAGGTCAATCGCGGTTTCCGTATCCAGATGAACAGCGCCATTGGGCCCTACAAAGGTGGCTTGCGCTTCCACCCGTCGGTCAACCTGGGTGTGCTGAAGTTCCTCGCCTTCGAACAGACCTTCAAGAACTCCCTGACCTCGCTGCCCATGGGCGGCGGCAAAGGCGGCTCGGACTTCGACCCCAAGGGCAAGAGCGACGCCGAAGTGATGCGCTTTTGCCAGGCGTTCATGAGCGAGCTGTACCGCCATATCGGTGCGGACGTGGACGTACCGGCCGGTGATATCGGTGTGGGCGCACGGGAAATCGGCTTCCTGTTCGGCCAGTACAAACGCCTGAGTAACCAATTCACCTCAGTGCTGACCGGCAAGGGCATGACCTACGGCGGCAGCTTGATCCGTCCGGAAGCCACCGGTTTCGGCTGTGTGTATTTCGCCGAGGAAATGCTCAAACGCCAAGGCCAGCGCGTCGAAGGCAAGCGTGTGGCGGTGTCCGGCTCTGGCAACGTGGCGCAGTACGCGGCGCGCAAGGTCATGGACCTGGGCGGCAAGGTGATTTCCCTGTCGGACTCCGAAGGCACCCTGTACGCCGAAAGCGGCTTGACCGAAGAACAATGGTCGGCCCTGCTGGAACTGAAAAACGTACAGCGCGGGCGTATCAGTGAACTGGCCACACGTTTCGGCCTGGAGTTCCGCAAAGGCCAGGCGCCTTGGGAACTGGCCTGCGATATCGCGCTGCCCTGTGCCACCCAGAACGAACTCGACGCCGACGCTGCGCGCACCTTGCTGCGCAACGGCTGCCTCTGCGTGGCCGAAGGCGCGAACATGCCGACCACGTTGGAGGCTGTGGATATCTTTATCGACGCGGGCATTCTGTTTGCGCCGGGCAAGGCGTCCAATGCCGGTGGTGTGGCGGTGAGCGGTCTGGAAATGTCGCAGAACGCCATGCGCCTGCTGTGGACCGCCGGGGAAGTGGACAGCAAGCTGCACAACATCATGCAGTCGATCCACCATGCCTGCGTGCATTACGGTGAAGAAAACGGCCGTATCAACTACGTCAAGGGCGCGAACATCGCGGGCTTCGTGAAAGTGGCTGACGCGATGCTGGCCCAAGGCATCGTTTAAATCTCGGGTTCGACGCGTAACACTTCGATCAACTGATCGCCGACGGGGCGCTGCCACAGCACCTCGTCGCCCACCTGGGCGCCCAACAAAGCACGGCCCAGGGGCGAGCCCCAATTGATCAAGCCTGCGTTGGCATCGGCCTGGTCTTCACCGACCAACTGGATGCGCTGCTGTTCGTCCTGTTCGTTGGCGAACGTGACCCAACTGCCGATCTGCACCTTGTCGGTGGACGTGGCCGGCGCGACTACCTGGGCACTCTGCACTCGTTGGTTGAAGTAGCGCAGGTCCCGCTCAAGATCCGCCTGGCGCTGTTTATCGGCCTGCTCACCCTTGGCGGCTTCGTCGCTGTGCTCCCCTTGCAACTGTGCCACCCTGGCCTGCAATTGCGCCAACCCTTGCGCGGTCAGGCGGTTAGGTTGCGCGCTGACCTGGCGCTCCACCGGCTGATCAGCCTGGGCCGCCGCGTTATCTTCATTTACAAAAGCTCGGCTCATGGCGTTCTCCTTCCTATGGAAGTTGGGCCACGTTCGCGGGCTGATCGTTCCCACGCTCCGCGTGGGAATGCATCCTGTGACGCTCCGCGTCACGACCTCGCGAGCGGACGCGGAGCGTCCAGGGCGGCATTCCCACGCGGAGCGTGGGAACGATCAGCGTGAGCGATAGGCTTTGGCGGCGTCACGATCTTTTTCCTGCTGCCAATCGCGCTCGCGGTCGTCCCTGCGGTTTTCCTCGTAATCGCGCAGTTCCTGGCTCTCGCGCATGGCCTTGCACTGACGAAACCCATCTTCCCAACCTTCGGCGTATGGCCGGTCTTTGAGGTAGCGCGGCACATTCTTGCGAAACGCCCCGGTAATCACCCCAGCGGCCTGGCGACCGCTGCTGCAACCGTCGTCGAAGCCATCGGCGAAGGCGGGTGGGTAACCTTTGGCCAGCAATTCCTGATGGGTTGACTGGCAACCCGACAACCCCACCACCGCGCACAGCATGACCGCATACCGCCACATGGCGTACTCCCTGGCCGTTTTACGGCTGATAAGGGAAGTCTAGAAGGGGATTTGTTGGGGGGGTGTGAAAGGCGGGTCAGAAAGTTGTGGGCCGAGTATAAAACCTGTGGGAGCTGGCTTGCCTGCGATGGCGGTGCGTCAGTCACTTAAACCTTGGCTGATATACCGTATATCGCGAGCAAGCCCGCACTCATTAATCAGTAGTGGTACCACTTCAGCTCAAGCATCACTTCATTCACTGGCGTGGACAGGTGGCTGTACTCACGCTGGGCACTCAGGCGCAGGCCCAGGTTGCGCGACAGTTCCCATTGCTGGTTGAGGCTGATGCTGCGCCGCACTTCGCCGTTGGTGAAGAAATCGCCCTTGGCTTCCAGGCTCAGGTTGCCCAACGGGTTTTTCCACAGCACGCCGGTGTTGAAGCCAGCGGCCGGGGAGATGGCTTCGCTGAAGTCGTTGTTGTGCTCCACGCGCACGGTGCCGAGGGCGAAGCCGAGCATGTCGTCGGAGAGTTGCCAGGTGCCACCGGCGCCGCCGTTGACGTGGGCGACCAGGGTTTCGTCGTCGTGTTTGCCCGGCACCCGCTCCAGGCCGCCGGTAACTTGCCACGACCAAGGTTGCAGCAGCGCATTGCGTGGCGTCAGCGAGCGGATGGTGGCCAGGTCCAGTTGCTGGAGCTGCCAGTGATTGCCCTCGTACTGGCGCAATTTCATTTGCAGGATTTCGATCTGCGCGCCCAGGGGGAAGCCTTCGGCGTTGTCGTTGAGGTCGTGGTAGGCCATGCGCAGGCCGTATTCACCGAAGGCTTTGTCGCCACGGGTGCCGATGCCGGCTTGCCAGGTGCGCGATTCGTGGCCGTTTTCCGGCAGGCCAGGCGGGGTGATTTTCAGGTCTGGTGCCGGGTTCTGGTTGATCGCGCGCAGCAGTTCGAAGCTGCGCTGGGAGCGTGTCGCGTCGCGCTCCAGGCCATTGGCGCGGTAGCGGCCCAGGCGGTAAGCAGCATCCACGATCAGTGCCTGGCGCTCGCGGGGCAGTGCTTTGAATGCCGGTTCCTGCAGTTGCTTTTGGTCGTCGCTGATTTTCAGCACCCACTGTTGCTCATCGCTATCGAGTGGCTTGGCGCGTTCCAGCAGTTCACGTTCACGGGAGGGGCGATAGTCGATCTTCTCCACCAGCCCTGCATCTTTTACCGCTTTGACCGTGTCGGTAGGGATCGCGGTGAGTGGGAATTGCTCAGTCAAACGCAGGCCAGGGCGGGCCACTTGCAGCAGTTCGAGCAGGCGGTAGGAGCAGTTTTCGTCGAAGAAGAAGTAATCGAACTGGATCTGCTTGAGCTCCCACACGTGCTCGACCATACGCTTGGTCTCGACCTCGGTGAGGTTCAGGCGGTATTCCCACAAATCGCGGTTTTCGAGGCTGCGGTATTCCGAGAGTTTCTCCTGATAGGGCACCAGGGCGAACAGGCCCGGATAACCGCCCATCAGGCCCTTCCAGGCATAGAGGATGCTGTTGTCGGAGCCTTCGATATAGGCGCCGAAGTTGATCGCATAGCTGAGCAGCGCGGTGTTGTTGCTTTGCACGTCGGCCTGGTCGATGCGCAGCAGGGTGTGGCCGAACATCGACGACGGGCTGTTGAGGTAGGCCGCCGGGAAGATCATCACTGCGCTATGGGGCGCGACGTCCTTGAACCATTGGGTGAACTCTTTGCACTCCAGGGCGGGCAGGTCGTTCAGTTGCAACTGCGCCTTGAGCCAGCGTGTACGGGCGGGGTAAACGCACTGGGCGTGCTTTTCACCCAGGCTGGCCGGTGCATACAGCGCATCAACGGTGGCCTTGAGTTCGGCGTCCGGATGGTGTGCGCCATCGGGAGCGAGGAAGAATTTCTTGTCGCTGACGTAGCTGCGCCAGCCACTGACTTTGCCGGCTTCGTAGTGCCCCAGCGACAGCCAGAACGGATCATTGGCCAGTTGCTGCAAACGTTGATCGTCGAGGTGCGGTGCCGCATGCAGCGGGGCGCAGGCGAAGAGAGCCAGGCAAGCGAGGCGTTTGAGCATGGAGGCTACTTAAGTCGGACGGAAAAAAAGACCCAAGGTGGGCGGGTCGAAAAAATAAAACCCGCGCCTCGAAAGGCGCGGGCAGGTCGAGCTTAAGCCTGGGTTGCGTATTTCGCCAGACGGGCATCGCTTTTCAGTACGGCAATGGTGTTGTTGTGCACGTCGTCAGCGGTCACGTCAGCCTTGCTGAAGATCTGCTGGAAGTGCTCGTGGGTCACGGCCGCGAAGTGATCGCGATCTTCCGGCGCAACACCCAGTACCACCGCGTAGGTGGTCAGCGCTTCGCCGTTGCCTTTGGCCATGTCTTCGGACAGCTCGTTCATCATGCCATTCATGGCAATCCAGGACTTGCCGCCGTAGGTCAGGGCGCTGTTGGTGCTGCAACCGTTGGTGCCCGAGGTCATGCCGAAGGTGGCGTTACCCGAAGTACCGTTGGTGGTGGAGGCGAGGAAGTGGGCCGGAGTACCGCGCTGGCCTTCGAACAACATGTTGCCCCAACCGCAGTTCGGGCCACCTGGTGCTTCTGCCATTGCATTGAGGGAGACGACGGTGAAGAGAGTACCAAGAAGGATCCGTTTCATAGCTTTGTTCTCTTTGTGTGCAAACCAATGGACAAGGGTTCAGGTGCTCAACGCACCCTAGGGGCCAGTTATTAGTCCAACCCGCGCAGTTTGGAGTTTAGGCACGTTCCTAGGGTTCCGTGTTTTTTTATAAACATTCAGTGGCGGGCGATTTTTTTGCAGGACGCGTGCGGTGGCTATGCTTTCCCGAAAGCGCGCCTTGCCAGAGCGCTCAACCGGGAGCCAGAATGCCCCATCTGCCCCGCCTGATGTAAGGAAGCCCGATGCCTGATCCTGTTGCTGCCAGCTTGCGTCTAGCGCCCGAAGCGCTGACTCGCCCTTTCTCCGCTGAACAGTTCAGCTTCTCGACCACCAATGATTTGGAGCCCTTTCGCGGTGTGCTTGGCCAGGAACGTGCGGTTGAAGCCTTGCAGTTCGGCGTGGCCATGCCACGCCCCGGTTACAACGTGTTTGTCATGGGTGAGCCGGGCACCGGCCGCTTTTCGTTCGTCAAACGCTACCTCAAAGCCGAAGGCAAGCGCCTGCAAACCCCGGCGGACTGGGTTTATGTGAATAATTTCGATGAGCCCCGCGAGCCCCGCGCCCTGGAATTACCGGGTGGCGCCGCCGCGGCGTTTATCGCCGATATCAACGCCCTGGTCGACAACCTGGTCGCCACCTTCCCGGCGGTGTTCGAGCACCCAACTTATCAACAGCGTAAAAGCGCCATCGACCGGGCGTTCAACCAGCGCTACGACAAAGCGCTGGACGTGATCGAGCGTCTGGCCCTGGAAAAAGACGTGGCGCTGTACCGCGACAGCTCCAACATCGCCTTCACGCCGATGCTCGACGGCAAGGCGCTGGACGAAGCCGAGTTTTCGCAACTGCCGGAAGCCGATCGCGAGCGCTTCCACACCGATATCTCCGAGCTGGAAGAGCGCCTCAACGAAGAGCTGGCCAGCCTGCCGCAGTGGAAACGCGAGTCCAACAACCAGCTGCGCCAGTTCAACGAAGAAACCATCACCCTGGCGCTGCAGCCTTTGCTGGCGCCGTTGTCGGAAAAATACGCAGAAAACGCCGGCGTCTGTGGCTACCTGCAGGCCATGCAGGTGTACCTGCTCAAAACCGTGGTGGAGCAATTGGTGGACGACGCCAAGACCGACGCCCAGGCGCGCAAGCTACTTGAGGAACAATACTGCCCGAGCCTGGTGGTGGGCCACTCGGTCAACGGTGGCGCGCCGGTGGTGTTTGAACCGCACCCGACCTACGACAACCTGTTCGGCCGTATCGAATACAGCACCGACCAGGGCGCGCTCTACACCACCTATCGCCAGTTGCGTCCAGGTGCGTTGCACCGCGCCAACGGCGGTTTCCTGATCCTGGAAGCCGAAAAAATGCTCAGCGAGCCGTTTGTGTGGGATGCGCTCAAGCGCTCCCTGCAATCGCGCAAGCTGAAGATGGAATCGCCCCTGGGCGAACTGGGCCGCCTGGCCACCGTGACCCTCAACCCGCAGATGATTCCCTTGCAGGTCAAGGTGATCATCATCGGCTCGCGCCAGTTGTATTACGCCTTGCAGGACGCCGACCCGGACTTCCAGGAGATGTTCCGCGTATTGGTGGACTTCGACGAAGACATCCCCATGGTCGACGAGAGCCTGGAGCAGTTCGCCCAGTTGCTCAAAACCCGTACCTCGGAAGAAGGCATGGCGCCGCTGACTTCGGACGCGGTGGCGCGCCTGGCGACCTACAGCGCACGCCTGGCCGAACATCAGGGGCGCTTGTCGGCGCGTATTGGTGATTTGTTCCAGCTGGTGAGCGAGGCGGACTTTATTCGCCACCTGGCCGGCGACGAAATGACCGATGCCGGGCATATCGAGCGCGCCCTCAAGGCCAAGGCCACGCGCACCGGCCGCGTGTCGGCGCGGATTCTCGACGACATGCTCGCCGGCGTCATCCTCATCGACACCGCCGGCGCCGCTGTGGGCAAGTGCAACGGCTTGACGGTGCTGGAGGTCGGCGACTCGGCATTCGGAGTGCCGGCGCGGATTTCCGCCACGGTGTACCCAGGTGGTAGCGGTATTGTCGACATCGAGCGCGAAGTTAACCTCGGCCAGCCGATTCATTCCAAGGGCGTGATGATCCTCACCGGTTACCTGGGCAGCCGCTATGCCCAGGAATTCCCGTTGGCCATCTCCGCCAGTATTGCCCTGGAGCAGTCCTACGGGTATGTGGACGGCGACAGTGCGTCCCTGGGCGAGGCGTGCACCTTGATCTCGGCCTTGTCCAAGACACCGCTCAAGCAATGTTTTGCCATTACCGGCTCGATCAACCAGTTTGGTGAAGTGCAGGCGGTGGGCGGGGTCAACGAGAAGATCGAAGGCTTCTTCCGCCTTTGCGAAGCTCGCGGGCTGACCGGTGAGCAGGGGGCGATCATCCCTCAAGCCAACGTGGCCACGCTGATGCTCGACGAGAAGGTGTTGCAGGCCGTGCGTGCCGGGCAATTTCATATTTATGCGGTGCGCCAGGCGGATGAGGCCTTGAGCCTGCTGGTGGGCGAGGATGCCGGTGAGCCGGACGCCGAGGGGCAGTTCCCGGAAGGCACCGTGAATGCGCGGGTGGTGGAGCGCCTGCGCGCGATTGCCGAGATGATCAGTGAGGAAGATTTGAAGGAGGCGGAAAAGGAGCTGGCGCAGCAGGCATTGGCCGAAGCCAAGCCGACCTGATTGCTGTCATCACTCGGTCAAGGTGGGAGCTGGCTTGCCTGCGATAGCGGTGTATCAGCCAACTGGGAGGTTGGCTATGAGTCTGTCATCGCAGGCAAGCCAGCTCCCACAGTGGTCCGTGGTGTTTTGGGGCGCGTTTAGCGTGCCACAAAATTGACTCCATTCTCGGGGACCAACGCCCGTTGGTCCCTACAACCTTGGTTTGTCGTGTTTTTCTTCTATTCTCAGAATCAGGGATATCCACAGGAGTCGCAGGATAGAAACAGCCTCGCCTTGCGCTGGGGCTGAACACCGATCTACCGAGGGGCGCCGCCATGTCGCGCAACCTTTGCCTTACTCGCCAGTGCCTGGGCCTGGTCACCCGTATCGAATGCTCCATTCGCCCTCTCGCCGGGGATAACGGGATGTGGACGCTGTTGTTTGCCGCCGGCATGTCGGGCGAGCAGCCTTCCACTGTCAAATCCCAGGGCCCGTTCCATGGGCCCTTCGTGGCAGAACGCATGCTGGGCACCATCGTTGATAGCCTGACCTTGCACGGCTACGAGCAAATGGACGAGCCGCAGATCTGGTGCCTGCACCTGCAGGCTCATCTGCGCCAACTCAATGGCGGCCAGGAGCGGCTAGCCCTCTGAGGATCGTTCCCACGCTCCGCGTGGTAACGCCGCCCCGGACGCTCCGCGTCCACCCAGGGCTATTTGCTCTCAGGCTTGTCCAGCTTCACCTCAAAGCCGTACTGCACGGTGCTGAGGTCGGTGCGCTGGTAACTTTCCAGCGTGGTCGGCTGGCCGTAGAAGTAATGCACGTCAAACATCGCCGTGCCGTATTCCTCGGCGCGGTGGCTGACGCCGAGGATCTCCTTGAGGTAATTGCCGCTGGCATCCTTGGCGTAGAAGCGCCAGCTGTCGGCGGGGAAGTCCTTCTGGTCGACGATCAGCGCGTTGTCCTTGAGCGACAGGCCCTTGGGCAGCTTGGCGGCGTCAATCGTGGCCTTCTCGATGGTGGCCAAAAACAACGGTACCGAGCCCACCACAAACGCCGGGGTTTCCGGGAACAGGTTGAGGTCGTAGGTGAGCGTGCCGCTGACGGCGTTCAGCTCGAACGCCTCGGTCGGCAGCTCGATAGGCTCGCCGCGCTCGCCCTTGTCGTCGGCGGTGAAGAAGGTGATAGGCGCGTCACTGTTGTTGCGCTCGGCACCGACCAGGTCGTCATTGAAGGTGAACGGGTGGTCGAACACGATTTTTGCGGCACTGGCGTCTTCGGTCGATTGGCTGATGGTGACGCTGTTTTTCAGCTGGTCCTCCGTCATCGAGGCATCTTTGAGCCAACTGGCGGCGCCGTCGTCATACACCGTGACCGGCATTGGCAGGGGCTGTACGGTCTTTTGCAGGCTGTTCCTGTCAAAGCGCATCACCGGCAGGTCCAGGTCTTTACGGGTGAGCGTGGCCTTGGAGAAATCCAGCACATTCACCTGCAGGTTATCGATCAGCCCGTTGAAATACACCTTGGCGTAATGGCTGGTCTGCTGGCGCTCGAAGGCTTTTTGCGCGTCGGTGAGCTGTTTATCGAAGGCATCGGACCACGCGGTCTGTTTTTGCATCTCGGCCAGTTGTTTTTCATAGAACGCCACTTGCGCGGCACTCTCGTTGATCGAGCCTGAGCGGGTCAGAAATTGCCCGGTGCTGTCCCGTGCCTGCACCAGCAGCGGATTGGGTGACGCATCGCCGACTTCGGCGGCCAGGGGCTGGCTGTTGGTCAGTTCAATCTCGGCGTAGTTCTTTTCCAGCGTCAGCAGGTTGAGGGTGATATTGCCGTCGGTGCGTTTATGGCCCACGTCTTGTTTGGTCAGGTCGAACGTCAGCACCTTGCCCGGGGTGATCACTTCCACCGCGCCCTTGAGGCTGATGGGTTGTGGCTGGCTCTTGTTTTCCGTCTCGATCCCTTCAATAAACGGGTAGGTCACCGTCAGGTCGTCGGGGTTGGTCAGGTTGGAACTGCTGGGGCTCAGTTGGATGCCGGGGTCGGTTTCTGACCATTCCGGCTGGAAGGGAATGACTTTATTGTTGCTCAGGGTGACCGACTGCCATTCCAGGCCATGGGGGAACGGGAACTGGTCCGGGGCGTTGAAGTTGAACGGGAAGACCGGCTGCAAATCCGTCAGGTAGTCGGAGTGCGAGGTTTTGCGCAGCACGAACAGGCCATTGATGTAGGTGTCCACCAGCGCTTGGGGCGTAGGGTAATGCTTGAGCAGGGCCAGGCTGTCTTCGCCGTATTCGGCTTCGATGGGCTTGCTGGCGAGCTTGGCGCGCGCACGTTCCAGCAACAGCAGCGAGCCGCCAAGGTCGGCGATGGCATCGCGCAGCTTGGGGTCCTGAATACTGTCCAGGGACTGTTCGAACTTCGTGGTTTTCTCTTCGAGGGTCGCCTGCTTCTGCTCTTCTTTGGGGGAGCAGCCGCTGGCTATCAGCAACGCCGCGCACAGGCCGAGAGTGGCCAAAGGGGATCGCACATCCATCATCTGAGTTTTCCTGTCCGACATCATCGAGCCGAGTGAATGGCCTCGACACTAGCAGAAAAATTCTCTTACAGATGCCACTTGGGTCAGTTTTCTCGCGGTGACAGGGGCCAGGGGGCGGCTGGTATACTCGGCGCCATTTTTAGCCAAGCTGTGTGAGATTCAATGGAACGCTTTATCGAAAATACGATGTACGCCTCGCGTTGGCTGCTGGCGCCGATCTACCTGGGCCTGTCCCTGGGCTTGCTGGTCCTGGCGCTGAAATTCTTCCAGGAAATCATTCACGTGATTCCCAACATCTTCACCATGTTGGAAGCCGAAGTGATCCTGCTGCTGCTGTCGTTGATCGACATGGCCCTGGTCGGTGGCTTGCTGGTGATGGTGATGATTTCCGGCTACGAGAACTTCGTCTCGCAGCTGGATATCGACGAAAACAAAGAAAAGCTCAACTGGCTGGGCACCATGGACTCTTCGTCGCTGAAGATGAAAGTGGCGGCCTCCATCGTGGCGATTTCCTCCATCCACCTGCTGCGGATCTTCATGGACGCCAAGAACGTCGATCCACAGCACCTGATGTGGTACGTGATCATCCACATGACGTTCGTGGTCTCGGCGTTTGCCATGGGCTACCTGGACAAACTCACCAAGCATTGATACCCCGCGCCGGCCTTACTGCTCCACGAAGTAGTAAGGCTGGCGGTTGACTGCCATTTGCTTGATCACCGTGACCGGCTCTTTCAGCCGGTCGGTGTGGTCCGTCAACGCCACGTTGCCGGGCTTGGCGCTGAGGAAGGCGCGCAGTTCGGCTTCGGTGTTCAGGATTGGCAAGTAGGCCTGTAGGTAGAACACGCTGGCCCCGTCGATGCGCTCGTTGGGTTGGTACATCGCCACCGTCCTGCCTTCGTCTTGCAGGGTCTGGATCTGGCTGATCACGGGTACGAATGAATGGCGCACATCGGCTTTGGGTGCAAACCAGAACGCTGCGCTCAGGTAGCAGGCGATGGCCAGGGCGAAAACCCCACCGATAATGCGCCGATGAAAACGGTACAGCCCCGGCTTATGGTCCTTGGCCCACTCCAGCAACACCCGCGCATATTCGGCGGCCAGCACCGCAGCGGCTGGCGTCAGCGCCATCAAGTACACCGTGCGTTTGCTGGAAGCCAAGGTCAGCAGAGTGAACTGCGCCACCAGCCACACACTGAAAAACAACCGATAGCGGTTACGCACCAGGCTTTTGCGGAAGTGCCACAGGCCCAGGTACACCAGGATGTTCCAGGGCAGGAAGGCCTCGGGCAGTTTCGCGAGATAATAGTAAAACGGCTCGTAATGCCCGGCCTCGACGAACGAACCACTGAAGCGCCCGACGCTATTGGTCCATAACACCTCACCCACCGCCTGCATCCCACCGCGCTGAAACAGAAACCCCAGCCAGATCAGCAGCGGCACCAACGCCAACAGCGTGAACAGCGCCGGCTTGAGCCAATCGCCCAGCCGCAGGCGTTTATCCATCAGGCTGGTGCTGAACAGGTACACGAAAATCACAATGCCCGGCATCGCCAGGCCCAACACACCCTTGCTCAACGTAGCGATGACCATCCCGGCGGTAAACAACGCCCAGGCCCAAGTACTTGAACCTTCACGCTCAGGCCGCACAGCCTGGTAAAACCCCAGCAGGGCAGCCGTGACACCGAGGCTGAGCAACGAATCCTCACCCACACCCCGCACATTGCCCCAGTAACTGGCCATGGTCGCCAGGATCAACGCGGCACTGAACGCCAGCGCCTGCGGCCGCCCGAACCGACGCAACATCCCGTACAACAGCATCACACTGAACAACCCGGCAAACGCCGACGCCAGGCGCACCGCCCCGGTGCTGGCGCCAAACAAACGAATCGCCCCGGCATCCAGCCATAGGCTCAGGGGCGGTTTTTCCAAGAAGGGTTCACGAAACAGGCGCGGCACCACCCAGTCATTGTCCAGGTGCATCGCCATGGCGATCCCGGACACCCGGGCTTCGGTAGAGCCTTGCAGCTCGTGGTTGCCGAGGGCGAAGAAGAACAACAGAGCAGCAAGCAAGAGCAGCAGGGGAGCGGGGCGCGTCATGGAGTCTGGCTACCGAGGCATGAGACCGATCGGGCGACCGGTCATGGGTAGTCAGGGAGTATACGAGTGCGATTCTTAACCTTTGGTGAACGGCCGTAGGGTTTTTCTCCGGCGAATCAAGGGAGTTTCAAACTGGGCACTGCCGCTTTGCCTTGTGCGGTCAGCACCGGCTCCAACTGCTCCCAGGTGAAGGCCAAGTCGTTGTCGCAACCGTCACCATTGGCCGGTGTCGAGAGTTGCAGGCCCTGGGTGTTGAAGCTGAGGTGAAAGTTGGAATAATCGGTGATCGCCGGGCAGCCCTCGTCGGTGGTGGTTTGCTTGGCCAGCCAAGTGCTGAAGGCGGCCGGCAGCTTCAAATGGCCGGAGTAGGCGTCATGCCATTGCTGATGGCCGCCGAGCCAGGCCCATGGGTCCACACTCTCGCCGGTTTGCAGGTTCCAGGAGTGCAGGCCCCAACTGATGCCCATGGCGCCTTGGCCTGCGGCCCAGCGGTAGAACCGCACGGTGAGAAATTGCGATGACCAATAGGCAGGCTCAACCTCGATTTCACTGGTATAGACCGAACCGTTTCGACCCAGGTATTCACGCCGTTCATAAAAATAGTCGGTTAGATCTTCGTCATTGACGGCCAGGGCGGCGAGCTGCTGGTTGATCTTCTGCACCGCCGGGCTATCGCCCTCCAGCTTGAGCGTGACGCGGGGGCCTTGGGTCTTGAGCTGGTAGGTGTGGTTGTGGAAAGTCTTCTTCTCAGTCTTGATCGGCAGCGGCGCGGCTTCCATGGGCGCGTTATAGGCATCGCTGCCGCAGCCGTCCGTGCCAATGCGGCGCAGGGCCAGTGGCAGCGGCGTGCCGCCATCTGTTTTGCGCCAGGCACCCGAGAGGGCATCGCCCTGAGGGTTTTGCAGGGCCCAGAAACCGGTGTTTCCTTCCTCCACCCACGGGGCATTGTCGTTGGCCTGGGTCAGTTGAATCGGGGTACGAATGCGCTGGTAGTAATAACTGCCATGCTCCCCGTCGGCGCCGTTGAAACAGACGGTGATAGCGGATTTGCCCAAGGTGCCTTGCCAAACCCCGGCCAGCTCGGCAGCGGTGGCGAATGAAGGGATGAAGGCAAGGGCGATGACGGCGAAGGGCTTGAACACGGGTATCTGACTTCCGGTTGTCTGATAAAGGCCGTCAGGGTAATGGGAAGTGTGAGGGGATGCCAGCGGGCGAGATGCGGTGAGGCGTCTCGCCCTTTTGCGTGTTTTAGGGTTGTGGCGTCTGGCTGGTGAATGGTTGGGTGTTCAAGACGCGTTCTACCAGTAGCTCACCCAGAACGATCAATTGTTGGGCGGCCAGCAACTTGTGGCGGTACGCGCCTTCAAGTTCGAAAGCCAGGTCGGTGGTCATGGCGTTGAGGGAAGCGAGGGTTTCGCTGGCTTGGATTAGCAGGGTTTCGGGGTGGATGTTTTCGGCGAGGGTGAAGAGGGTGGTTGGGGGATTGGGGGTGATTTTTTTCATGGCTGAAACTCCTTGATTAGTGGAGTCGCCAGACATCGCTGCTAAACGAAAAGGGTGGCGACCGTACGCGGGTTAGCAGACCAGGAATCAAGGAACCCGGCGCACCCGAAAGTGCCCCACGCACAGCCGCCATGATACGAACCAGCGGATGCTGAAAGCATCGCTCGAACGGATGGTGGCTTTGCAGGCCTTGATATTAACCGAGCTGCTAAACCCGGTCGCTGATTTTGCAGCGACAGGGGGAGGCTAGGCTTGTTGGGTGGGGGCGCTAGTTCATCAATAGCGCGGCGTCTTGCGGGAAAATTCCGAAGCCCGGCCCTGTTGACCTTCCCCCGTCTTCAGGCTCTGTTAAAAGCTCCAGCCCTCAGCCCGAACCAACTGGCAGAACGGCCCGCACCGCCCCGGTGTTGGTGCCTTTAGTGAACGGATGGGGAAATATTGAGCGCAGGTGTTGCGTTCGTCATCACAATCCCCAAGGGCCCGCTGCGCTTTTCCACCGTCGCCCAGCCCTGATCACCGCTACCGCCCACATGACAGATCTTGATCTGCTTGTTCACTTCCGTATCGAACACCAGGATGCCCGAGCAACTACGGCTGCCGCCTGTTGTGTATTCGTACTGGGTTGTGTAGGTGCTCAGCGTCGCACTTGTAAGAAGGATGACGGCTGCTAGCAGGGAGATCATGGCCATGGCACTTGCGATGAACGTACCGAGAAGAATTTTCAATCGGTCCATGGGCTTTTTACGCAGCCATTCGGTTTTCCTGACGCGCGCCACATAGAGCATCAGCACAATTGCCAGCACCGGCGACGCGATCAGGCAGATATTCTCGGCCAACGGTTTGAAGTGCACAGACGGCCAGATAACGAATACCCAGGCCAGCACCAGCGCCATGCACACCAGCATGCCAATGGCGACCGGTATTACGAAGGCGTAGGAGTTTTTGTTCAATGGGAGTTCGTCCTTGTCATCAATGCTTTGAGGGCCGAGGCGGGGGATATGATGGCAGTGATGCGCTTGGATGTCTGAGACGCATGACAGAAAAAGGCCGAGCCGCTGAACGCGTCTCGGCCTTTTGGTTACTGGAAGGTTTGCCTGTCTTGGGTGAGCAGCAGCAAGCGCTCAACCAACAGCTCACCCAGCACGGTGAGTTGCTGAGCGGCCAACAGCTTGTGACGGTTGGCGCCTTCAAGTTCAAAGGCCAGGTCGGTGGTCATGGCGTTGAGAGAGGCGAGGGTTTCGCTGGCTTGGATCAGGAGGGTTTCGCAGGGAATGTCTGGAGAGAGTGTGAAGAGGTTGGCGGTGGGAGGATTGGGGGTGATTTTTTTCACGATGAAGCTCCTACACTGTTCAAGGAGCTGCCTCCCCCTGCTGTCAAACAGAATAGGTGGCAGCTGTACGCGGGTTGACAGACCGGAAGTGTAGGAACCCGGCGCATCCGAAGATGCCCCACGCACAGCCGCCATGAACAGGGCGGAATGCGTACGCATGCCGTCTTATCACGGGGTGTGAAAGATTACACTTTTCGGCCTGTCAAAGCCGGACGCTGATCATCAGCGACGCAGAGAAGTTAGCGTTGTGAAGGGGGTTGCGCCAGTTCACCAACAGCGCGGCAACTTGCGGGAAAATTCCGAAGCTTGGCCCTGCGGGGTTCAGCCTGGATTCATGATTATTACTGGTGTGTTTTTGCCAGGCGAAAAAAAGCTCAGGACTGCTCGGCAGGTTCTAACAATTGCCTGCGCGCTGTACTGAGCTGGTAGAGGGTTTTGTTCAGTCGCTGCCTGAGCGTCAAGGACGAGATGGGGCTATCGTCGAATTTGGCGCTGCCATTGCTGCAACAGTCGCAGGTTATTCGCGACAGATGAGTTTGACCAGTTCACCAACAGCGCGCCATATCGCGGGAAAGTTCCGAAGCACTGCTCTGGCGACTTTCTTTCCTCCGGAAACCTCTGCTAAAAGCTCCAGTCCTCAGCCTGAACCAACTGGCAGAACGGCCCGTTGAGCGTGGCATTGTGATGAGCCACGATGGCGTCGGCTTTCATCAAGGGCGTATCAGAACAGGTATGACCGTCGGCGATAAGCACCGCATCAAAGCCAAGATCACGCGCGGCGCGGCAGGTGCTGTCGACGCAGTATTGCGTTTTCATCCCAGTGACTACCACGCCGGTAGCGCCGCTGGAGCGCAGATTGTCCGCCAGGTCAGTCATTGCAAAAGCGTTAGGCCGACGCTTTTCGAACACCACTTCCCCGCCCAGTAACTTCAGTTCCTGTGCAATCAACGTAAGCGGGCTGCCCGACTCGATTGGCGAGCCAGCGGGGCCGATGTGACGCGCGAGAAAAATTGGCGCGCCTGCGCTGCGGGCCTTGTCCATCAGGGTATTGAGCGTTTCTAACAGCTCGTCGCAGCGCCAGGGTTTTCCCGGGCCGTGGATGAGTCCGACTTGGATATCCAGTATCAACAGGGCGTACATGGGTGCATCTCCTTGCGTGTGAACCAGCGACACAAGGCATAAAAAAGGCCCTGTCCATCGCTGGCGGGCCTTTGAAGTTCGTTGGTTATTGGCTCACGACACCTCGCACGCTCCGCTTGATGCGGTCGTGGTGGTGGTTGTCGAGGTGAGGCAATAGGTACTCATGAGCTGAAACTAGCAATATCGCCGACGGCTGGCAAGGCAACCTCCAATGTCGCCTCAGTGCGCAAAACAGTCGTGTGAGTTCAAGTCACCAGCGCCCACCTATTGCATGCTTGAGTTCAAACGCTGGCATAAAGGAGGCCACGCTGATGCAATCCCAGGAAAAGGACCTGTTTCTTGTTAACCACCTCTCGCTCAGCAGCGACGAAATCGAAGCATTTCGTCGCCAAGGGTTTATCAAACTCAAAGGCTTCTTATCTGAGCACGCCATTCAATCCTTGAAGCAGGCAGCCCGTTCGAAAGTGATCTCTGCACGGGAGTCGAAGTCCGCCTACGGGGACTCCTTCAGCCGGTTGACCTACGATCTGGGGACAACCGATGCGGTGAAAAACATCTATTCCTCGATCGCTTTCAGGACGGCCTTGGTGACGTTAATCGGGCATCCGCTGATCATGACCGAGTCCCAGAGTTTCGAGCTTACCCCGCATAAAGAGGGTTTTGCCTGGCACTACGATTCCCTGAGTTTCAGGTACATCCGCCCTCAGGACGCAGCCTTCAGCGTGTGGATCCCGTTGGATCCTATCGACAATTCAGGCCAAGGCGGGGGCATGGCTTATCTAGCCGAAGACATCTATAGCGCGAAGGCGAATTTCCAGATGGCCAGCCTGCTTTCCAGAAAAATGGTTGCCGGCGTTTCCGTGGAGGACTTTTCCGCGCATTTGAGAGCTGTGTTCCAAACGCCCAGCCTGCTCACAGACCTGTTTGAAGCGTATAAGACCCAAGACGATTTTGAATTGGGCGATGTACTGCTGTTCACCAAGTCGATGTGGCACCGCTCTGAACCGCTCTTGCCAGGGCCGCTCGCGACTCGACTGGCGGTGACCATGCGTTTTCTCGATTGGCGTTCACGATTGGACAAAACGATGTTCGAAGGCGAGTCTGAAAGCGGTGGCGGCGTAGGGATGGGGGTCAATTGGGGCAGGCCGACCCAAACCGCCTATGGCTCGCAATTTATCGACATCAATGACGGCGAGGAAATTCGCACTTCCACATATTGCGGCCCTGTCATCTGATGTCCCTGAAGGTTGCCTACTGAGGAGCGCTAATGTCCAGATCCTACGCGCTGGGGGTGACAGCTGCGGTATTTGCCACCTTTAGCTGGGCGCTTAATTTTCTATCGCCCTACATGATGGGCGCGTTCGGTCCGATTGACTTCATTACCCTGCGGTTCATCGTGTCCGGCTGCATCGGCCTGGTGATGCTGCGCATCTATTGGCCTGGCGACCCTGCTTTAAGCAGGCGCTCAATCCTCAACGTCGGGCTGCTTGGCGTGCTTGGCTATGCGGTGTACATCGGTTGCATCATGGGCAGTGTGCTCAATGGCGGCGCTATAATCGCACCGGCATTCCTGAGCGCTACACCGGTCATCATTGCGGTCGCAGGCAATATGATCGAACGCACCACCACCTGGAGCAGCCTCGCTGTCCCAATCATCCTGGCGGTTTGCGGGTTGGTCGCGGCAAACTATGGCACCTTGGTCGGCGTTTTAGACAATGACCTGACCTCCTACCTGGTCGCGGTCAGCTACGCCGTGGGTGCGGTGCTGACCTGGCTGATATTCAGCATACTCAACCAGAAGATGCTGGCGAAGATCCCCAGGGTACACGCCGGCCTATGGACGGGCCTGATGATGGTCGGCGCCGGTCTGAGCGTGGTCGTGTTCGTGCCGTTCGGGCTCGTATTGGACCTGTACACCTACCCGCATTTGGACCTGCATTTGGGCAACACCCTGCCGGTGCTGGCTGCTGCAGCGGCGCTGGCCTGTGTTGCCTCCGTTGGCGGCGCATGGGCCTGGAATTTTGCCAGCCAAAGGCTACCGATGGCCTTGTCCGGGCAGCTTATTTCAGTAGAAACCATATTCGCAGTCGCCTTTGGGCTGATCGCCGAGCAGCGCTTGCCTACCGGTCTTGAGGTTCTGGGGATTGTTGGGCTGTTGGCCGGTGCTTCGATTGCGGTGAGGGTGATGGCTCAGGGTGATCGCGAGGGGGTGAAGGTGCAGGTTTGACTGATTGAGATGGCGGGTGGGGGCGGGGGTATAGCGATAGGTGAACAACAACGTTGATCAGAATTTAATCAACCTGAAACGACAGGCCACGACCAGCACCGTTGGCCAGAACAGTGTATTGGCGATGTCATGGAGACTCGCGCCCCACCGCCAGTATCCCAAGCTCGCCTTATCATCCATAAGATCGAACAACTCGATGAGGCTCGCCCCCGCTAACACGACCAGCCAGTTGCTGAAGGAACCCAGGGATTTTCGAGTGATGCAGCTAGCAGCGATCAGTAATGTCAGGCCTACATAGATATGCAGGGCATCCCTCGAAAGGCCAGTGGCTGAAATAATCCCAAGCTTGAGTGATTGCAGTATGGAAGCGTCCATTGAGTGTTTCCTCGTTTATCGGGGGCTTAGGCCCACGATAGTTACCGCGGTTTTGATTGGTTGTCACGCTCAATAGCCGCGCCTGGAAGCCCTTTCGTTTCAGGGCAACGTTGGCTGTCTGGCTTACGATGGGCTGGGGGAGTGGGCATTGCTTTCGTTTGGCAGGACACCGTGGAGGGTGTTGCTGAAAAAGGGGCTGAACCTTGCGAGAGTTCGCATCAATCGATAATCACCTGTCATGCGTCCAGATGCAGAAAAATCCGCACTGGGCGGGCTTCTCTGGTGTCTAGAGCCGGGGTAATCTGAATTTGCTTCTTATGCTATTGATTAATATCAATAAATTTATATTTTAACTTTGATTGGAATACCAATTGGAATACCCAGCGAGCATATCCAAGCAGGCCTTGAGCATATTCCGAAGAATTACACAGCTGATCGCTAGCTCGATACTCTTCGTCAGTCATCCCCATTATTCGAAGCGCTCATCCCTTACTCGATCGTTTTGAGTCTCTCTCTGCCGCTCGCGCGTCACTTCTCTTTCAAGTTGTGTCCGAGCCTCTGTCACGAACGGCATAAGATCAGGGTTAACGTATAGCTGCAGCTTGTCCAGTAGCTGAGCATTAGCGTCCATAATTGACGCACGTGAGCCACTCCAACTCATTGGCCGGAATCGTTTGATGAATACTTCCAGCACACTTCTGAGGTCGGGCGCTCTGGTCAGGATTGACTTCGCTTGGTCAGACCACTCCAAGGTTTCAGTCGCTTCTGACCAGCGAGAAAATGTGACAATCGAAGCTATTAGTGGGTAGCGGCGCCCTCGATCTTTTTCACACCAAGCAATCATCGCATCGCAAGAGATCCTATCGGCGGGGTTTTTTCTATGACGTCCTAACCGATAAAACACACTTAGTGCCACTACCTTTTCTAGCGACTCATCCGAGAATAATGAATCCAAAACAGCTGCCGGTTGTCTCTCGAGCAACGCTGCGAGCAAGTCATCGTAGTCGAATCCAGAAATTTCATGGCTAGCTATGGCTTGTACGAATCGCGTGGAAATCTGTGCCGCGATTGAATAAGCCTCTGAAGTGGTGAGGCTAACCTTAACAATATCGGAAAGTTGGCGATCTCTACGTTGATAGTTGTTTTTACGGAATCTAATTCGCTGGAGCAGCTCTCGACAGGTTTCCGTAAGTTCTGACTCATGCTCCCGCTTAGCAGAGCGGTCCGAGAATAGACGCATTGAAAGCACCTCCAGCGCCACGTCGAAACCGTCAGGTTGATCGGCAATTAGAACGATTAAGCCTTTGAGAACCTCACCTGCCAAGTGATCAATAACACGCCCGTACGCAAGATGCCGGCACGTCTGAACGGGCACCGTTCCCGCGGTTAACGCGCGCTTTAACTGATCAACACTATGTTCATCAAGCCCCACGGACGTAAGCAGTGTCGGGAGGAACACTTGCAACTGAGGCTGATGGGGCAAAGAGTTGAGAATGTGCTGTGCGATTTTCCTGTCCTTTTCCCAGAGCTCGGCTAGGAAGCCACGCAGCACCTGGACGTCTCGCTGCTCTGGCGCGACTTGCTCAAAACCTTGGATGAGTCTTCCCCATGTAACGTGCGGATCTGAGGAAGCATTGGCAAGCCCACGACCGAACGACCAGGCTCTGTTTCCACCACGGAGGATATCAGGCAGGATCTCTAAAAATACCTTGTCATCAGCGGACACCGCTGCGCCAAGCTGTTGAGCGGTCGCCTCCATGTGCTCATTTGAGTTTACCAGGTCACCATTCTCGTCTAGGTCCTCGAAGTAGTGGCTACCAGACCTGTTACCCAAAACGAATGCTCTTACCTGCGCTGAGAGGCCGGAAGGTTTTAGGTCATGCTCAAGGGCAGACAGCTGAGAGAGGACCTCAGGTGTCATGTGCTCCCTGTCGAAATACATCGTCTCCCTGCAGGCTGACCAACCCTCATTCCAAAAACCATCGGCGGAAAACCGACGAAATAACCTTCCTAGCTCTTCGTGGATATTGGTTGAAGTCCACAGGCCGCGAAAACTCTTCGCCATTAGATCGCGCAAGCGGAGCGTTATTCCGACCTCAGTCAGTGCTAAACGCTCAACAAACTCCAGGCATTCTGAGTACCATCGAGCTATGTCCTCGTTGTTCCCAGGCTCGTAGCCATAGTCCCGTGACCGAGCTCCGAACTCAAATTGATAGTGAGAGGCGAAATGCGTTGCCTCTAGCACCTTGTCCAAAGCAGCTAAGCCCAGAGCCTGCGCCTTCTCATCACTGGTGATAAGAAGCCGCTCAATCACGCCAAGACGCTGTTCGAGGGTAGCGTGCGTTCCTGAAATATAGATCGTAAACAATGACGTGAAAGTGTCCGAGGCTTCCTTAGCCTCCTGCGCATCTGCATTTTGCGTCGCAGCCCACGTCAGTAATTGCGTGCTTCGCTCAAACATTGGCGCTTCATAGGCGAAAGAGCGCAGCAAGGACTGATACCGACGCCACGTTTTGGTGGCCGCATCAACGCTGCAGCTATTTGCTCGTTCCAATGCTGCAAGCGCCGCCTCCGGTTGCACCGAAGCGACGTTCTCAAACATCGCTCGCCCGATATCATTGAGTGTTGTCACCTCCCCCAAAAGCCCATCAGGTACGAGCCATCTTTCAACTATTGCGACTGCCTTGGGATGGTCGTGCAGGAATGACAGCCTGCGCGAAAAGGATTGGGCCAAGCGACCGATCCCACCCTCTATCAGTTGCTGGTTGATGAGGTCGAAGGGCGTATCATCGAGCGCGCGGGCTGCGAGACGATTTGCGATAGCGTGCGGCAACACCGCTCGCCAGACCCCGCGCTGCTGCACGAGATCACGCCGGGTCAGCTCGCTAATATGGCGGTAGGTCTCTGAGGCAAGTTGACCTGCAAGCGAGGCCAGACGTGGGAGCTCTGCCTCATCACCCGCCAACGCCTCACCCTGGAAGGAGTACACGAGTGAGCATGCTTGTGCCGCGAGGAGCAGGGCGTCGTTTGGGTCTTGCCGCTGCCGGAAAAGCCGCTGAAAGAGTTCCTCGTCCGACAAGCCCGAGATCGTATCCGAACGTTCAACAGTTTCGGCGAGAGCGACTGCAATTCTGGCATTTCCGCCGGAAGTTTCGGCGATGGTATGCGCATCGACCTGAGAAAGATGCAAGTATCGGCGCCGGAGCAAGTTCTCGATCAGTTCGGGCGAGGACGTGTCTAGGGTAACGACTTGCGTTCCCTCAGGTTGGTCATCGCGTATGTCGTACTCAATTGTGAGAACGCTGATCGTGCTGGCCCGGCTATTACACAGATCCGAGAGCCTGCGGTGCAGATCCGATGGGCAGTTGTCGACAATTAGGACAGCGCGCATTCGGTTCGCGATCAGATCCGAGGCCAAGCCTGTCGGCTGTGGATCTGGGTTGTCCGATAAGTTGGTGTAAACGGCAAGGGACGGCAGAAGGGCGCGCGCGCCGACTCGGGGATCGAACAAAGCCTGGACTAGGCGGGTCTTCCCGACACCCGATACGCCGACCAAGCGAACTATCTTGCCAGGTTGGGCCAGCTCGTCGCGTAATTCGTCGATGACATGGGCCACTAATTGCGCCGGCGCGTCACGGTGCCTGCCAAGGTGGAGGCGAAGCTTGTCATCGAGCAGGTACTCGGCATCGACGTTTTCAGTCGCACCGCTCCACGGACCATGGGGGCGCCATCCTGGAAGAGCCTTTCCTACCCTTTCCTTGACCCAGGTGATGAGACCTGGGAAACACCTTACCCATGTCGCTAAGCGCGTACGATCATAGAAGTCGGTGTGGAGCCGATCGGCGTTAGCGACATCGTTAAGTGCTGCGCGCAGTGCACTCCGGCGATTGCGTAGGGCGCTATCGGCCGTTGACCCAGTAGAACTGACAATAACGTAAGCGCCCGCCTCATCCGCAAGTTCTTGAATAACGGGTCGGAGCGTTCCCATCGGCCGCATCTCGGCAATTATCTCGGCTCTCGGCATATCCGGCTTTTTGACCTGGAACCCAGTTGAGCCGCGCGGTATGAAACCCTCGATGAACACTCCCGGCGGCAACTCCACGCGCACGTCTAGACCGCCGTCCGCGGCCGTCTGATTACCTCCCCATGTCACCGCCGCAGGAGACAACTCTCTACTCATCAATTCGGCCTCGCAGAGACGCCCCACTAGCTCTCGTAGATCGATGTCGTTCAGCTGATTAATTTCATCGGAAGTGATGTCGAACATTTTTACTCTCTAAGTAGCCTGGGATCGTCTTGCACTCTTCGATAAGGACTTTTAACGTCCATGACACCGTTTGAATTTTTTACCACTGCCGCACGGACACATATCATTTCGCCCGGGCTTTTCGATTTTCAAGGGAGGTACGACGTTTTTCGGCTGTTTGAGATTCACCGCCCGCTCAGGTTGAGCCATACGCGCGGCGTCTTCGTAAATATGAGCGTTTCCTTTCATTCGCTCTGTCGGTACATGGACCGTGAAGGGTTGCGCCCGGTGGTAGGTCCCATCAGCACTAACCTCTGCCATGACGCATGTGACGCTAGTAGCCTTAATGGCCAATGCAGATGCGCTGGCCTTGTCATTTACCTTCGTCCAGTCAGTTTGTTGGTTTTCGCGTTGAAGCCAAACGAATAACGGCTTGCCTTCTCCGCCCAGAAGAAAGTAACGAGCTGGATGCTGGTTCAAGGTTCGGCGAAGGTCGGACAGCATCTTGGCCAGATTACTCCGACCCTCCTCTCCAAGATCACGGATATGGCTCTCCGCTGAAAGCCATCCACACTCTCGAGTGACGCCAAGCGCTTTAAGCAGCTTCAGCACTTCCTCCGGGAAGTCCTGCGTCGGAAATGGCCTGCATTGCCAGTTTAAATCCTCGAAGCTTTTGTCGACGAAGTCGCTCATGCCGTTCCAGATGAGCATGTTCACGTTGCCCCTCTTCAACTGGTCGGAAATAGTTTGATCGAAACGGTTCTTTTTCAAGTACGCACCGAGGTGGTCGAACTCATCAAAAAGATGAGCCTGGCGTATGCCCGCCACGGCCTGCCTCACCTCCATGTAGTGGGCGAATTCGCCGGGCGTAGGAAGGAAGCGCTTAAGCACGAACAGGTCGTCGATAGACATTGAAACGAAGGCGTGCTTCCCTAGCAGCAGCTCAATTTGCGGCAGTTTCTTGCAGTACGCCGAGAAAGGAGAGAACGACTCGACCGTCAGCCCAATCGGCACCATCACTCGGTAGTCATCCCGGCGGACACGGCCGCACTCTTCATATTTGCCGTCCAGCTGGTGGTAGAGCGGCACTTCATCTGCAGAGTTAAGATAATTAAAGAAGCGCTCACATTGTTTATAGGCCTTGAGTACCAAGTCCTGGACGGACTGGGCGTGGCGACCGAAATCAAGCGCTGGTGATGCGATGGTAGCGGCCGCGCCTGCCTTGGCTTCAACTAAGAACAGCACGTCATCAATAAGTATAAGGGTGTCGTTTTCGGACCACTTATTGTTGGCAGGGTCCTTGTAGTAGACCTCCTGGAAAACGGTGGCGCCGGGGAGCTGGGTGGCAAGGATGTCGGCGAAGGCAGCTTCGCTCATCACCTTCTGCCGATTTTCAAAGGTCTTCTTGTAGTCGGATTTTCGCTGAAGGAGGTTGTAGAGAAGTGCGCGGTATCCCGCATCGCGAGTGAAGCATGGGTCTACGGCGTAGTAGTCCGATCCAAGCTGGATTAGTGGTTTCTTTCTGGCGGGTAGAGTCCGGTAGGGTGTCCCTGCGAAATCACCTGCTGCAAAGAATTCAGTTTCTTCTCCGCGCTGGTACGAAAGGTCCGCCAGCAGCGCAGGTGGTAGCTTTGTGTGAAGGCTAACGTTGGCTATGCCGCCACGAAACATGTCATCCATTGCCCGCTCGGCTGCTTTCGTTCGTTCCATATTGACTGCAGCCCACGCCTCCATGACTTGTTCTAAAGGCTTACCTTGTGCCGCGGCAAAGGCCTGTGCCGCCTCAAGCTGATCCATCATCACCATGATAGCGTTGGCATGCCCAGTACGCGTGGAGTCGGACATGGCTTGGAAGCCTTCCGCGATATTGGAGGCACTGATACCGTACACTTCCTTCAGTACATCATCGTGAGGCGCCAGAACGTAACGGTAGAACTCCCCTTCCAAAACTTGGTAGCGGTTCCCGCGTAGCATGACCCATGTGGATTTCGCGTGGAATTCAATGTCAGAGGTGTCTGGACCGAAGACACCGTCTTTGGTGTCGGCGGACGTGACCATAGCGAAAATCATGGCCTGCTCTCGCAGTTTGCTACTAAGTTCAAACAGCTCTGCGCACTGGCCTTCGTCGAATGTTACGACCGCAGGGGCGATGTCTGATGCGAGAACTGCGTGCACGTACTCCAGCAGGAACTGATTTTCGTTAATCAGATCATCTGGGCGGTCCGCTTCTTGCTGCCCCTGAGTGACGCTTTGGTCTGCCATCGATTTCATCATGTGCTGGGCGTAGATGTACCCGAGCAAATCATGCGGAGGCATGGCGACAATAAGCTCGCGCATACGGGTGGCCGTAACTTCCATGTCCTTTAATAAGGAAGCCGCGCCTACTTTGCTTATTTTTTCGTCCATAAGTATTTATGCCTGAAGTCGCTGAAGCCTAGAACCATACAGAGTCGATTCTCAACGCGCCGTAAGTAAAAGATAATTGACCGATTCTATACCCTAGCTCGAATGTCCGATTTTGGCCGATTCTGTTGAAAAAGTCGGCCATGGTTTGCTCAGCAGAAAGTGCGCGTCTGAGATTGAAATCTTACTTAGGGCAGAGGCTTGCGGACTCAGATTTCACGCAGCGGCGTACAAAAAAAGGCGTTTTCATCGGTCAATAATTAGGCAGTTTAGGCGGGCCGACTGTTTTCAACAGAATCGGCCGTTGGTGACCTTCAGCATAGGCAGTAATCGGCCCAAATGTGCCGGTTACCAGAGGCCAAGGAGACCATGACGGCAAAAGAGCTTAAAGGCATGTCCAGTGAGGCAGACCGCACATTAAATTTCTGCGGTCCGCCCCAAATTAACCCCCTCAAGCGTTAAGCTATTTGCTCATAGCGTAATAGTGTTCAGAATACCCACATTCTTCAAAAATCAACCTAAGACCGTCTTTGAAAACCTCATGATCGAATTCCTTTATGTCAAAAATATTTTGACCCAAAGAATGTGACTCTCGATTCATGTATCTGTAGAAAGTAGTGAATTTATCAGTCGACAGAGCTGGCTTTTGGAAAACGTTGTTGAAATCAGTCTTTTGAACAAAGTTGAAGAAATACTCGATGATGTTCCGCATGCAGTTTGCGATCAGCGCAGGTGGCGAGGCCTGATCTTTTATGATTGACCAGTACGATTGGTAGTCATTCTGAATCTCCTCGTACTTCATCGGGATTACAGAACTTCCATTGTTATTCTTATAAACCCTGAATAGATGCTGAGTCTCTGATCGAGTTTTATGGTTCGTGTGAGTTAACTCGTAGAAAAAGTACAAACTATGAGTCAGGACAAAAACCTGCTTGTAGAGATCATTGTTTATGAAGTACTTCTTGATCAACTGTCCAATATTGAACACGTACAGATGAGAAAGGCTGGAAATGGGATCATCAATTACAACCACTTTGGCTTGAGGGACGGCAGTGGCGGTTTTCTGGCCTTTGCAAAGCTCCATAAAGTAGAGAAAACTGATAACGGTTTTCTCACCTTCACTCAGCGAGTGAAAGGCATTTGCTTGATCGGTAGCTCTAGACACTCGGTAGAAATTCTCACCATATGGCACCACAGAAAAGCCATCGATGCCAATCTCTACCAGACCAGTATTGATATTCTCAATTGACTCTTCAATGTTCACTGTTTGTTTTCTAAGATTAACGATCTTACCGCTAGATGCTGTGACATCTGCGCTTATCTCAGCGGCTTCTTGACTTATTTTTCTGGTCTCGTCTTTTAGTTCAGATGTTGACTGCGAGTAGGCAGAAATCGTCTGGTCGTAATCCCAGCGCATCAGAGTCCAGAAACGTGACTTTATGTCGTCTTTGGTTTTTTTCTTGTTCGCCAGCTTGTCATTGTGCGCGCCAACCATCTCGTTTAGGCTCTTGATCAGATTGGTGATCAGATCGACGGTGGGCTTTGTATCGGTAAGGACAACCGGCGTGCTCGGGCTTTTGATTTTGTTACCAATATGCAGAAAATTTTCGCGTATCGATGCTCTCAAAGCTTCGCAGGCCATAGTCCAGGCTTCTACAAGCTCCTTGTTAGCAAGCGGAAAGTTTGAAATGTCCTGAATGTTCAGGCTAGAGGTCAGTGTTTCATACTGAGCTTTTATTAACTCCAGTTGCTTAAGATCTTGCTCATACGCCTCGTCGAAGACACGGCGTATCGAATCGGTGATATTTTTCGTGATTGTTTCTTGCTGGCAAAATGGGCAGGCTTGAGGATCCTCGTCATCTGAAATGAACTGAAGCCCTTGCTTCACCCAGTCAGAGTTTCCAGCCTTCGCAATGAATTCAGCAACCGACCCCTCTTGGCTGCCAACGATGACCTTCGACCACAGTGAATCTTCCTCAATACTCAGCCAGCCGGCAGAAAGAACTGGGATGGTTGTGAACGGAGCTGCACCTTCCCCCTCAATTGATGAGGCTTCTGATTTCAAATCATCAACCGTATAGCCAGGCGCATCTTCCGGCAAATCGAGCCCGATAATATGCTGAAAAAGGAGTTCTGTTCTTTTCAGGCCTTCTAGGCAAAACTCCAGAACGCGATCACCGCCCGAAAAGTTTGTCTTGATTTCCCAAAGCTTGCCGCTTGCTTTTGTCTTTTCCTGTTCGAGCTTGGTGACTGTTTCGGTAGATAACTTTGAATTTTCTTGCTGAGCGGTTAGGTGTTTCTCCAGTTCTTTTGTTTCAGCCTCGATTTGCTGGAGAGCAACCTTGTTTTCTTTTGAAAGGGTGAAAATTCCTTTTAAATTATCTTCTTCGTAAAAATAGTCATTGAGAAAGCTTTGATTGTAGACAAGAACTTCACAAGCCTGGCTCGTTGTCATGCCGCATTTTGCAAACTTTGGTGCGCCCTGATTGTACAAAAACTCGGAGATGGTGCTCTTCC
Source organism: Pseudomonas sp. FSL W5-0203 (assembly GCF_001896155.1). NCBI lineage: Bacteria > Pseudomonadati > Pseudomonadota > Gammaproteobacteria > Pseudomonadales > Pseudomonadaceae > Pseudomonas > Pseudomonas sp. FSL W5-0203. Next base: position 269,085 of record NZ_MPOR01000004.1, read on the forward strand.
CTGAGCCGTTCAGCCCGTAGATGAGCGACGTCTTATTGGTGGGTGAAAATGTGGATTTGGATTTGTAACTATTGACGGCATCTATGTTCAATTCCGTGATCATAACGATACTCCCGAATGCTAAGTGGCTTTGCGCCACCCTTGTTGGCGAGGAGCAGCATAGGCGAGCCTGGAGATGACTGCCACCCAGTCTTTAGGCGGGGTCTATTCAAAGCCTGGCTAGAACAACGCGAGGAACTGTTGGGGTGTGGGCGCGCGCGAGGTAGGTTCTAACCAGCAAGCTGATGGATGGTCTCAGGTGCGGAGCGGGACTGGATCTAAACAAACACAGAGAACCAGCATGGTGGGTTCCGTGCATCGGCCTGCTCGCACCTCCGTGGAGTCGATCATCCAGGTATCCAAATCGATCAACCCTCTGTTCAGGATTTTCGTACAAAACTAGTGTGTGCGACGCCCGGGGCTTAGCCTGTCCCAATGAGCGAAGAGAACGCTTTTACCAGCTGTTATGCGCATGGTGTCAAGTCACTGAGTGCTTCATAGCTAGCATGAAGGTCATGAAGAAAATCCTCAGCCAATTCGGGTAGGCCCAAGATAAAGGTGTCTCGGTGGGAGATGTTGAATAGCTTGTAATTTTGCATGCTATCAATGCGCCCCGTGGATACGGGTTTGAATGGTCTGCCTCTAAGTATTTCTCTATTAAGTTGCTTTTCTTCAATTATATTGTATTGATCTGCTGTCAAGTCTATAGCTGTCTCTTGATATTCAAGCCAGTAATGGGAAATCGCATCGTTCCCTTCATGGTTTTCGGCTCTTCCACTTACGCCATAGATCACCATAGATGGCCATTTATTGAGTACATGGTAAGCGAATAGCAAGGAAGATAGCTTGCAGTTCATAACTGGAAAGTTTTCTGTGATTAGCGGAATATTTGCTTTTTTAGCAAGTTCCAGTTTGAGTCTGAACTTTTCTGCCTCAACGATTACTTCATTGATGTTTGGTTCGTTCATGATTTTATTCGCGCTGCGATTAAGTAGGTGAATTCAAAAAGCACGGTGTTTGTCTTTTTGGCGAACTAAGTAAGCAACTATTGCTACTTCGGTTGAAGCACTACTCGAGTTGAATCGGAACGTATCTGTTACAAATGTGTCAAGCATGTTATCCGGTTCCAACGTTATCGTCATCCCGCCGAAATGGGAGCTGCCGAGATCAAGGTGCTTCTATTCATTATAGCGGTTGTGGTTGGGGCCCTATCAATACGCAGCACCAATCGCTATCTGCACTGATGTCGACCGGCAACTTTTGACCGGTTTCTTCCCGTCGCGACCGAGGTCTGCAGGGGATGGCTGGTGTTCAGGTTTATGCCTTGAAACGTTGGATTGACGGTTAGCTTTGAAGCCTGTGAACAGCTACCGTAATCTAGGTTAAGTCATCACTTCATATGAGGTGGTCGGCCGGGTGGGCTGCTGGGATGAAATGCGCTTAAATTGGAAGTTAGCATGCCCGCTTACATAGACTTGACCGAAATAACTTCCACAAACCTGAATTTTTTCTTAGCTATCTTTGTAGCTTCTTGCTCTGCAACTAGGGAGCTGAGCGTATCTGCTTCATGTACGATCTCGTGCATCTTGCCTTCAAATTCATTTCCCACCTTCAGTGTGACTTTCAATCTAGGAGTAAAGGATTTTGATAGTTTCGTTTTCTTCATTACCGTTGTCTGCTCCGCGATCACGATTTCCGGTGCAGTGTCTTGCTCATGGGTGTCGATTACTGATGCAGGGGCCTCTGGTTCACCGAATAGCGCCCGACGCATTTCTTCTTCCGTCAGCTCTGTAGTCATACCATTTCTCTAAAGGGTGTCTTGTATAGCGTTTCCGATTCTACCACTGCGGTCGTCGTCGGAAATGAAAAACGCTACGCGGTAGCTGGCTTTCCATAGTCTCTAGATTCCGACGAACGTTAGTTTCTGTCATGAGTTCTTGTTCGAATGCGGCGCTTATTTACACTCATGCTTGTGTTGTCGCCGCTTCACATTTACGCTTTGTTCCGTCGCGGTCAATCCCGCGACCGGGCGTCAGAACCTGAATCAAAACCAAGGCGCGGTTTCTTCCATTCCGCACAGCCAGTGCTTCGTGCGCTAGCTGCTGCTTTTCTATGGCGGACCGTGCGGGGCAGGCTTCGGCCTGGCCGGTTCCTTGGTTTCCGGTGTCTGACCCCCGTACGGTTTGCCACCCTATGCCGCGTCAGAACGGTGGATGGCAATCCTTAATCAAACCAAGGAGATAAGGAAAATGGCATGCCCACCTTTTAAGCTCGTGCGCCGCCCTGGCCCAATGGTTCAAGCTGCAAACTATCTCGGAGGATTCCGCGATGTTTGATCTTTCGCTTCTCATCGGTCTCCCCAAACCCAACAGCATCGATACTTCATCGCTTACCCCTGAAAATTCAGCGATTAAATTGCGGCAGGCTGCCACTCTGCGGCTTAACGGAGCCCAGAGTATTCTGCTTCATTTTCCGCAAGACGTTGAGCTGGCAGTAGAGCTGTTGGATGACGCCGCCGTGTTGTACGACAAGGCATTCCGAAATTTAACTGGTATTCCAGCTCAAAGCGTCCATCAACAGATCCATGAGTATGTCTCTGTCCCATCCGCTGAAGGCTCTCCTGCGATTCAAACTCCGTGGGGCGACGAGTTCGCTCCGATAATTAAGGACGGTGTTCGTTGTGCAGAGACTTGGCTTGAAGGCTCATCATTACCGTTATGGTGGGCGCTGTCTCAGAACCGAAAACGCCATCGTCCAGGTGATCCACAAGAGGCATTTGAAGCAGGTTTTTTGCTGCGGTTGCAGCAGACGCTAATCATGCGACGTGAGGCCGTCACTTCTCAATCAACCCGCTTTGATGCCTGAGTCTGTAATTGACGTTTGAGATTTGCTTTTCCCGCCAAACCCTCCGATCAAGCGATCTTTGATCGCGCCGATCGGAGGGTTCACTCGCTTTTTTCGAAGCCGCGGCGTTCCACCCTCCCATTTTCAAATTTGACGAACGCCACGCTTGCTTTCACCCGTCAGTAATTCCCTGCAACCTTTATCAAGCGCAGCGCCATTTCAGTGTATGTGCGAATCTTTTCGTTGGGCATGGATGTAGGTGTGGCGACAGCGGCGACGCCGGCGACAACCCACGTAGAACGTGGCCTGGAGCATGGCGACAAAATTGGCGACAGTCGCCACTTTCTGAGCACTTCGGCAGTGACGCTTGACCGCCTTTTCGAGCAGGTATAAAAATTGGCGCACGGACCGCTGTCGTTGACAGCACCTGCCCAGGTAGCCAGAACCTTCAAGGCTACGCCACTTGCGTGGTGGTTCTCCCAAAGTGCGATTAGCGTCCGGCGGCTCGCACGGTCACTCCCCAAGAGTGATGGATGCCCACTCGACTGATCTGCCCTCTGCGGCAGACGATGAACCTTCCTCGCTGCGCTGCAGCAACCTCACCTTTCGGCACACTTCGTTGCGCCAGACTGCGCCCGTCTCTTTCTGCTGGAAAGAGACGGGCGCTCGTACCACTGCTGCAAACCAAGCCGTACAAGGCATTGCCGCAACTCTCCTCGTGACAATCGGCCTGACAAATCTGATTCGTCGCCATCCGCATCGATACAGGCACCGGTGCCGCAGCCTTTGGAAGGGCTGCACCTGACTGACAGTCAGGCATGCCCCAGGTGTCCATGTCGTTGCCTTCTCCTGCTCAGGATCTCCAGGTGCCGAACTCGTCAGTCGGCACAGCCTCCACCCGCCCGCATCTTCGGATGCGACTAAGGAGGCCAGATTCATGGGTTCATGCCCTCGCTCCCGGTCGTAAGGAGCCGTGTGTTCCGCGTCAGTGAACACCTCACAGGCCGCAGGGGCCTTGATCCCTGATAACACTCAACAGCCGTGGCGGGACTACGTGAGGACAACCAGCAATTACCGAGGAGAGGGCCCATGCAGCAGTTAGATCCGAAGCTTGAACTACCACGACCGCCTCGACCGCTGATTGAGTCAAACCCCGTGGCCGAGCCTTATCCGGTCCAGGCACTGGGTGGAATTCTTGGGCCTGCGGTTGAGCGCATGGCCGAGGTCATCGGCGTGCCCCAGGCACTGGCCGCACAATCGGTCTTGGCTGCCTCGGCGCTAGCCACTCAAGGTCATGCGGGCTTGCAACTCGATGGACGAAATTACCCCCTGTCGCTGTTCCTGATTACAGTGGCCGCGTCAGGTGATCGCAAGACCGCGGCAGATCGTTTTGCATTGCTGCCAGCACGGCAATGGGAGCGTGAGCAGTGGCAGCGCTACCGTGAACAACTCGCCCGGTACCGTGTCGCGCAGCGGCAAGCGCAGCGTATCAACCCTGGCTATCCCGACCCCACAAACGGCGTACCGCTTGAAGCGGAGCCCTCTGCACCTAGGCTGATCACCACGGATCCGACTATCGAGGCCCTGATCAAGGGACTCTGCCATGACTTGCCGAGCATGGGCCTGTTCTGTGACGAGGGGGGACAATTCCTCGGTAGCAGCACCATGAGTCGAGATAACCGTTTGAAAGCGGTTACGACCTTGTCGTCACTCTGGGACGGCAGTCCGATAGATCGCGCGCGGTCCATGGTGGGTGAAAGCTTGCGAGCTTACGATCGACGCTTAAGCCTGCACCTGATGCTGCAACCGTATCTAGCCATGCAGTTACTCAGTGACCCGTTGCTGCTGGGGCAAGGCATTCTCGGTCGCTGCCTCATGACCTGGCCCACCAGCCTGGCCGGACAACGCAGTTACCAGGCTGTCGACTTGTCCAAAGACCCCGCCCTAAAGCGATATCACCACCGTCTTTCGGCCCTGTTTCATCAGCCTTGGTCGCTTTCCGCTGACGGTGCCTTGCGGCTGTCACCGCTGAGCCTCAGTCCACTGGCTCGTCGTCGCTGGATTGATCTGCATGATGCCATCGAGGCCCAGTTGGGTGAGTTTGGCGAGTTGGCCAGCGTACGGCCTAGCGGATCGAAGGCCGCCGACAACCTGCTGCGCGTCGCCGGTAATCTGGCAGTCGTGGAGGAGAGCAGCGTCGTGGAGGTCGATCATATCCAACGGGCCTCGGCCTTAGTCGGCTATTACCTCTCCGAGATCCAGCGCCTGACCGAACAGGAACCGGTGTGCCGGGTAAAAGAGGAGGCAGACCGGCTGCTGCGCTGGCTGCAGGTCAAAGATTGGAAGCGCTTCAGTATTCGGGAGCTGAATCGCAATGGTCCCCGATTTGCCCGTAAGAGCAGTCGTCATGCCGCCAAGCTGTTGGTCGAGTTGATTGATCATCAGTGGCTGAGCACCGACGGTTGTACCTTCGAGGTGCGCCATGTTCAATCTTGATGAAGCGCTGCGCAACCACCTGGCTCAGCGCCAAAAGGAGCCGAAAACGCGGTTTGTCGCCGCGACTGTCGCCACTTTGTCGCCACGCTCAAAGCCAGGCAGGACAAGGGTTGTCGCCGGTGTCGCCGGTGTCGCCACCACCCATAAAGCTATCACCTCGCCGACAGCCATCATCCAATGGTTGAAAGAGGAGGGCGCGCATCTCTACGTCTCCGATAACAGGCTGTGTTTTCGTCCGACGGATTGGGCCCAGCTCGCCATCGTGAGTGCGTACTGGCAAGCCCTTTTGCATGATCTCGCTGCAGTCGATCAGGAACAGAAAAATGGCTCGGGTCGGTAAGCGAGCGGGACGTAATTTTGGCTTCGGTCGCCAGCTCAGCTATGCCGGACCGCAAGCACTGAGAGATCTGTTTGGCGACGGCCATTTTGCTACCGTCAAAGCCCATAGCGATCGCTGGCAGGCATTCGTGCGTTGGTGTCGATCCGAGGAAGGGCCAAGGCTCAATGACGCGCGACAGATCGACCGCGAGATCCTTATGCGGTACGCCTTCCATTTGCGCAAGCAGGTTGATCAGGGCAACGTCGGCATCGCCACCGCACAGAACCGCCTGTCCAGCGTGAACCGAACGATGGCCGCGCTGCGCGGTGATCAGTACGTCAAAATCCCCAGTCCGAGCAAGGCGCTTGGCTTGCAGCGCTCAGGTGTGCGTAGTGAGGCCCCGCAAGGCCAAGACCGTGTCCAGGTCGAGTTGATCACACAGGCGTTGTCAGAGCGAGGCCAGCAATCGAGGGTGAGTGCCATTGTGCTCCTTGCTCGGGAGACCGGCATGCGCCTGCGTGAAGCGATCTTGGCGGACTTGCCCCGGCTGCAACGTGAGGCTCGGCAACTGGGCAAGATCAATATCCAGGACGGCACCAAAGGCGGTCGATCAGGCGCATCTGCACCGCGTTGGATTGCGGTCACGGATCAAGTTCGTGGCGCCCTCGACAGGGCCAGCGAGGCTTCACCCAAGGGCAGTCGGAATCTGTTAACACCTGATGAAAGCTACAAAGATTTCTTACAGACAATCGTGCGACCGGCACGGGACATCCTGCATGAGCATGGATTGAAAGGCTTTCATGAACTGCGGGCGGCTTACGCCTGTGAGCGCTATGAGCAACTGACCGGCTTCTCCGCGCCCATCAATGGCGGTCGTGGTCATCGAGACGATCGAGCACTCGATCAGCGTGCACGCCAGCAGATCAGCCACGAGTTGGGGCATAACCGCATCGACGTGGTGAGTGCCTACATCGGAGGTCGTTGATGAAGTCCGAGTTCGATATGGCGTTGTTTCTGAGTCCCGTGCTCAAAGGTGCGCATGCCACGCGGCAGCGGCATATCAGGCAGGCAGAAAGGATGCACAAGGCGATTCGTGAGCGCTGGAGTTGTGCGACCCCCTGGTCCTGGAAGGAAAAGCACACCAGATGGTTTTTAGAGCACTATCTGCGTTGCTCAGCACCAGCGACCGTCTATTACTATGAGTTAACAGCAGGGCTGATCCGCCGCAGAAAGGCGCAACTCGTGGTTGTCTGATAGACGCTTTTAAGCGTGAGCCCCTGAGTATGGGGATGCGGAGCCTTCCCATACTCAGGGGCTTGGCCGAAGAAGCGCAGGCATGCGGCAGATTTAGCGACAGTCGCCACTTCAGTCGCCCTGCTGCACGACACGGATTGTCGCCGGCTCAGCGTATCGGCACGACGTTACGGTCCCTGGTTTGATTGATGGCGGATGCCGACAGGCTGCCGGTGGCTGCCTTCTGGATATGTTCACTCCACCAGGCCATCATCGGACGCCGGCGTTCGATGTAATCCGCCCGGTTGTAGGCGCTTCGAACTTCGTCTTTATCGACATGCGCCAGCGCGACTTCGATCAGCTCCGGATCCCATCCATGTTCGTTCAGGATTGTGCTGGCCATGGAGCGCATTCCGTGGCTGACCAAGCGGTCCTGAAAACCCATTCGTTTCAACGCCATGTTGGCTGTTTGGCTATTCGCGTGGGTGCGCGGGTTTCTATCTGACGGGAACACATATTCCCTGTGGGCGCTATGGGGCTTAAGCGTCTCCAATAACGAGAGTGCATGTTCGGTCAGCGGGATTGTGTGCGGACGACGCTTTTTCATTCGCTCCGGAGGGATGGTCCAGAGGCGTTTGTCGAAGTCGATATCTGCCCATCGGGTGGTCGCCGCTTCGGAGGGGCGGGTCATGGTGTGCAGCTGCCATTCGATCAGGCAGCGGGTCGTCCGCTTGATGCTGGCGTTCGCGATTTCCATCATGAGCTCGGGAAGCTCATCAGCTGGTAGCGCGGCCATGTTCTCTTTTTTGGGTTTCTTGAAGACCGCTCGAATGCCGCTGAGAGGGTTGGCAAAGATCATTCCGGAATTGACTCCGTAGGTCATGATCTCGTTAAGGCGCTGGCTTACCCGCTTCACGGTCTCGAGGCTACCTTTGGCCTCAATCGGCCGAAGGAGCTTGATGACCATCGGGGCATTCACTTCTGACAGCGGCGTTGATTTCATGCTCGGAAATACATGCAGCGTGAGTGAGCGCCAGATGTCTTCGGCATACGCCGGGGTGACGGAATCCTTCTTCAATTCGAACCACGCGGTGGCTACGTTCTCGAACGTATGTTCCGTTTCCGCTCGTTTGGCTTCCTGCAGTTCATTACGCTGAGCTTTGGGGTCGATGCCCTGTGCAAGCAGCTCTCTAGCCTCAACGGTTTTCTTCCTGGCTTGCGCAAGAGAAACCTCGGGATAAGAGCCGAGTGCCATGTTGATTCGATTCTTGGTGACGGGATGCCGGTAGTTGAAATTCCACTGCATCGAGCGATTGACTCTGACACGGAGCTGAAGCCCGTCGCCATCGGTGAGGACGTAATCCTTGTCTCTCGGTTTGATCGCCTTGAGCTGACGGTCGGAGAGGCGGGTGGTTTGAGCGCACATGAGAAGTACTCCATGACACTTTTTGGTATTCCCAAGATTAGCCCTGGGTAGCCGGGAATACCATTGGGAATACCAAATCGCCTGGAACTCTAAAAACCTCGAAAGCCCCCAATAGCCCTGAAACCCCTGTATTCACTGGATTTCAGGCACAAAAAAAGACGTCCGTGGACGTCTTTAGATGATGAAGTGGTGGAGCCGGGGGGAGCTGAACCCGCATCAATTGATTTAAAAAAACCAATAAAAACAAATGGTTGCGTAGCTCTCGGGATCACATTGCCACCCCCCTCTTGCCAAATCTGCCGCCCTGACGCGTTGGGATTGTGGCGAGTATGGCTTTTTAATGCTACGAATGCCAATACTGGGGACGGAGAATCACAGGGCATCCGCTCAAGCAAAATTTGTCCCATACACGAGTCAAAGGAGCAGACATGAAGGACTTTCTTCCTGAAGGGCATGGACTTTCGCAGCCCGTATTAAGCGGGCTGGTCTTCAGGGAGGATGGCAATATCTCCCTAACTGATGTTCAGCATAAGGCACTCGAGCAGGGGGTCGCTTGCGGAAAGAGCATGCTTGTAGTCTCACCCACGTCGACCGGTAAAACTTTAATTGGACTTTGGGCCATAGCGGAGGGATTGTCGTCAGGAAACAATACAGTTTATCTGGTCACACACCGAGCATTAGCAAAGCAAAAATTTGAAGATTTTCAGAATGTATTGCTTGAGGATTATCTAGGCGGAGATAAGTCTGCAATTGTCATTGCCACAGGCGACTATGTAGAAGACGGTAATGGCCAATATCCAAGCGCGCCCCTTAGTGCGCCGCTTCTTGTAGCGACATACGAAAAATATCTTGCTTTGCTCTCTGCATCCGGCATGCCCAAAAGTATGCAGAACACCGTAGTGGTCTGCGATGAAATTCAGCTAATGGGGGATGAGAGTCGCGGACAAAACGTCGAAGTCCTGCTGACGCTGATGAAAAACGCAGGCTGGAAACAATTCGTCGGTCTGTCTGCGGTCCTGCAAACTAAAGATGCTGAAGAACTCGCTAACTGGCTTGGTGTGGCTCTACTAAAAGAGCATACACGCGAAAAACATTTACGTTATGAGTGCTGGGCGGGTGGGCGCGTGCACACTGTGAGCACTGCGAGGCCAGATATATTAGATAATAATGGAGTTATACCCGTAGGTGTGGGGGCGGACACATTATCTGTTCTCTGCCATTTGCTAAAACAAAAGAAACCACCGTTGCCAATCATAGTGTTCTGCATGAAAAAGAAAGATACCTATGATTTGGCAGAAGGTTTTATAAGAAGGTTTCACTCAGGGAAGCAGGGACAGCTTTCTTTAGAGTTTGAAGCTCTGCCAGAAACCTCTGCTAATATGCTACTTGCTAAAACTCTCGAGTTTAGGGTCGCAAGCCATAACTCAGATTTGACCGACGAAGAGCGTAGTATTGTAGAAAGGTATTTGCTAGAAGATAAATTAGATGTTGTTTTCGCTACTACTACTCTCGCTGCGGGTGTCAATTTTCCATTGGGAGCGGCGATTTTTTCCGATTGGCGCAGGTGGAATAGCGCGCAACGTCAGTATGTTCCGATTGATAGTGCAGATTTCCATAATATGGCTGGTCGTGTGGGCCGGATGGGGTTCGAGCATGATGAAGGCAAGGTCATTTATTTTGGCACCGGTGTGCCTCTAGCATTAGCTACCAGTTATCTTTCGATAGCTGATATGCCCGCTATCAAAGCTAGAGTAACTCCTGAGCGGTTCAACCAGCTCGCATTGCAGCTGTTGTCTTCTGGTCTATGCACGACTAGGGCCGAACTCGAAGCTTTAATATGTAAGACATTTAGTGCTCTTAGAGAAGAGGATACAAATACCGTATCTTTCGCCACGTGGCCAGCCAAAATCAAGAAGGCTCTCGACGGCCTAATAGCCGCTGGTTTCGTTATCGAAAATGGGGGCGGAGTTCTTAGTGTAACTCCGGTAGGAAAGGCAGTAGGTTTCAGCGGGCTTTTACCTGAGACAGGAATGTTTCTTGTAAATTACCTAGCTAGGGATGCAAATATCCTTGCAGTTCTATTTTCCGAGTTTGGGAATATTCAAAGTAAATCTCGCCTTGAGATGCTTATATTTTCTGCTTGTCTTTCTAGTCCAGAGTTTCGCTCTCGCGGCGGCGTTAAGCCGACAAGGTTTTTGCCTTACCAGCTAGAAAATAAAATAATTTATGATGCTGATCACTTATCCAATAATTTAATGGAGCCAATCTGGCAAGCTGATCCTGCGCCCACTAACGCGGCGTCATTATGTAAAAAATGGGTGGATGGCGCTGAAATTAGGTCTATAGAAAGAGAGTTGGAGTCGCTAAGTGCAGGAGTAATTAGCGACATGAATAGAAACCTGTCTTGGATTTTACAGGGACTAGCCTCGATAGCGATGGCTGCTGGAGATAGTCGAGTGCCGCATTTGCTTCGGCCTGCGGCACTTCGGGGAGCGGATGAGAATCTACACTCAATTTCTAAACTTACACGTGTTCTTAAGCGTCTTGCTTTCCGAGTACAGGAAGGCTTGCCTGACGACGTGCTCTGGATGGTTGGACTCTGCCCGCCGGGTGGTGACTACCGTCTCGGAAGACACGAAATTATTTCTCTAAAAAAGCAGGGCATTACTACCCCTCAACAGCTTATGCAAGGTAGCGCTGAATATGATGCTGCGCGCGTGCTGGCATTTTCAAAAGCGAAACCCAGTCCTCAGGCCAAAGCTAATTGGATAAGGGACGCTTGTAGGGTATGGAAAGTAGCTCAGCGGCAGAGAGCTGCGGAGCGGCATTTGAAGCGAGCCGCCAGATGTGAAAGCCGACACTTGATTGAGCAATTTTACTCAGCCAAAGGGGATGCCTTTGAACTTGCTTTTGAAAATGTGTTAACAGAGCTAGGTGTCGTTTTTGAAAAGCTAGATGATAAAACGAAAACCGGTGCGCCTGACTATTTAGTTAAGTTAGCTGGATCTTCTCCGGTAGTAGTAGAACTGAAATCTAAAGAAGGCGATAAGCTAGTTGACTATAACAAAGCTGTAGAAGTCTTAGCTGCTTCCGAAATTCATGGTCATAAAAATTCTTTCTGCATCACATTATGTCACCCAGGAGTAGACCCAAGTGTGCCTCAAGCGGTAATTCCTTGCGGTCGATTAAGCGTGGTTGAGAGCGGTGATTTGGGGGAGGCGTTACTGAGGCTTTGTGAAAAGAGCTTAACGGAAGAACAGCTTTGGCAATGGCTATGTACGCCAGGCCAAGCTGTAGCTGAGGATCTTCCATTTAGATTATACGAAAGATAACGCTACGCGGAGCAGAAAGCCCAGTTATCTAACTGGGCTTTTTGTTCATGCTATAGCTCCGCCTCGAGCAGTAAATCTGATGGCCTACATCCCACCGCTTTCGCAATTTTTACTATGTTGAGAAAAGTGATATTACGTTCCCCCCTTTCGATTTTTCCCATGTGAGAACGGTCGATCTCGGCTGCGTCTGACAGTGCTTCCTGAGACAGCCCCATAGCCTTGCGCCGCGCACGAATAGCTGCGCCGAGTCCTATCAACGCACCGTTTTTATCTGAGCCTGCTGAGATCCTTGCCATGGGCAAACTCTCGCCGCTATGATGTCTTTATGGCCACGGCATTTACGACCCAAAACGTGACTCCTGCGTTACGTTGAGCAAAAAACTAGGTCGCCGGTGAGTCAGGATGTTACGTACTCGAAATCCTCTAAGGACTTGATATGCGATTCGAAGCGGGAATTTTTGAAGTACTAAGTGCAGATCAGCGCAGTGTGATACACGGTGATGCTGATTCCATCGAGACAACACATTTTAAAGAGGCTTGGTTAAAAAACCTGAGGGATCAGTCGACAAAAAAAGTGGTGCTTACTAATTCGACCACTCCTCTCATCGTGGGAAGGAAGATAGGCCTAGCGTTTCTGAATAATGAACTGATCGCCTTCAAACGAGGAGGTGAAATCCCGGTCGAAGACCCAGTACAAGGTAAAGCACTGCTAAACACGCCAAAGGCGATTCTGCTGGCTATCATATATGCCGCGTGTCTAAGCGTGCCGGTATTCGGCTATATAGGTGGCATCGTTATCGGTGGAGGCGCTCTAATTTCCGGTAAAAATATCCTCGGTCGTTACAGCAAGAACCCTTTTAATCGACTATACGCTTTGTTTCTATTGATTATGAGCATTGCAGTATGGTTTCCTGTGCAATATATACATGGAGACATGGATAGGCTCATTGATATCCATATGCAATTCGCAACATGGTTGATGATCGTCACCGTGATTTTTCAGTATGTTAAATTACGCGTTGAAAAAAATCACTTCACTCGTGCTTGTGTAGAGCTAAATGCGGCTTGGGCTAATTAAGTTTGTTTTAGTCGTAGTTGTTTAGAGGGCGGTAGCCCCCCCCTCTTTGCAGCTTCAGTGTGTTACAGGTAGTGGTGTCACCTGTAGCTTTGTTTCCTTTAGCGCCTTTTGAATCGCGGGATTTTTCTGAAGGGCAATTTCTTTCAGCGGGAGATAGGGGTATGTAATCATAATGGGCAGGGGCTGATATACCTAGATCAATACTAAGGGCGTTGATTCTCTCTGCCATGGAAATTTGAGATAGCAAAAGCTGGTAATAGGTAATCGATTTCTGAAGGCGCGCTATTTCTGCGACCAAGACACCAGTCTGATTGTTTGTTTTATTGCTTGTAGTCTCTCTCATGTTAAATTTCCCATGTGGTGTAAAAAAGAAGCATATAGAATTTTAAAAATCTCTGTATAAATAAAGAAGCAACCAATCATTGCTGTTGTCACGAGCCATTGAACAACGACAGAGGCGCGCTTTTTGGAGTTTTCTATTAACATTTGATCAATGTCGTCGAGATATTCTGACTCGTTTATTTGAGATTTTATTTGCATTATAATTAGTCCTAAATTAGTGCTCAAGGTCGAAAGATTTTCGCGACGCGACTGCTTCTCTGTTCGCTCGCGCAACATTCTTTTGATTTATCTCATTCCCTTCCATGCGTTTAATGCGCAAGACCCTATCAGCTTCTGGATCGCCTGAATCTACCGAGTCTCCGCCAAATCCTAAAGCCGCTATAGGCGCTGAGGGAACTGATGCGTATATTGCTTTTGAAACTACGGTCTCAATGCTTGGATTTGCCGATTTAAGAATTGAAGCTCCTTGCTTAACAATTTCAGTTGAATCTCGAAAGCACAAATTTGTTGCGATAGTTCCGAGTTTTGTAATTCCAATTGTTCGTTCTGCTGCTGTAATAATTTGATCAATGTGTCTTCCAAAAGAGTCATTTAGGCCGCCATTTTTATTAGGATTGCGATTTGGACTATCATTAGTAATGTTGCTCCGGCACCTATAAATTTTGCTAACTTCCAAAATTTCGCCGTGCTTTGCGCCATGGATGTTTCGTAGGCTTTTATAATCTTCGCTATTTCGCAGGACTCCAAGTGCTTTTCCGAAACGCTTTTCGATAAAGCTCTGACGCTCATTGAGTGCTGCTTTATATCTTCGAGCAACCTCAGGTTTTGCGAGATAGCTTTTTCGTTCTGCGCTTTTTGATTTTGTATTTGCAAGCTCAGATGTGCTAGTGAATCGTTCATTGTAAATCTCTCCCTTGAGTCTTATCGCCTTCTCCGCCCCCGGGGCTTTTATAGACAAAGAGTCTTTGCCTACGCGGGTAATTTCGAACCCTGCTTTTTTGGTTAGGTTAATCAGTTCTTGGCGGTTATCAATTGCACCGTCAACAACAGCTTGTTTAAAAAAAGCATCTAGTGTTTGTCGTGTGGCTTTATTATCAGTCGGGGCCCATTCGGGTTCTTTGGTTACTCTAGCGCGCAAAGGATCACGCGGGTCGTCCAACCCATATTTGACATTAATGAGATCTGTAAAAGCGTCCATTTGCCTATATTTCCCATCACCTGGTGGTGCTGGGTTCCAAGCACGGTCTATCTCGTAATTATGCCGAGGTAAAACGTAGTGAAGCTCAAGTCGATCTAGGTGGGTATGAGCGACGATCAAGATGTGCTGGTGCTCTTGGGAAATTCCCGCAAATAGCATCTCTTTCAGGCGGTGTGTGATATCGGCTATTGAAGACTCTAAACCAGCTGATTTGATTTTATCGGTATCGTCTTTGGTGAACGACACAACACCACTGGTATATTTGTGCTTATGATCAAGTGCATCGATCATCTGTTTCATCAGGTCCGGGCTGCCCTCGATCACTTTTGGCAATGGGTTTCTTAGTGCCCACGCGGCTACCTCTTTGTCGTAGTAGTTTTCATCGATCATATAATTGACTGGGCCGCTACCGCCGCCCCCGCCACTCCCTGAATGGCAACTGAAGCCGTGCATTGCCATTACAGTTCTCCAAGTAGCTCAGCTTTTAGTTCTGTTATGCCGCGTTCGATGTCGATTAAACAAGATAAAATTTTCATTGTGTTGCTGTTTTCTTTGAATGTATTGCAATGCTTGGCGAGCATATTCAACTGGCTGCCAAATTTATTATACGCGGCAGTCATTACAAGCAGTTCTTTGGAGCTTTTCGGAGCGTCTGTTCGTTTAATAGTGATGGTTGATGTTCGGGCTGATTGCAAAAGTAGTTGTGATAGCGACATAAAATTTTCAGAAGCTTTTTGCTCAAGCTCAGTTTTAAGCGTTTTTTTTAATTTGATGTGAATACGCGTGGTTGTAAGTTTTGACTGCTGTTTAACAGCAGGCAATTCGTCTTGTTCGTTCATAAGTCTGTGCCATTATTATTGTTATTATTGGGGGGTGGGGGAACCCCACGCTTTTAGGGTTCAAGGGGAACCCTTGCAAGGATCAAGGTGGCACGCAGTGCACACCTTGAGTAGCCTTGTTCTTGGTGTTGATATAATTGTATACTAGTTTGATTGTTGTTGGTTTGTAGTAATTAAATATAAGGTGATTAATATGAGTAACCGATTTAAAGATATTGATGATGAAGAGATGAGGCTTGATCTACTTTACTTGGAGCTGCTTGATATATGCGGTATCAGCGGCGCAAATAAACGGTTGGATGAGTGGAGACGCATTAAAACCTCCTCCGAAAATACCGGTTTTCCCCATTACGTTGATCCTGCCTTTTTGGATTAAGACGGATTTTTGGTGGCTTCGTTTTAGCATGAGAAATGTCAGTACAGAAAAACTGTATTGGTATTTTTGTCTCCGGTTTATATAATTGACATAGGCGGTCTCTATAGCTTTGTGTCTGTCAAATAAGATCTTTTGCGTTGTATAAATTATTTTTTTACTTCAATCTTCATCAATCCAAGATGAAGGGGCATCGCAATGATTCTTAAAGGGCCATGGGCAAGTGATTCTGCTGATATATTTTACGCAGCCAAAAGATTTTTGAGAGTTTACAGTCCACTTTTTTCATTTGATAACTACCTTCGGCGGTTTGATCTGCATTCCCTAGATTCGGCTTCTCAGCGACTAGTTACCAGCTGTTTGGATGAGACTTCGGCTATTGAAGAGCAATTTAGTGCTCGCCTGAATTTTTTATTTGGCGAGGATGAAAAAGTGAGACCATTGCGATCATTGGAGCGGCCAGTATTGCAGCGAGCTTTATGCGTCCGGGATATTCATGAAAATGCATTTGAAGACGCTGCTCATATTCAGGTTTTTTTGGAAGGGCATGAGGTTGCTACGTCACACTACGAAGTCATAGATCAGACGGCGTTGGAGCGCGCCCTCAGCCGCATAGAGGCCATTCTGGGTCGAGTCCGCTTGGCTACGCTGGACTATCTAGATTCGAACTGCCACTCTCTTCCTGGGCTCTTACAGCAAGCCTTAGCTTATGAATATGGCACGAGGGCAGCTTTAGTCGATTAGAGGCTGGCGGGAGTGCGAGACGGCCCCATGTCTCGCGCTCTCGGTAGCCTTCGGGGTGTGGGGTGAGGCCCCGCATGCGGACTTAGACACTTTAAATATGTATAGTGTCAATGTCATAAACCTTTTTAAATAGCAACCTCCCCTGGGAGAATTCGGCCAGCGGCCGGTATCGACAATGTCATTGACAGTGTTTATGCAGTTGACATTAACATGCACACTTCATCTGCACTTAACGTTGTCAGTGAAGCGTTTTTGATATAAGGGTTTATGTAATTGACGTAATAACGAGATGGGTTAATTTCTCGGGCTTTTTTTAATAACTCTGACGCTGTAGGTCTGGGGATCATCACTAGTTTGGTGATGGGCTTTTCCCTTGGGTAAATAGAAATAACTGTAACTTCCGCTTTTGCTTTTGATTTTTCATCTGGTTGATCATGTAATGATGCTTTGGCTTCGGCGGGCTTAACGGAGGGCGGCGGCAAAAACTGAGTGCAACACCTGACCTTTCCGGTACGGTGCTGCCCCTATGTCTTATACCGAACTCAGCGTTGAAGAGCGCGCCACCA
>NZ_MPOR01000050.1:0-33591 GCF_001896155.1 Pseudomonas sp. FSL W5-0203
GCTAAACCGGCATCCCTGCCGGTTTACCCCCCAAATCCCTGTCGAATTCCGGCCAGCGTGGTTTAACGGGGCGCCTAAGATCAAAAGCAGATCAAGATCAAGAGCGGCTCGCTTCGCATCGTGGTTAGCGTTGGCTGCTACAGCCTGTAAAGTTGTGTTGATGCCTAAGGCAATCGCAGGCAAGCCAGCTCCCACATTTGGAGCCGGGGGTGTCTGGGAGATAGGCATCGGCTGGCAGGCTGCCACGTCGTACCGGGTCGTGTAGATGTCTATGGCTATCGCACGCCAGCCAGCCCCTACGTTGAAGCCTCTGCAAATCCAAACGAACGTCTGCAACCGGACACAGTCTGATATAAGACTCGAGCACGGGTAGCCGCACATACATGCCAAGTCAATGAATTCTTGGGTTTTTTTTATGTGCGCAAAAAACGCCCGATCTGACTGTAGGCCTTGTAGTCCGTGGCTTTCAGCCGATAAAACAGGCTCTGTTCACAAGGTTATCCACAATTTGTGTGGATAACCTTTTATATCGCCTGGAACTGGAGTGCCCTATGAAACCACCGTTCACTTTCACCCGCTTCCTGCCTATGGCCGCACGCTTGCTGGGTCGCGGGCGCTTGCCAACCTTGTTGTTTGCCGTTGCAGCCAAAGGCTCAAGCCAAGGCAATCGGCTCGGCCAGCTCAAGGACGATCTCAAATTGCTTCAGGCCCTTTGCCTGGCTTACTGGCGTGGCGAATACCGTGCCATCAGCCCCAAGGCGCTGATTTCGGTGGTAGCGGGGCTGATGTACTTTCTCAGCCCGATTGATGCCATTCCGGACTTCCTCCCTATGTTCGGCATGCTCGATGACATCGCCGTGCTGGCATGGGTCATGAAGACCCTGAGCGGCGAACTGAGCGCGTTTCGTGCCTGGCGCGATGGGCAGCGCCCGGAAAAACTTGCGGTGGTTGAGCGCCTGCCAGCGACGCCTGAGCTGCTGGCCCGGGAAAACCCGCAAAAAAACTAATGTTGCCCGGTATCCCCTGCGACCTTTGTGGCTGTTAGGATTACACTCCTAAGGAAATAACTTACTTAGTAAGTGTTTTTATCCTACGGGGCAGTCATGGATATCCAGATCATTTCACGCGATGGCGCACCCGAATACGCGGTGTTGCCATGGGGCCAGTACCAGGCGCTGCTAAAAGCTGCCGGTCAATTGCAACCAACACGCGCTTCTCCTTCTGTTGCACCCACCGCTATCGAGCAGGACCTGCGTCCGCTTGCAGCCCTGCGCGGCCTGCGGGAGGCCAAGGGCCTGGCAATCGAGGCCCTGGCGCGTACCGTGGGCATCAGCCCTTCGTATCTTGGATTGATAGAAAGTGGTGAACGCCAGCCGGATGCCGCCATTCGCCGCAGCCTGGCCTGGGAATTGGGCGTTGCAGGTTGGAGGGATGAGTCTTGAGCTTACGTATTAGTCGTCAACACTGGGATGGGTTGCTCAACGAACTGGATCAGGCGCGGCGCCAGCGCCATTTGCTCACCTACCGTGCGCTGCTTGAGCGCCTGCAATTCCCGACGCCGGCCATGCAGACCCTGGCTGCGGCCCTGGAGCACCTGGCGGCACTGGATGCCAAGGCGGAGCAACCGCTGCGCAGTTCCCTGGTGATCAGCCAGGGTGCCAGCCGCCTGCCGCGCACCGGTTTTTTTGAGTGTGTTGAGCGCCTGGGGCGGTTCAGCGGGCCTTCCGATGGTGTGGCCGCCGCGTCCTGGCATGCATCCGAAGTGGTGCGGGTGTTCGAGTACGAGTACCCGGAATCCGCCGAGGCCTAAAGCGCCTGGGCGCAGGTGTCCATGCTGTCGATCACGTGGATGCTATAGCCCGCCACATCCTTGGCATGGTGCTTGGCTTGTGAAGCCAGCTCTGCCAACTGGCTGGCATCGAGTTGTGCGCAGGCCTGAGGATACAAATGCACTACACCGATGGACAGCGACAGCAATGCAAACTCCTGGCGCGCGCCCTGGCGATTGAGGGCCACGAAGCACCCAGCCTCAAGGTGTTCAGCGCGGTAGAAGCGTCGGCATTGGGTGTGGAAATCGTCCAGCAGTTGGTTGAGCCGCTTGCGCCAGTCCTGCGGGCCCAGCACCAGCAGAAAGTCATCGCCGCCAATGTGCCCGACAAAGTCGCGGCTGGGGTCTACCCGGTCGTTGAGGCACTGCGCCAGGCACAGCAGCACTTCATCCCCGCGCCCGTAGCCGTAGATGTCGTTGAACGGTTTGAAACTGTCGATATCCACATAGCAGATCACCGACTCGCGCTGTTGCTGCAGCAGCCGGGTGAGGCATTGCTGGATCGGCACATTGCCAGGCAACAAGGTCAACGGGTTGGCGTAGCGGGCCTGCTGGATTTTCAGCTCCGTGATCAACTTGAGCACGTCAATGACCCGACCCAGCCCCAGGTAATCACCGTTCAGGGTGATGATGAAATCCTCTTCGATGCGTTGCCGCGCGCGGCTGGTCAATAAGCGGCTGACCTGTTGCAAGGACTGGCTCAGTTCCACCGCCAAAAAATCATCGCTCATCAAGCGACTGATGGGTTTACGTGCAAACAGATCGGTCGCGAACGGCTTGAGCAACGCGTCCGACAACGAGTGCCGGTGCACAATGCCGACCGGGCAACCACGGCCGTCTAACACCGCCAGCGAGTTGAGGTTGGCCTGGCGGCGGAACGATTCCAGCACTTGGGCGGTGGCGGTGTCTTGATCCACGGCGGGTTGCTCATTGAGCAGTGCGCTCAGGTCACTGCCTTCGTCATTGAGGGCCAGCGTGGCGCTATCCGGCTTGGGCAGCATCAGGCGCGCTTCCTGCGGCGGCTTTTCCTGAGGGCGGCAGAGCAGGTAGCCCTGGACCAGGTCGACGCCCATCTCGGTCAACACCGCCAGTTCTTCTGGCAGTTCGATGCCCTCGGCAATCACTTGGGCGCGGGATGCCCTGGCGATCTGCAGGATCGAGCCGACAAACTCGCGCTTGAGGGCGTCCTGGTGAATGCCGTCGATAAAGTGCCGGTCGATCTTCACGTAGTCCGGGCGCAGTTCCGACCACAACCGCAAACTGGAATAACCGGCGCCCAAGTCATCCAGTGCGATGGCAAAACCCATGTCGCGGTAGTGGTGCAAGGCAGTTTGCAACAGCGCGAAATCGTCGGTGGGCGCTTGCTCGGTGAGCTCGATCACCACTTGGCTGGGAGAAATACCGAAGTCGCGCAACAGTTGCAGGGTGCGCCCTGGCTGATGCGCGTGCTCCATCAAGGATTCCGGCGAGATATTGAGGAACAGCTTGCCGGGCAGTTTCTGCTCGCTGAAGCGCCGGCACGCACTCTCTCGACACGCCATGTCCAGTTCGCTCAGGCGCCCGGCATGGCTGGCCACCGAGAACAGCGCAACGGGGGAGTGCAGCGGGCTGTTGGACGGGCCACGACTGAGGGCTTCATAACCGAGGATGCGCCGCTCCGACAGGCAGATGATCGGTTGGAACAGGCTGTGCAAACTGCCTTGAGCCAGGATTGAGCCCAATGCATTCAGCTGTTCGGTCATGGTCATGGCGGTCTCGATCAAAAAAAAGGACCGCAGGCGTAAACCTGCGGTCCTTTTATTTCACGACAGAATGATGTCTATATGATGACACTCCGAGGAGCGATCACATTAAATCGCCATCATTTACTGCTTGGCCACCTGCTTGGTGATTTTCAGGTAATCCAGCAGGATCCGGCCAGTCTCGGCCAAGTAAGCGTCGTCTTCCGGCTTGGTTTTATCCGCCTCGGTCGGCAGCGCGTCTTCATCTTCTTTCTTCAGCTCTTTGAGCGGGTCTTCACCCTTGGCCTTGCGGCGGGTGTTTTCCAGTACCAGTTGCTGATTCTCGATGCTGGAATGCTGTGCACGGCGATCCGCTTCGTTAAGGCTGACGGTCTTCTCTTCCATCAGCTTCTTGGCCAGGGCCAGCTTGTCACGGATAAACACGAACTCGGCGTCCTTGGCGGAGCGGGTGTCATGGTCAGCCTTCAACTGCGCCAGGAAGGGCTTGAACGGATCCGACGCCGGCTTGATCGCAGGGCGGATGGTGTCCCACGGCATGGCTTCAGGCAGGGCGCTTTCGCCGATTTCCTTGGTGTCGATGATCGACGGGAAATCGATATCCGGCAGTACGCCTTGATGCTGGGTGCTCTGCCCGGATACCCGGTAGAACTTGGCCAGTGTCAGTTTAAGCTCGCCATGATTCAGCGGCTGGATGGTCTGCACGGTGCCCTTGCCGAAGGTCTGGCCGCCGATGATCAACGCACGGTGGTAGTCCTGCATGGCGCCGGCGAAAATCTCCGAGGCCGAGGCCGAGAGGCGGTTGACCAGCAGCGCCATCGGCCCTTTGTAGAAGGCCCCCGGGTTCTCGTCTTCGAGCACGTCGACACGGCCGTCAGCGTTGCGTACCAGCACGGTCGGGCCCTTGTCGATAAACAGGCTGGTCAGCTCGGTGGCTTCCTGCAGGGAGCCGCCGCCGTTGTTGCGCAGGTCGATGACCACGCCGTCGACTTTCTCTTTCTGCAGTTCTGTCAGGATTTTCTTCACGTCGCGGGTGGTGGACTTGTAGTCCGGATCCCCGGCACGAAACGCCTTGAAGTCCAGGTAGAAGGCCGGGATTTCAATCACGCCCAGCTTGTAGTCCTTGCCATCCTGCTTGAGGTTGAGGACTTTCTTCTGCACAGCCTGGTCTTCGAGCTTCACCGCTTCACGAGTGATGGACACGATCTTGCTGGTCTGGTCGTTCGGTGCATTGGTGTGTGGAATCACTTCCAGGCGCACCACGCTGCCTTTAGGCCCGCGGATCAGCTTGACCACTTCGTCCAGGCGCCAGCCGACCACATCGACCATCTCTTTGTCGGCCTGGGCCACGCCGATGATCTTGTCGGCCGGTGCCACTTGCTTGGTTTTGTCAGCAGGGCCTGCCGGCACCAAACGTACGATCTTCACCTGGTCATTGTCGCTTTGCAGGACGGCACCGATGCCTTCCAGGGACAGACTCATATTGATATCGAAATTTTCCGCGTTATCTGGCGACAGATAATTGGTGTGCGGGTCGTAGGACATCGCAAAGGTGTTGATGTAGGCCTGGAAGATATCCTCGGCACGGGTCTGGTCCAGGCGTGCCAGCTGGTTCTTGTAGCGCTTGGTCAGCAGTTCTTGAATGGCCTTGGGCTCTTTGCCGGCGATCTTCAAGCGTAGCACTTCGTCCTTGACGCGTTTGCGCCACAGGTCGTCCAGGGCTGCGGTGCTGGTCAGCCAAGGGGCGTCTTTGCGGTCCACCAGAAGGGTTTCTTTCTGTGTGAAATCGAGCTTGTCGATACCTTTGTTCAGCTCACCCAACGCGAAATCCAGACGCGCTTTGACGCGGTCCAGGTAACGCTTGTAGATGGTGAAGCCGGGCTGCAGGTCGCCGCTCTTGAGGAAGTCGTCGAATTGGGTCTTCCACTTGTCGAACTCAGCGATATCGCTGGCCAGGAAGTAGCTACGCGAGGGGTCCAGCAGCTTGAGGTAGCTGTCGTAGATGATCACTGAGCGAGCGTCGTCCAGCGGCGGCTTGCTGTAGTGATGGCGCTTGAGCAACTCGACGACGTTAAGGCTGGCAATCACCTCATCGCGATCAGGCTGAAGGTTGTCCCAGCTATTGGCTGCGAACGTATTGGTCGACATCGACGCGAAGCCGAGACCAATGAAAAATGCGAGGGCGGTGCTGGGGAACAGATGCTTCATGCTGATTCGACGCGGGGGCAATTGATAACGCATATTAGGCCGTCTTTGAGGGAGCCGGTTCCATATGGTCCGGTCGCATAATGCAAAAAGCCCGGCGCTACAGCACCGGGCTCAGTCCAGACTCACTATGGAGGCACTGTGAAAGCATTGCAAGGCGTTGACGGTGATGTGGGGGGCTAGAACAACCTCGTCCTACGTCCGGTGTAGTCCATATTGCCAATAGCCTGACCGAATCCTAGATTGAAATGCAGTCAGTGTGGGAGCTGGCTTGCCTGCGATAGCGGTGCAACAGTGAAGAATTCTTCATCTGGCGCACCGCTATCGCAGGCAAGCCAGCTCCCACAGGTTGATGTCTATTGATTCAGGTCCAGTGGTGGATCGGCCAGCCGGCCTGTTCGGCATGGGCGCGCAACACCGGGTCCGGGTTCACCACCTGCGGGTGATCCACCTTGAGCAGCAGCGGTAAATCATTGCGCGAGTCCGAATAGAAATAGGCACCTTCAAGGGTTTCGCCTTCCTGCTCCAGCCATTCCAGCAACCGCGTGATCTTGCCTTCACGGTAAGTCAGTACACCCTCTGTCTTGCCGTCGTATACCCCATGGCTGACGCTCAGGTTAATCCCCAGCACTTCCTCGATACCGATACGCGCAGCAATCGGCGTGACCAGGTGAGTGCCCGAAGCCGAAATCACCAGGATTCGGTCGCCGTTCGCGCGGTGGCGGGCGATGGTCTTGGTGGCGTCGCTGTAGATCAGCGGCTCGATGACGTCCTCGACCCACGGCTCCACCAAGTGCTCGATTTCTTCCGGGGTACGGCCGATCATCGGCTCCAGGCTGAAATCCATGAAATCTTCCATCCGCAGCTTGCCCTGGCTGTAGGCATCCATCAGCTCGTTGTTCCTGCGCATGAACGACTCAGGGTCCACCCAGCCAAGGCGGCCCATTTGTTCGCTCCACAGCGTGGCGCAGTCGCCGTGGATCAGGGTGTCGTCCAGATCAAAAATTACCAATGCCATCGGTGATGCTCTCTCTCAATAGGTCGCTGCCTGTCAGGCTACTTCACACAGTGCGCTGGGGTCGATGGAAAGTGCCAGGCGCTGGCCATCCGGGTGCAGGTCGTCGGCCGAACGATTGAGCACGTCCACCACCAGCTCGACGCCACGGGCTTCGATGCGGTAGCGAATCACGTTACCCAGCAGGCTGTGGCTACGCACCAACGCATCGAGCTCGCCGCTGCGGCTCAACTCGATGGCCTCGGGGCGAATCGCGATGCGCCCGCTGATCGGCCGCTGCAGCAGTTGGCTGGCCTTGTCGGCATCGAGCAGGTTGTAGTTGCCGATAAACCCGGCAGCGAACACATCCACCGGCGCGGTATAGAGGGTTTCGGCATCACCGCTCTGCACGATCTTGCCCTGGTTCATCAAGAAGATGCGGTCGGACATGGTCAGCGCTTCTTCCTGGTCATGGGTCACGAAGATCGTGGTCAGCCCCAGCTCGCGCTGGATCTGGCGGATCTGCTCGCGCAAGTGCTTGCGAATACGTGCATCCAATGCCGACAGCGGTTCATCCAGCAACAGCAGGCGCGGGCGCGTCACCAGGGAGCGGGCAAGAGCGACGCGCTGGCACTGGCCACCGGACATCTGGTGCGGATAACGGCCGGCCAGGTCCTTGAGCTCCACCAGTTGCAGCACTTCTTGCACGCGCTTGTTGCTGTCGTCGGCGTTGACCTTTTGCATGCGCAGGCCGAAGGCGACGTTCTGTTCCACGGTCATGTTGGGGAACAGCGCGTAGCTCTGGAACACCATGCCGATCTGGCGTTTCTGTGGGCTCAGGGGCACGATGTCCTGGCCATCCAGGAGGATCTGGCCACTGTCCACCGGCGTAAGCCCGGCGATGCAGCGCAACAAAGTGGATTTGCCGCAACCGGACGGGCCGAGCAGGGTGACGAACTCGCCTTTGGCGACCTCGCAATTGATATCGCTGAACACCGGGGTGCCGGCGTAGCTTTTTTGCAGGTGTTGGACGCTGACGAAGCTCATTGGCTTTTGTCCTTGTTCAAGAGAGTGGCGGCCCAGGTCAGTACCAGCACAAAGAAGAAATAAGAGATCACCACGGCGCTGGTGAAATGGCCACTGCTGTTGCGCATGTTGTTGAGGTACACCTGCAGGGTTTCGTACCGGGTGCCGACGAGGATGTTGGCGAACACGAACTCGCCGAACAGGAACGAGAACGACAGCAGCAGCGCCACCATCAGGCCCTTGCGCAGGTTGGGCAGCACCACCAGGATCGCGGCCTGCCAGGTGCTGGCGCCGAGCAGTTGCGAAGCGTCCATCAGGTCGCGCAGGTTGATGGCTTGCAGGTTGTTGGTGATCGCGCGGTACATGAACGGCAGCGCGACGGTGAAGTAGCAGCCGATCAAAATCCACGGCGTGCCCACCATCGCCAGCGGCCCGGACCCGTACAGTTGCAGCAGACCCACCGAGGACACCACCGGCGGCACCGCAAAGGGCAGCAGGATCAGGATGTTCATCAACGCGTCGAGCTTGGGAAAGTGGTAGTGCACCACGAACAGCAGCGGCAAAATCAACACCACCGAAAGGATCAGTGCGCCCACGCACACCAGCAACGATTGCCCGAAGGCCATCAGAAAGCGCGGGTCGCTCCACAGCTGTACATACCATTTCACGCTGAAGCCGGCAGGCAGGATGGTTGCCGACCAACTGCTGGAAATCGAGTAGACAAAGGTGCCTACCAAAGGCAGTACCAGGATCAGGAACAACAGGTACACCACCACCCGGTGGTAGAGGGAGGCCGAGCCGGCTTCAGCGCGAGACATGGTAGCTCCTCTTGAGCAGCAGTTGATGCACCACCGTGACCACGGTCATCAGCGCCACCAGCACCACGGCCAGGGCGCTGGCCATGTTCGGGTCCAGCGACACATCGCCGGAGACCAGGCCGGCAATGCGAATCGGCAGTACGTTGAAGTTGCCGGTGGTCAGTGCATATACCGTGGCATAGGCGCCGAGGGCGTTGGCCAACAGGATCACAAAGGTACCGAGCAGCGCCGGGGTGAGCACCGGCAGGCCGATATGCCGCCAGAACTGCCAGCCATTCGCACCGAGCAGGGCGGCCGACTCGCGCCAGTCTTCGCGCAATGCGTCGAAGGCCGGGTAGAGCAGCAGTACGCCGAGGGGAATCTGGAAGTAGGTATAGAGGATGATCAGGCCGGTTTTCGAGTACAGGTTGAAGTCCTCAATGATCCCGGCCTGCTTGAGCATGAGGGTGATACTGCCGTTGAACCCCAGCAGGATGATGAACGCGAAGGCCAGGGGTACGCCGGCGAAGTTGCTGGTCATGTTGGCGAATGCGGTGACGAAGTTGCGCAGCGGCGAATCCACTCGGCGCAATGAGTAGCTGCCCAGGGTGGCGATGATGATGCCGAAGATGCTGGAGTAGAAACTGATCTCCAGGCTGAACTGGATGGCCTGCCGGTAGAACTTCGAGGTGAAGATGCGGGTGAAGTTTTCCAGGCTCCAGCCGGACTCTTCGGTTTGCAGGCTGCTGATCAGCACCCATACCAGCGGCGCGATCTCGAACACGATAAAGAACAGTGCGAAGGGCAGCAGGCATAGCAGGGCCAGCCATTTGCCGCGGGTCAATGCAATCACTTGAGCAGCTCCCGGCACACAGGCTTGTTGTGGGGCACGCCCAGCAGTTCGCAGATGGTGCCGCACAGGTCGGTTTGTTTCGGCGCAGCGTCGGTGTCCAGGCTGAAGGCGTCACCGATGACAAACAGTGGCACTTCCCGTTCTTCGCGCAACAGGCCGTTGTGGGAGCGGTCGTTGTTCATGCCGTGGTCGGCGGTGACCAGTACCTGGTAGCCGGCATCGAGCCAGTCTTGCAGGTAGTCGGCCAGGATAATGTCAGCCGAGCGTGCGCTGTTGCGGTATTGCGCGGTGTCGAGGCCATGCTTGTGACCGGCGTCGTCGATGTTCATGGGGTGCACCAGCAAAAAGTTTGGCGCGTGCTTGAGCCGCAGGCTTTCGGCGTCGGCGAACAGGTGGGAATCGGGGTAGTGGTCATTCCAGTAGAAATGCCCATGCTGGATCGCCAGCGCCTTGTCGTCGGTATGACGATCGCGGGCGGCGAGAAAGGGCGTGCGGTTATACAACTCGCTGACCCAGTGGTAAGCCGCCGCAGCGGTGCTCAAGCCGGCGTCGGTGGCGTAATGGAAAATGCTGCGCTGGGTGGACAGGCGCGAGACGTTGTTGTGCACGACACCGCTTTGGATCGGCGGCACGCCGGTGAGGATGCACTCGTACAACGGGCGGGACAGGGCAGGCAGTTCACATTCCAGTGTGTAGAGGGCTGCGCGTCCGGCGCCGACATAGGCCTGCAAGTGCCCCATGGCGTGCCGGGCAACCTCGAAGTTGAGGCCGTCGAGCACCACAAGGATGACAGTGTGCTTCATGGGGGCTGGGGCTCCGCAACAGAGGGTATGGCTCAGTATCAACGTGGAATGGGATCAAATGTGGGAGCTGGCTTGCCTGCGATGGCGGTGTATCAGTGGACACAAATGTTGAATGTCAGACCGCTATCGCAGGCAAGCCAGCTCCCACACTGACCGCCTTTGGATCAGAGAGACCGATTACTTCATTTCTACGATGACTTGCTCGTTCCACATCTGTGGCAGCTTCTTGGACGTCGCTTCCCAGGCATCGGCATCCTTGATCGGCTGCGGGTTGGCCTTGGTGTACTGCTCGCCCGGGATCAGGTTTTTGGCAACGTCTGCCGGCAGTTTCAAGTCGGTTTCAGCCCGGATCGGACGCGCATTGCCGCGCGCTAGGTTGAGCTGGCCGGCATCGCTGAAGATGTATTCGCGGGTGAGCTTGGCGGCGTTCGGGTGCTTGGCGTATTTGTTGATGAGGGTGGTGTAGCCGGATTTCACCGAGCCATCCGAGGGGATCAGCACCACGTAGTCATCGGGGTTGGCCATCTTGGCCTTATAGCTCAGGCCGTTGAAGTCCCAGACGAGGCCCACTTCGACTTCGCCTTTTTCCATGGTAGCGATGGTCGGGTTGGACAGCGAGAGGCGACCTTGCTGGGCGATCTTGGTGAAAAATTGCAGGCCCGGCGCGATGTTTTTCTCGTCGCCTTTGTTGGCGATGGCCGCGGCGAGTACTGCGTTCGAAGCCTGGGCGGCGGTGCTCACGTCACCCACCGATACCTTGTATTTACCGGTTTGCAGGTCAGCCCAGGTGGTGGGCACTTCGGAGCCGTGCAGCAGCTTCTTGTTGACGATAAAGGCAATGGTACCGGTGTAAGCCAGGGCCCAGTGACCGTCCTTGTCTTTCGCCCAATCCGGCACCTGTGCCCAGGTGGATGGTTTGTACGGCTGGGTCACTTCTTGCTTTACCGCGATCGGGCCGAAGGCCGCGCCCACGTCACCGATATCGGCGCTGGCGTTGTCCTTTTCGGCTTTGAACTTGGCGATTTCCTGGGCCGAGCTCATGTCGGTGTCGATGTGCTTGAGGCCGTAGGTTTTGGCCAGGTCTTCCCAGGTGCCTTTCCAGTTGGCCCAGTCATCGGGCATGCCGACGCTGTTGACGGCGCCTTCCGCTTTGGCGGCGGCTTCCAAGGTTTTTAGATCGGTATCAGCAGCCATGGCGGCGGTGCACATGGCAATGGTCGAGCCTAACAGTGATGCCAGGAAAAGCTGTTTCATCCGAAGCTCCTTTGGGCGTTTTCAACGCGGCGTTTTATCTGAACGTTAGCGGTGGTTTGGTCTAGGTCAGCAATACCTGAGCCAATCTAGGCCCCCTGGATGACAGTTTCATGTCGATGTCGTTTTTGAAGCGCTGATGTCGTTCAGCTCTGACTTAGCGTAGACCATGCCCAAGTGCCCGCAGGCCTTGGACTTGGCCGATGTATTGCAGGGTGTGGAAGACGCAGTCGACAGCCTTTGTCATCTGTCGGTCATCTGGAGTGCCTAGGCTGGCACCCAGCAGCAAAAGCCCAGATAGAGCGCGTTTTATGCACCTGAACGGTGCTGGTCTAGTCCAGATAGGTAACGTTGATGCGTGATGAGGCAATCAAGGCGGTAACTTCCATCGGCCTGGCGCTGCAGGAGCAGATCGACCACGGCCTGTTGCCGCCTGCCAGCAAACTGCCCGCCGAACGCAAGCTCAGCGAGTTGTTTGGTACCACTCGGATTACGGTGCGGGAAGCCTTGTTACAGCTTGAGGCCCAAGGGCAGATTTACCGCGAAGAGCGTCGGGGCTGGTTCGTTTCGCCGCCACGGCTGGCCTATAACCTGATGCAGCGCAGCCACTTTCACGCCATGGTCAGCGATCAGGGGCGCGAGGCTTCCACGCAGGTCATCTCCGCACGCCTGCAACCGGCGTCGGCGGCGGTGTGCGCGTGGTTGCAGTTGCCGGCGTTGTCGAGCGTGATCCAGATTTGCCGGGGGCGCAGGATTGACGGGCGCCTGGTGTTGTATGTGGAGCACTATCTGAACCCGCAGTATTTTCCGGGGATCCTGGCGTGCGATTTGAATCAGTCGATGACTGAGCTGTATGCCAGCAAATATGACTTGCACTACGGGCGGGTGCGTTTCGAGATTGTGCCCACCTCGCTACCGGTGGAAGCGGCCGCTGCGCTACGCGTCTCGGCAGGCAGCCCGGGCTTGCGCATCGCCCGGGTCAATTACGACCAGCATCAACGCCTGATCGACTGCGACCTGGAGTTCTGGCGGCATGATGCGATTCATGTGGGTGTGGATGTGGTGTAGCGGCTGGTGCACCGCGAGCCCATGTGGGAGCTGGCTTGCCTGCGATGGCATCGACTCGGTGCGCCTGATAAACCGAGGCGTCCGCATCGCAGGCAAGCCAGCTCCCACATTGAACCGAGTTTATCTCTGACGGATCGGTGGCTTGCCTAGGGTGTAAGTGCCTTGATCACTTGGTCTACATTGGTTTCCAACTCCGTCACCGGGTCGGCGCCGTCCACATTCAACACCAACAGTCTGGAGCCGCCGGCAGTGACGGCGGTTTTGACTGCATCGCTGGGTTGACGGTGATGCAGCACCACCGCCACAGCGTTGTCCTTCAACGCGCTGCTGAGTTTTTGCAGCGCCTCGGGCGTCCACTCGGCGTCGGGCCGTGCATCGGTGCTGAGCACTTCCAGGTTCAGGCTGCTGACCAGGTACGCGAAGTGATCGCTCAAGCTGAGCACACTCAGGTTGTCGGCCTTGGCCAATCGCGCCTCGCTGTCGGCGGTGAGCTTGAGTAAACGCTGTTTGAGCGCGGCCAGGTTAGCGTCGATCCTGGGTTTGGCAGCCGGCGCCAGGCGGCTCAGGTCGGCGGCCATCACGTCGGCCATGCGCCCCATATTGTTGCTCGATTGCCAGGGTTGGCTGTTCAAGCCATCGGTGACCCCCGGTTGTACTGCGATACCCGGCAAGCCGCCGTCCACCGGGCGTGCGGCATCGACTTCGACGATGCGGATATTGCTGCGCCGCGCCACGGGGTACAGCGGGTCATCGGCCCACAGCGAGCGCAGGCCGATGGCCGCGTCGGCGTCCAGCGCCAACTTGTTCAATGCCGCAGCACCGCGGCCGGTGAAGTAGGACACCTGCCGCGAACCCGGCAGATTGGCCGGTGCGGCGCGTTCAAGCGCTACGTTGGTGCCTGTGAGCAGCGCCTCGGCCAAGCCGTAGGTAATCGGCAGCGACGCCAGCACCTTGACCGGCGGCTTGGTCTTGGTCAGGGCTGCGTGACCGAGGCCCTGGTTGACTTTGAAGTCCTTGGCGTCGAAACCGTCGACGGCCAGTGCCGACGTACTCATCAAGCAAGCGATGGCCAGGGCCAGTGGGCGAAAGACAGGGCGCATTATCCAAGATTCCCTTTGAGGCTGGGCACAACGCCACGGGCGATGGCGGCGAAGGCGAAGGCGATACCGGCAACCAGAATGATGGCGGCACCGGATGGGATGGGCAGGTCGAAGATAATCGGCAGCAGGATGCCGCACAGGGTGCTGACGGTAGCGATCAGCACCGAGATCCAGAAAAACCCTTTGAGTGACTGGCTCAACAGGCGCGCCGCAGCGGCAGGAATCACCAGCAAGGCACCGACCAGGATTGCGCCGATGACCTTGACCGCGGCCACGGTGATCAGGGTCACCAGGATCACGAACAGGTAGTCCAGGCTTTTCACCGCCACCCCGCGCACTGCTGCCAATTGCGGGTTGAAACTGGCCAGCATGATGCGGTTGTACAGCGGCAATGCCAGGGCCATCACCAGCGAGCCGACAATGGCCAGTACCAGCAGGTCGTTGCCGTTGACCGTCAGCACCGAGCCAAACAGCACGTTCTCGAGAATGTGCACGTTGATCTTGCCGGCCAGGATCAGCAGCAGGCTTGCCCCCAGTGCCAGGGACACGGACAGGAACACGCCGATCAAGGTATCGGGCGCCAGGCCGGTGCGGTTACGCAGGTAATTGAGCAGGATGCCGAACAGCAGGCAGTAGCCAAACAGGCTGCCATAAGGCCCGGTATAGGGTTCGCCCAGCAGAATGCCCACGGCCACGCCGGTCAGCGCGGCATGGCCGACCGCTTCGGAGAAAAACGCAAAGCGCTTGACCACCACCAGCGTACCCAGGCCGCCGAGTACCGGGCCGATCAACAAGCCGGCGAGCAGGGCGTTGACCACAAACCCGTAGGCCAGGGCTTCGGGCAGGTAACCGGCAGAGGCCCAGCCCTGGACCATCAAGCGAAAGGCTTCATAACTCATGGGGCCGGGCTCCGAGGGTGGGTGGAGAACAGAGTGAGCAGGCGGTCCGGGGTCAGCGCCTCTTTCGGTGTGGCGTCGAACAGCACGCGGCGGTTAAGACCGGTGACGCGGTCGGCCAGGCGGCCCACGGCCTCTAGGTCGTGCTCGATCCACAGGACGGTAATCCCGGCCAGGCGCCAGTCGTTCAACAGCCGTTCGAACACCTGGATACCCGCCTCGTCGAGGGCCGACATCGGCTCATCCAGCACCAGCAACTGCGGCGCAGGAATCAGCCCCTGGGCCAGCAGTACGCGCTGGCGCTCACCGCCGGACAACGCGCCCATGCGGCGCTTGCGCTTGTCTTGCATGCCAACGCGCTCAAGGGCATCGCCAATCGCCGCTGCGTAATGCCTGGAAAGGCCCAGAAACGCCGGACGACGCTGGCACATGGCAGCCATGAAATCGTCCACGGTCATCGGCAAGCCGCGGTCAAATTCCAGCGCCTGGGGCACGTAACCGATGGTGCCGGGTGTGGTTGGCCATTCCAGGCTCAAACGCCCCTGGTGCGGCGTCTGCCCCAGCAGGGTCTTGATCAGCGAGCTTTTACCGCCGCCGTTGGGACCTACCAGTGCGTGGATGCTGCCCGGTTGTACCTGGAAACTCACGCCATCGAGGATTGCGGTGCGCCCCAGGGTCAGCGAGACCTGGTCGAAGTTCAGGGTGGGGCCGACGTTGACGGCGTTCAGGTGCTGCGCGGCGGTCATGCTCCCGACTCCTGAATCGCCCGTACCACGGTGTTGAGGTTGCCGGTCATCTCCACTTCGTACTTCTCTGCGCTGTATTCGCCGTAGGAAATATGCGACAGCGGGTACAGCTTGACCCCGGATTCACGCTGGATGGTATCGACGTAGGTGGACGGGAAATCCATCTCCGAGAAGATCACTTTCACATCCAGAGCACGCAGTTCATCGATGGTCTTTTTCAGCTGGCTGGGGCTTGGCTCGATACCGTGGGCCGGCTCGACCACGGCGGTGACTTCCAGGCCAAACTCGCGCAACAGGTAGTCGTAGGCCGCGTGTACGGTGGCGACACGCAGGTCGGGGTTGGGCGCGCTGGTCAGCTTGGCCAGGGCGTCGGCGCGCATCTGGCGCAAGCGCTTGCCGTAGGCGCGAGCGTTCTGGGTGTAGGTTTTAGCGTTGTCCGGGTCGAGCTTGCCCAACTCACGGGCAATGTTATTGACCTGGGCAATCGACGCGCTGATCGACAGGAAGGTGTGCGGGTTGACCACCTTGCCCGCACCGCGTGCCGCGTTACCTGTAGCGGCGAGCAGCGGCACGTTGGCATTGGCTTCGATCACCGGGATGTCCGGGCGCTCGCTGGTGGCGATCATACGGTCGGCGAAGTCGTCATGGCCGACGCCGTTGAGCACGATCACATCCAGGGTGCCGATGCGCTTGATGTCTTCGGCGCGCGGCTCGTAGGCGTGCGGGTTGAAACCGGCGGGAATCAGCGGCACCACCTCGGCCTTGTCGCCCACGATATTGGCCACGTAGCTGTAATAGGGGTGCAAGGTAATGCCGATACGCAGGCGCTTGGCCGCCTCGGCATTGGCAAGGGGGGTGAGCATCAGGCTGAACAGGCCAACCAGTAAAAGGCGCAACAGGGGCGATGACATGGACATGGGCAATCGGTCTTCTCGTTCAGTGACGGTGCTGGCGGGTGACGCCAGCATCGAATTGCGCGACCACCTGCTGCCAGCCGGCCGCGATCAGCGCCTGGTCAGTGAGGTCGGAAGGGGCGGCAAGGTTGGCGCTGCGGTTGAGCCAGATATCCGGCTCACTGCCTTGCACGCGCATCAGCAGCGAACCGCTGGTGGCCGGCGCCTGGCTCAAGCCCAGGTAGGCGGCGGGTGCCAGCAGCTGCCAGCGATGGCCGCCACGGCTGACCGAACTGGCATCCTGGGCAAAGGGCGCGAAGCCTTCTTCGGCCAGTTGCTCAGGCGTCGGCAGGGCGCTGTGTTCCTGCTGCAACAGGTGGATTTCATCCAGGGTCACCCGCAGGTCGGCGTAGATGCCTTGCTCGGCGGCGCTCAGGTCGCGGCGGGCGTCCAGCTGGTGGCTGGGCACTGCCGCGACTTCCTGGGTTTCCCCGTGCAGCGCCACGACCGTGCCCGCCACCGCGAGGATGATCAGGCACAACAGCAACACATAAAGGGTTTCGTGGCCCGCGCCGGCGGGGCGTACAACCTGTGTGGTACTCATTGCGACGGGATATCCGCTTGGTCGATTTCCACCACGTGGCCGGGGCCGGCATCGAACAGCACGTAGAATTCGGCGGCGGGCTTCTTGAAGGTCAGGGTCGAATCCTCGCCAAGCTTGCCCGGCACCAGGATGGTTTCGTCGTAGCCGATCACATCCAGGGTTACGCCGGGGGCGCCACTGCCGTCGGAAAAACCGCCTTTGCACTGTATCTGCTCGCCGGGGATTTCTTTGCATTCGCACATCGGGTTGTGGGCGAAGGCGGTGGTGCTCAGGCCGGCGCACAGCAACAGCGCGGCGCGGGTGAGGCGCTTGAACGTCATGGTTTGACTCCTTGCTTGTTCAGCCAGGCAATGGTGGCAGGCGAGGCCTGGCTCAGCGGGATGGAACCCTGGTGCATGCTGCCGTCCCACCCTTCCATGGTCACCCATATTTCGGCATCCGCCGGGGTGCGTTCTGGGATCGGCAGGGCGGCGCCCATGCGGTACGGCGTGCCGAAGAAGATCACTCCGGCGGCGCGCAGGCTGCGGGGTTTGCCGATACGCAGGTAAGTGGCCTTGACCTGCTCGGCACAGGTATCGCACAGGGCAGCGTTGAAGAACTTCATCGGGCCAGCCGGGTTCGGGCTCGGGCCTTCGTTGCGAAACTCAGCCAGCGTCAGGCTCCAGGGACCGACTTGCACCTGCCCGGCCACGCGCTCGCCGATGCCGGTATCCCCGCGAAACAACGCGGCGTCGGCAAAGTATTTGGGCATGAACCCCAGCGGCACCAGCAACAGCAGGATGTTGATATGGAAACGCCATTTCAGCCAAAAGGCGCGCAGCGGGGACGGCGGTACGGTTGCAACCTTGCTCATCGCTGGGCCTCCGAGGTGTCGGCGTGCATGGTCGGGATGGGCGCGTGCTGACGTTGTGTCTTGGCCTCGCGCTTGAGGGCGTTGAGGGTGGCCAGAGCGGTGCGCTTGGTCCAGATCAGCAAGCCGCTCAATACCATCATGCTCAGCACCAGGCCGAAGAATGCCCAGATCAGCTTGATCCACAAACCGCCAAAGTCCCCGGTGTGCAGTGGGCGCATCGACTCGGTGACGAATTCCAGCGGGGTACGGTCGGACAACAGGTTCGAGACCGCGACTTCACCGTCATAGGGGTTCAGCTGTGCGGTCTGGAACATCAACGGGTACCAGCCACGCCCGCCGATCTGCAGGTGGCTGTAGGCGTTGCTTGGCATGAACACAAAGCTGGCGTCCAGGCCGGGGATCCGCTCGGCGGCGATGTCGATCGCCTTGTCGATAGGGATCATCGGTGCCGGCACGCCCGGCGCCGACAGCGGCACCTTATCCCGTGCGATCACTGGCACGATGGGTTCACTGGAAATGGATATCTGGTTGTCGCCCAGGACAGCCTCGATCAGGAACCAGGTGCCGGTGATAGAAATGACCGCGATAAACCAGATCGACCAGATGCCACTCAGGCGGTGAAAGTCGCCCCAGAAGATCCGCGCACCGTGGCGGATGCGCAGGGTAGGGCGCAGGAAGCCTTTCCAGAAGCGCTTGTACACCACCAGCCCGGTGACCAGTGAAGCCAGCAGCGGCAAGCCCAACGCAGACACCAGGTACCAGCCCCAGCTGTACCCATTGGTGAACGGCACCAGCCACCAACCATGCAGGGCGCGGGTGAATTGCTGGAAGTTGAACGAGGGGCTGATGCCCTGGAGCGCGCCGGTGTAGGGATTGGCATACACCTCCACGGAGCGCCCGTCCGGGTAGCTGAGGCCGACGCTTAGCGCGAAGTGCGATTCATCCGGGCGGATGATGGACTGGACGATGGCTTTGGGCTCATCGTGCTTGATGGCCGCGATCACCTGGTCAAAGCTCAGCGGCTGAGCGTCATCCGACGGCTTGCTGGCGCGGATATCCGGGTTGGCCAGCCACACGATTTCCTGGCTCACCACGGCCAGGGTGCCGGTGACGCAGACGATCAGTACAAAGAACCAGATGGGCAACGCCAGCCAGCTATGGACGAGAAACCAGAGTTTGGAGCGTGACTTCTTCGACATATGAATGAGGGTCTTGATCGGAGGGGGCAATAGAGGCCCGGAAAAGGCCAGTCGTAGCTTTTGCTGACGCGACAGGCTGTATCTAAGTTAAGACGGATGAGCATGAGAAATCCCTAAGGTGGATATGAAAGAAAATGTTTCAGGTTCACATTCAGGCCGCATTTATGCGCTGATCGAACACGCAGTACGCCAGCCCGCAGGCGTTCAGCGGCTTGCGTTAGGCCAGGGCAGACCTCCAAGGACGTGATCATGCCGCTGTGTGATGTCGTCAGCAGCCACGCATCTGAGCGCCACTTCCTCGCGGCCAACCCCTGGCTCAGCTGAAGTGCGGCTACGTAGTTATATAAGTAGAAATAACGCTCTCTATACTCACTGAGCGTGTTGCTTTCAGTATTATTTGTTTTTCAAATAGCTGGGCTTGAACGAAAGCGCCCCTTGTCATTACGGGGTGTTGGCGCGGGTGCAGGTTAATTCCAGAGGAATGACAAGGTTATTGTATTGACACATTGGCGGGCATCGGCTTTAGTGAGTGCGGACTTGGAAGTCGCAATAGTATAAAAAGGAAGTTAATCGCATGACCGTGCTAGTCGTTTATTCGCGCCATCACGTGGTGAACCGTTATATCTCTCTGGTGCCGGTGATCAAGTTAGTTACTTGATTGTGGTCTGTCGCCTGCCCGTCGATTGTCATTGCTGCGAATCATACTTTTCCTGTGCTGGAAAAGTACGCGTCCCTATGCCTTAACAGAGAGTTCAAACTCATGTCGATTTTTGATCAAGCCATGCATCGTTCAGTTCAATGGCAAGACTGGCGTTGGCAGCAGAAGAATGCCATCCGCGATGAACCTGCACTGCGCAATGCCTGCGGTGGATGGGACGAGGCCACAACGGCGCATATCGAGCACAACTTGCAAGATCGCAAGATGCAGATCACGCCTTATTACATTGATTTAATCAAGCGTTCACTCACCAGCGCAGAGGTGATGGACCACCCCCTGTGGCGCCAGGTAGTACCGTATTGGAGCGAACAGGTGCAGGGCGACTACGACGGCAGTTCCGAAAACTGGGAACTCAATCATGAGATGAAGACGCCCATCTGCCAGCACAAGTACGACAACCGCGTGATCCTGCGCACCACCAACACGTGCAATGCCTATTGCCAGTTCTGTTTCGAGGCGCTGCGCACGCTGCAGGTGGGCACCGACAAAGCTAACGCCAACACTGACTCGTTCAAGGATTCGGTGGAGTACATCCGCGGTAATCCAGCGATTGAAGAGGTGATTCTCAGCGGCGGTGACCCACTGATGCTGGCCGACCGCAAGCTTGAGGAGATGCTGGCCGCATTGCGCGGCATTCGTGATGATCTG
Organism: Pseudomonas sp. FSL W5-0203; assembly: GCF_001896155.1. Taxonomy (NCBI): domain Bacteria; kingdom Pseudomonadati; phylum Pseudomonadota; class Gammaproteobacteria; order Pseudomonadales; family Pseudomonadaceae; genus Pseudomonas; species Pseudomonas sp. FSL W5-0203. The sequence goes on from NZ_MPOR01000050.1 coordinate 20,222, forward strand.
CTGATACGCATTCATTCGCGGGCCTTGAGTTTCAACCCGTTTCGCGTGACCGATGAGTTGGTGGCGATGCTGGAGAAGTACAAGGTCAATGCATTTGGTGTGCATGTCTGCCACCCGCTTGAGCTCAGTGCTGATTTTGCCGTCGCGGTTAAACGGATTCAGGGTGTGGTCCCGATTGTATTCTCTAACATGCCGCTGTTGCGTGGCGTGAATGATGATGAAGCGACGTTGCATAAATTATTCATTGATCTTTATCGTTTGGGCGTAAAGCCATATTACTTATATCACTTCATGCCGTTTTCACCCGGTGCTTCAGAATATAAGGCGTCGATCAGCCAAGCCATCGCCATCATGGATCGGCTCAAACGCCGTGTATCGAATATTGCCCTGCCCGAGTATGTACTGCCGCATGCACAAGGCAAGTTCACCGTGCCATTGTTGGACTTTGAAAAGCCTGAAGACTTACCGCATTTTGAAGTCCGCGATGGGCAGCGGACTTACCGTTTTCGCAACTGGGAGGGCCAATGGTGCAGTTGGCAGGATGCGGTATGAAACAGGATGCGATTCTGTTTATTGATGTAGATGACAGTGCTTGCGCTCGCTACCGCTACCGGGAACCGCATTTCACGGTGGCCCGCGCCCACGGTTTGGCGTGTTTGACGGCCGCCGTGGCGGGGCGCAAGCACCTGCAACGTCTCAGGGACGACAGTGACGAAGTGTTCCTGCTCGAAACGCTCAGTGAGCAGTCTGTCCTGGAGTTGGTCGGACAGTTGGACGGGCGTTATCAGGTGCGTGGGATTTTCTGCCAGGCCGGGCACCCGTCCGCACAAGGGGAGGTGGGCTGTATCGTCGCGCAGGCGTGTCAGCGGTTGGGCTTGGTCTACAGCCACCCGGAGGCGATTGCCGCGTGCAATAACAAGTTCTTGATGCGCCGCGTGTTGAAACAGCATGAATTGCGTTCGGTACCGTTCGTGCTGTGCAACAACGAACAGGAACTCCAGCAAGGCGCCGAGCGCGTGGGTTATCCACTGATCGCCAAACCGCCCTTTGGCGGGGCTTCGGCGTTTATCAAAAAATGCTCGAGTTGGGAGGAGCTACGCAGCCACTATTGGCATTTCGTAAGTGATCATGGCGCCGCCGCTTATGCGGACTTCTACGGCTGCGCGCACGCCCTGCCGCTTGAGGATGGGCTGCGGCGTGAATACTTGCCAGGCCACAGCATTCTGCTGGAAGGTTATATTCCTGGCATCGAAGGCAGTGTGGAATGTGTGATTGTCGGCGAGCGTGTCCATCCGCTGCTGATCAATGAAAAACTGCTGCTGACCGAGCGCAGCGGCACGGTCCTGGAGAACCTGCTGATTTCCCCGCCGACGTCGTTCAGCCAGGCCCAGTGCGAGCAGATCCGCCAGTACGCGGTGGACTGCCTGCACGCGGTGGGCCTGACCAACGCTGTGGTGCATTTCGAGTTTCGCATGACGGACGCAGGGCCGGTGGCCATCGAGATCAACCCGCGTCTGGGCGGACTGTATGTGAACTCGGCGTTCCGCGACCTGGCCGGTATCGATCCTTATCAGCTGTACATGGGATTGTTGTTGGGCGAGAAGGGCATCAATGCACAGTTGGAGGCTGGCGCACATAAGGTTGCCGATGCGGGGCAACACTACGCGATGCTGGCGATTTATCCGCAGCACAGTGGCCTTTTCAGGGGCATTGACGGCCTGCAGTTCCTCCACCAACACCGCTCGGTGCTGGAATACGCCCCGCAGGACCCCGGCCACTACATTGACGCGGATATCGAGGAGCATTATTTGCTCAAATGCTGGGCCCAGGTTGGCAATGCCGCCGACGCCCATGCCTTGCACGATGCGTTGCAGCAACATCTGCGCATCCTCATCGATCCACCGGTTGCAGGATAGCGATATGGACATCCCTCAGATCTCGGCGCTTTTGCGCGAACATCACTTCTGTCATCGCCCGGACTTTCGCGAACTGGTCAACGTTGAACCCGGTGAGGAACAAAGCTTTCGCGCGTATTGGGATAACCTGGTGCGCGACGAGGCGTTCAGGACTTACACCCACCGCGAACGGCGCATCTTGCGCTATCGTCTGTTACCGTCACGGCAATTGCAGATCGACAGGAATACGGCGTTCAAATCGCCGGTCACCTACGCGGTGAACTATCGCCAGGGCGTGAATCACCTGAGCTATAGCGAGGAGGGCTTTATCGAGCATCCCCTCATGCACAAGCTGCTGGCGACGGACCTCGCGGTGATTGCCCCGCACCTGGGCGAACAGACCTATACGATCGATATCCATCAGTTCCGGGTGCGGGCGGACGTGTCATCGAGCAGCCCGACCACATCGGGGATTCACCAGGACGGCCTGGATTGGGTGTTCATGCACTTTATTGGCGAATGCAACACGGTGCCGGTGGTGTCGGAGGTGTTTGCCGACGAAACGGAGCACAGCCGGCTACTGAAACTGCCGATGGAGAAATTTCTGGAGACTATCGTGATCAACGACCGTGGGTTCTATCATCGGGCCGGGGAGGTGCGACCGCGGGTAGAGACGGACCCGGCCTGGCGCGATGTGCTCTTGGTAAGCCTGCGCAGTGTCGAGGGGGCACAGCCTGCATGAGTCACGATCAACAACTGAATCTGTCGACCCGCAACGCTCGCCTGATCATCTTTGCCCGCGGTGTGTCGGATTTTGGCGCATTCCTTAACATGGTGGCGTTGTCCACTTATGTGTACTGGCTCAGCCAGAGCGTGGTGTTTGTCAGCATCTTCCTGGCGTGCCGGGTCACCGGCGGGATTGTCGCGAGCCTGTTTGGCATTCCGTTTTTCCGGCGGTTTGCCGGGCGTGGGACGTTGGCGGGGTTGGACCTGGCCCGGGCGCTGTTGCTGATGCCGCTGTTGGTGTTGTTACCGGCCCATCAACTTACCCTTCTTCCCTTTATCGCCTTCGGTATTGGCCTGTGCAATTCGCTGTTTGCCATTGGCCTCAACAGTCAGTTGCCCACTTGGGTCGCGCTTGAGCAGCGGGTGAATACCAACGCATGGATCACCTCGGCGGCCGCCACCGGCGCGGTCTTCGGCAGTTTGCTCTCCGGCTTGCTGATCGCCACGGGCGGATTTGAAGCGGTGTTTGCGGTCAACATCGGCACCTATGTGATTGCCGCTTGCCTGGTCTTGCCCTTGCGCGCGTTGTTTAGCGTTGCTGTTGCCGCGCGTCGCGGACTCGCCGCCGAATGGCATGAGCTGACCAAGGGGTTGCGCGGTGCGCCGGTGCTGGCTGCGATGTTGCTGATCAGCATGTTAGACACCCTCGGCAGCGCGGCCCATAACGTCGGTTGGCCAGTGCTGTCGCAGTACATTTCACCGGACACGGCCAAGACGGTCATGGGCTATCTGCTGGCCGTGTGGGCCTGTGGCAAGTTTGTTGGCGCGCGCATCGCCAGTGCAGTGTTGAAAGGTCGTGGCACCCAAGGCATGGAGCGCTTGTTCATGCTCGGTGTGGCGTTGATGTCCAGCGGCTTTATCCTGACATTCCAGCAGACCGAACTGTGGCTGGCGCTGTTGCTGGTGGTGTGGGCGGGGCTGGGCGATGGATTGTCCGAGGTGGCGTTGATCTCCCGTGCGCAAAGCGAGCCCGATAGCTTGCGCTTGCCGCTGTTCAGCCTCTTGACCCTGATCCAGATGGCCGGTTTTGGCGTGGGCATGCTGGTGGTCGGGCCGTTCTATGTGACGTGGACGCCGGCCCAGGTGATCGTGTTGTTCCATGGGCTGCCATTGACCGCCTTGTTGGTCATGACGATATGGCTGGGGCGCAATGCCTACCGGGGTGTCAGATCGACAAACCCTTGAAGTGTTCCAAACGCCACGCAGGCCTTTACTTTGCCGGAGCAGGCCGGTTGGAACCTGGGGCAAGGCGTGGCGTGTTGCAGGCGCGAGCAAGCTCACGCCCACAGGGTTAATGTTGCTTGAACATCTCCATGGCACGCTGGCGGATTTGCTCCTCGGTCAGGTCCTCCTTATGGGTGGCCAGGAACCACAGGTGCCCGAACGGATCCGTCACACTCGCCGAGCGATCCCCATAGAACTGATCCTGCGGCTCGGACACTGCGCTGGCGCCGGCATCAACCGCTTGTTTGAATTGTGCGTCCACATCATTCACATACAGGTGCAAACCGACACTGGGATGCGCGTCCGGATTGCGCAGGGCCGTTTCATCGCAGGGCGTGCCCAGCATGATCACCGCTTCGCCAATACGCAGCTCCGCATGGCCGACCCTGCCGTCGGGCATGTCCAGGCGCATGAACACTGAGGCGCCAAAGGCCTTCTTGTAGAACTCGATCGCCTTTGCGGCCTCGTTGATGCCTAGATAGGGGGTAATGCCGTGATAACCCTCGGGAATAGGTTTAACGCTCATAACGTTCTCCTTTGATTGTGGTTATGGGGTTACAGCCTTTTCACTATAGGTCACGTTGCATTGCGCAACTGGCTTTACCGATCAGCATCAGGCGTGGGCTCCAGCAACTGCGCACCAGGGCCACGCTCACCCAGCTGGTCATCGTGATTGCGCAGCGGGCACGCCTCCATCGACAGGCACCCGCACCCGATGCAACCATTGAGCTTGTCGCGCAGCAGCATCAGTTTGTTGATGCGCTCATCCAGATCTTCACGCCACAACGCCGACAGCCGTTCCCAGTCGTGAGCGTTCGGTGTGCGCCCATCGGGCAGGGCCCGCAAGGCCTCGCCAATGGTCGCCAGCGGAATGCCCAGACGTTGGGCGATTTTGATCAGCACCACCCGGCGCAGTACATCCCGTGGATATCGTCGTTGATTGCCGGCATTGCGATTGCTCTTGATCAGCCCTTTGGATTCGTAGAAGTGCAGCGCGGTGACCGCCACGCCGCTGCGAGCGGCCAACTGACCGACGCTGAGTTCGTTGCTGAGCATGTAAGGCTCCCAAACAGTGCTTGACCTCGACTTAACTAGAGGTTTTACCCTGCGTGGCATCGAATCGCAAGATTCTTCCTACAGAGAGAGGGGGTTTTCATGCAGGTATCAGAGAAGAGTCGCAGCTTCACTCAGCTGATCGAATTTCACATCGAACCCCGTCAGCAATCCGCCCTGGTGGCCGCCTTGACCACCCAGAGCGAGCGTCTGGCCGTGCGCCATGGCGGCTTCTTGAGTGCCAGCGTACAGGTCAGCGATGACGGACGCAGGGTGCTCAATTACTTGCAATGGCAATCGCGGGAAGAGGGTGAGGCGGCCTTCAAATGTTTTGAGCAGGGCGGCGAAGATTTCTGGACGCTGATCCGCGCCCACCGGGCCACGGCCGTGACCTTTGGCGCATTCCAGGTACTGCGCAGTTTTGAGCGCAGTCAGGACGATGCCTTGCACTGCCGACTAAATGGATAGGTGCAGCATCCGTTCGCCTTGCGCATTTTTCCCGGGCCTGCGCTTGTTGACCGCCAGTTCGCCGATCTTGATCAGGCGAGCGCGAGCGACGTTGCGGCTCAGTCCCAGCAAGGTGGCGGTGTGTACTTGGTTGTAGTGGCTGAAGTGATAAGCAGCGCGCAATAAGGCGTCCTCGACCTTTTCATGCAGGGCGCCGGACTGTTCCTCGAAGAGCCTTTGAAACGCCCGCGCCAGCAGGGCTTCTGCACAGGTATCGGTGTCGCTGTCGTTCTGGCGTTCGATGCGCAGGTTCGACAGGCGCAGGTCATCGGGTTCGATCACAGCGTTGCGGCAGACCAGCAGGGTGTGATGAATCACGTTTTCCAGCTCACGGATATTACCCGGCCAGCTGTAGCGCTTGAGCTTGTGCTCGGCCTCGTGGCTCACGCTGATCGGACCGTAGCCCAGGCGCTGGCTGTAGGTTTGGATGAAGTGCCGGGTCAGCGGCAGGATATCGCCGGTACGTTCGCGCAGCGGGCTCAGTTCCAGGCTGACTACATTGAGGCGGTAGTAGAGGTCTTCACGGAAATGCCCGGCGTTGATGGCCTGTTCCAGTTGTACATTGGTGGCGGCCAGGACTCGCACATCGATTGCAATGCTTTTGCGCGAACCCAGGCGCACCACCTCACGCTCCTGTAGCACCCGCAGCAGTTTGACCTGGATGGCCATCGGCAAATCGCCGATCTCATCCAGAAACAAGGTGCCGCCGTCAGCCTCTTCGAACCAGCCGGCCTTGGCGCTGAGGGCACCGGTAAAGGCGCCTTTCTCATGGCCGAACAACTCGGCTTCCACTAGTGCTTGCGAAAAAGCCCCGCAGTTCACTGCCACGAAGGGCCGATTTCGCCGCGTACTGAGGTGGTGGATATGCCGCGCAACAAGCTCTTTGCCGGTGCCGGTTTCGCCGATGATCAGCACGCTGGCCTCGCTGGGGGCCACTTGCTGGATATGGTCGAGCAGGGCCTGGGACTTTGGGTCTTCGAAGACCTGGGCTGTGGCGCGGATCGAGGTCGCGAGGGCAGGCGAGGGCGGCAGGGTGAACAGCTGCATGGTGACCTCTCATGGGAATTCAAGCTTTGTTGAAGGGCTGTTGCCGGGTGGACAGTGGGCTGCGCGCAAGGTCTTTATAGAGGTATCGTCTTAATTCGTAAATGAAGGTGTTTCTATATTTATAGAACTTAAATGAATATAAAGGCGTTCCCCCTGTGGACGCCGATACGCGTGATAGCGACTATCACGGACGATGATTTTTCAGCGAGAAGGGGCGGGAGTAGCCTGTGTTCATTGACTCGAAACCATCTTCGCAGGGCCATCGCCATGAACCGTTTCCTCGCTGTTTCCCTTTTACTTGTCACCTCTGTCCTTGCGGGGTGTGCGACCCAGCCATCCCCGGAAATGCGCCCTTATACGGCCGAGGAAACCAAGCAGTTGGCTTTGGAGGCCCTGGGCCGTCGCGGCTTGTCGTTTGACGACTATCAACGCCAACGCGCCGCGTTGCTTGGCCAGCCAAAGCCCTTCGGCTTTGATCACCAGGGTGAAATGAACGCCGAGCGCAGCGTGGTTTTGCATGGTCGGCCCAGTTGAGCGCGCTTCATGCAGCAAAAAGCCCGAGGTTTCCCACAAGGAACCTCGGGCTTTTTGTTTGCCATGGGGCTACTTCAGCCTGTTAAGCTCAATTCCAGGAGCGTTCCTACGCACATTTAAATAAAGTTACCTTCTTTAATGGCATTCGATCGGTTAAACCTGACGACCTCTGTTCTGGTCGATGCCCCCCGAGACGCTGTTCTTGGGAATACGCTCTGCGAGTTTTAACCTCATGAATAAACGTCCGCTGTATTTCGACTACGCCGCCACCACGCCGGTGGATGAGCGAGTTATCCAGGTGATGGTCGAGTGTCTGGGTTTCAACGCCCACTTCGGCAACCCTGCGTCCAGTTCCCATGCATTCGGCCAAGCGGCCCGGCAGAAGGTTGAACAGGCGCGTGGCCAGGTGGCCGAGTTGGTGGTGGCCGAGCCCGAGCAAATAGTCTGGACCTCCGGTGCCACGGAATCCAACAACCTTGCGCTCAAGGGCGTGGCCCAGGCCCGTGGTGTGGCGGGTGGGCATATCATCACCAGCCAGATCGAACACAAGGCCACGCTGGACACCGCGCGGCAATTGCAGGAAGCCGGAGTGGCAGTGACTTACCTGGTACCGGATGCAGACGGCTTGATCAGCGTCGAAGCGGTCAGCGAAGCCTTGCGCGAGGATACCTTTCTTGTCTCGCTGATGCTGGTCAACAACGAACTGGGCACCCTCAACGATATCCCGGCCATTGGTGCGCGGGTACGTGAGCACGGCGCGTTGTTCCATGTGGACGCGGCGCAAGGGGCAGGCAAAGTGGCTATCGACCTGGCCCGGTGGCCGGTGGACTTGATGTCGTTCTCTGCTCACAAGCTGTATGGGCCCAAGGGTATCGGCGCGTTATATGTCGGGCCTCGGGCGCAGCAGAAGGTATTGGCGCAGATTCACGGGGGGGGCCACGAAGGCGGTTTGCGCTCCGGCACCCTGGCGACTCATCAGATTGCCGGCATGGGCGCGGCGTTTGCTCTGGCGGCGGCGTCTTTCGAGGATGAGAAGGCCACGATTGTCGCGCTGCGCCAGCGCTTGCTGGATCAGTTGGCGTCGGTTGCCGGCTTGCGTCTTAATGGCAGCCCAACCCAGCGTATTCCACACACATTGAGCCTTACCTTCAGCGAAGGCGAATTCAATTCAGCCGCATTGAGTTCAGGCATTGCCTTTTCCGCGACTTCAGCGTGCAATTCGGCCAGCAATGCGCCGTCCCATGTGCTTCTGGCCTTGGGGCATGACGCTCGCAGTGCCGCTCGCACTATTCGCTTGAGCCTGGGCAGGTTTACCACCGAACAGGATATCGACCAGGCCGCGCAGTTGATCAAGGCCGCATTGGCGAGTGCGCCAGCGTTCTGGGCAGTCTGATTTATCATCGCAATACATAACAATTATTAGTGGTTAGCAGGAGACACAATGAGTACGCAGCCTTTGACCCATGGAACGGTTCCCCAGCGCCTGGCGCACACCCGTGAACTGATGCGCCGCGAAGGCATTCATGCCTTGCTGGTGCCATCGGCGGACCCGCATTTGTCCGAATATTTGCCGGGTTACTGGCAAGGGCGCCAGTGGTTGTCCGGTTTTCATGGCTCGGTGGGCACTCTGATCGTCACGGCGGAGTTCGCCGGGGTCTGGGCGGATAGCCGTTATTGGGAACAGGCGACCAAGGAGCTCAAGGGCAGCGGTATCGAGCTGGTGAAGCTGCAACCGGGTCAGCCCGGGCCGCTGGAGTGGCTGGCCGAGCAAACCCCTGAGGGTGGCGTGGTGGCGGTGGACGGTGCGGTCATGGCCGTGGCCTCGGCACGTACCCTGGGTGGCAAATTGGCCGAGCGTGGCGCGCGTCTGCGTACCGATATCGATGTGCTCGATGAAGTCTGGCAAGACCGCCCAGCGTTGCCGAACCAGCCGATCTATCAGCATCTGCCGCCCCAAGCCACCGTCAGTCGTGGCGAGAAACTGGCCGCCTTGCGTGCCAGTTTGAAAGACAAGGGCGCCGATTGGCATTTCATCGCGACGCTGGACGACATCGCCTGGCTATTCAACCTGCGCGGCGCTGATGTGTCGTTCAATCCGGTGTTTGTGTCCTTTGCCTTGATCAATCAGCAACAGGCCACTTTGTTTGTGGCGTTGGGCAAGGTCGATGCGCAACTGCGGGCGGTGCTTGAGCAGGATGGCGTGACCCTGCGTGATTACAGCGAGGTGGCGCAAGCGCTGCGAGCGGTACCGGCGGGCGCAAGCTTGCAAGTAGACCCTGCCCGCGTCACCGCCGGCTTGCTGGAAAACCTCGACGCGGGCGTCAAGCTGGTTGAAGGCCTCAACCCCACCACACTGGCTAAATCCCGCAAGAGCCTGGCGGATGCGGAACATATCCGCCAAGCCATGGAGCAGGATGGTGCGGCGCTGTGCGAATTCTTTGCCTGGCTCGACAGCGCCCTGGGTCGCGAGCGCATTACCGAACTGACGATTGACGAACACCTGACCGCTGCACGTACCCGCCGCCCAGGCTATGTATCGCTGAGTTTCAACACCATTGCCGCCTTCAACGCCAACGGCGCGATGCCGCATTACCACGCCACCGAAGAAGAGCATGCGCTGATCGAAGGTGATGGCTTGCTGTTGATCGACTCGGGCGGCCAATACCTGGGCGGAACCACGGACATCACGCGGATGGTGCCTATCGGTACACCGAGTGAGGAGCAGAAACGCGATTGCACGCGGGTGCTCAAGGGTGTGATTGCTCTGTCCCGTGCGCAGTTCCCCAAGGGCATTCTTTCACCGTTGCTGGATGCCATTGCCCGTGCGCCGATATGGGCAGAAGGCGTGGACTACGGTCACGGCACAGGCCACGGCGTGGGTTATTTCCTCAACGTACATGAAGGTCCGCAGGTCATTGCCTATCAGGCTGCTGCGGCGCCACAAACGGCGATGCAGCCAGGGATGATTACTTCAATTGAACCGGGTACTTATCGCCCTGGCCGTTGGGGCGTGCGCATTGAGAACCTGGTGTTGAACCGTGAAGCGGGCAAGACCGAGTTTGGCGAATTCCTCAAGTTCGAAACCCTGACCCTGTGCCCAATTGATACCCGCTGCCTGGAGCCGTCGTTGCTCACGGCGGATGAGCGTGAATGGTTCAACGCGTATCACGCCCAGGTGCGTGAGCGTTTGAGCCCGCTGCTCAATGGTGCAGCGCTTGAATGGTTGCAGGTGCGCACTGCGGCGATTTGATCGGTTGCAGCCAAGGCATTGCCGGCTGCAATCAACACCTAGCTGAGGGCTTCACGCACAAAGTCCAGGCGGTCCTGGCCGAAGAACAGCTGGTTTCCTACAAAGAAACTGGGAGCGCCGAACACGCCGCGCTTAATGGCTTGTTCGGTTTTGTCCTTGAGAGCGTCCTTGACGGCTGCATCATTGGACAGGGCCAGTACCTGCTCGGGATCGAACCCCTGTTCGGTGAGCACATTGGCCACGACCTCTGGGTCGCCCAGGTGACGGCCTTCCACCCAGAGTGCGCGGAACAGGCAGTCGATGAAGTCGAGGAAGCGCTCAGGCTGGTGGATTTGAATGCCGGTGACGGCGCGCATCAGCACCAAGGTATTGATGGGAAAGTGCGGGTTGAACCTGAGCGGCACGTTGTAGCGTTTGGCGTAACGCGCCAGGTCATCGAGCATATAGCGCCCCTTGGCGGGCACCATGATCGGCGAGGCATTGCCCGTGGCCTTGAATACACCGCCCAACAGCATCGGTTGATACACCACCTGTGCGCCGGTTTTAGCGCACAGCGCCGGCAACTGGGTATAGGCCAGGTAAGTGGCGGGGCTGCCGAGATCAAAGAAGAACTCCAGGGTTTTACTCATGGTCTGTACTCACTGCTTATTGTTATAGAGGGAGTCACCAGGTTTCATTCCAGGGGCGCAGGTCCAGTTCGAACGTCCAGGCGTCCCGTGGCTGGCGATGCAGGAACCAGTAGTTGTCGGCAATATGGTCAGGGTTGAGGAGGGCGTCCTGATCCTTGAGGGCGTATTTTTGCGGGAAGTTCTCGCGAATGAAGTCGGTATCGATGGCACCGTCCACCACCACATGGGCGACATGGATGTTCATCGGGCCTAACTCCCGCGCCATGCTTTGTGCCAGGGCGCGTATCCCATGCTTGGCGCCGGCGAAGGCGGCAAACCCCGCGCTTCCGCGCAAGCCGGCGGTGGCTCCGGTGAACAGGATAGTTCCGCGGTTACGCGTGACCATGCGCTTGGCGACTTCCCGTGCGTTCAGGAAGCCGGAGAAGCACGCCATCTCCCAGATCTTGAAGTACTTGCGTGCGGTTTCTTCCAGAATGCTGCAAGGCACATTGGCGCCGATGTTGAAGACGAACGCTTCAATAGGTCCCAGCTCGGTTTCGATTTGCTCGACCAGTGCGATCACGTCCTCTTCTTTACGTGCATCACAGGCAAAACCATGGGCTTCACCGCCCGCCAACTGAATGCTGTCTACCAGGGGCTGCAGTTTGTCGGCGCTGCGACGGGTGACGCAGGCGATGTAGCCTTCGCGGGCAAAGCGTTTGGCTATGGCGCCGCCGGTCGCGTCACCGGCACCCACTACTAATACGATTTTCTTGTTGTGCGGCATGGGAACTCCATTGGCTCGATGGTCGAGCAGGAGTTTAGCCTTCGTGCCGCAACTGGCCTGAATTTAAGATGAGCAGTCAGGAAAGACTGCTCGGGCAGCTATTTGCAGATGACGATCATACTGCGGCTGGTATAGCCAGCTGGGTTGAGGCCGAAAGGATAGTCCCCAGGCTCTTCGGAGTTATCGCCGGATTTGGCTATCACCCGGTAGCCCTTGGCACCGCATGAGTTGGCTGCACTGGTGTAGCACTGGTCCCAGGAGGAGGACAGGCCTGAACAGTTGATATGCAGCCCTTTTTTACCCCGTTTCACTTCTGTTTTTGTGGTTGCAGCACAGCCAGCGATGCCCACAACCAGCAACAGTATCAAAATTCGTTTCATTCCCATCCTTAATAGCCGCCCTGCAAAAGAACAGAGCCGCTTTACTCGCTCTCGAGCGAAGCGTTCATGCTGTCCGTGTCGAAATTCTCCATGAATGACATTCGGTTACGGCCTAAACATGGCCTAAATGAGCGGCAAATACCAGAGCTGGCTTTAAAGATGATCAGTCGGCAGGCACCAGTGGTTTGGATTCGTTGCGCATCGTCAACGTCGCGCCTACGCTAGCCAGGATAATGCAGGTGATGGCCAGCCATTGGGCCAGGGATAAATGCTCATGCAGAAAGAACAGGCCGGAGAGGGCGCCGAACGCCGGTTCGATACTCATCAACGTGCCGAATGTGCGAGCGGGAAGGCGAGTCAGTGCGACCATCTCCAAGGTGTAGGGCAAGGCGGTGGACAGAATTGCGACGCCAATGGCGACAGGGATCAGGGCGGGCGTCAGCAGCGCGGCGCCCGCATGCACGATGCCGATCGGTGCGACGAACAGGGCCGCAATCATCACGCCGAGTGCAGCGGTCTGAACACCATTGTCGTTCCCAGCCTTTTGGCCGAATAAAATATAGAGGGCCCAGCATCCGCCTGCGCCCAGTGCGTAAGCCGCGCCGACCCAGTCGATACCGCTACTGGCCTCGCCCATCGGAATTAACAGCAGCAGGCCGATGATCGCCAGGGCAATCCACAGGAAGTCGACAGCTCTGCGCGAGGCATAGATAGCGACGGCAAGCGGGCCTGTGAATTCGAGTGCTACTGCAATCCCCAGCGGTACGGTACGAAGGGACATATAGAAGAGGAAGTTCATGCCGCCCAGCGCCATCCCGTAAATGATCACCGTGCGCAAGGACTTGGCCGTCAGCGTGGCGCGCCATGGGCGTAATAGCACCAGCATGATCACACTGGCGAAAATCAAACGCAGAGCAGTGGTGCCTTGTGCGCCAACAATAGGAAACATGCTTTTGGCCAATGACGCACCGGATTGGATGGACGCCATGGCGATCAATAGCAGGCCGATCGGAAACAATGCGGATGCCAGGCTGCGAGGAGGGGTGGTCATTGCGGGAGTTCTTCCGAAGTCATGATCGATAAATACGTGGCGCTATGATGCTTAACTGTCAATGAATGAGCAATATATTGCTCAAATGCTGACTCGTAGCTATCTATATAGTGGAAGCATCGGTTTTTCGAGGTTTTTGATAGAAAAACCGAATAATTGGGTTGACGGCAGATTCTGGAAGCCTATAATTCGCCCCACTTCCGGCGCAGTCGAAACGGAAAACTCCTTGGTAAACAATGAGTTACGCA
>NZ_MPOR01000051.1:0-33215 GCF_001896155.1 Pseudomonas sp. FSL W5-0203
CGGCATCCCTGCCGGTTTACCCCCCAAATCCCTGTCGAATTCCGGCCAGCGTGGTTTAACGGGGCGCCTGAGATCAAGATCAAAAGCAGATCAAGAGCAAGAGCAAGATCAAGAGCGGCTCGCTTCGCATCGTGGTTACCGTTGGCTGCTACAACCTAAAAAATTGTGTAGAAGCTGCGACGGCGGTGTGTCAGAGGCCAATGTGCTGACTGAACCAGCGCTATCGCAGGCAAGCCAGCTCCCACAGTTGTAGGTATTTCAGGTCGGGCTTCTCGGTGTGTGCAAGTGTTCTGTGGGGAATGCCTGTGCATACGCGTGACACACCCTCAACACCTGCTCATCGGCAAACCGCGCGCCCACCACATGCAAGCCCACTGGCAAGCCATTTGCCGCCAACCCGCAGGGCACTGACGCCGCCGGTTGCTGGGTGAGGTTGAACGGGTAGGTGAACGGCGTCCATTCCATCCACTCAGTCATTCCCGAACCCGGCGGTACGTTGTGCCCGGCTTCGAACGCGGTGATCGGCATCATCGGTGACACCAGCACATCGTAATGCTCATGGAAAGCCGCCATCCGTGCGACCAGCGCCGCCCGGGCTTCCAGGGCTGCGTTGAAATCATCCAGGCTCAAGCGCTCGCCCCGTTGTGCAATGCGTAGCAGCCCTGGGTCCAGCAGTTGCCTTTGCGCCTCGCTCATCGTGCCGGTCAGGCGTGCTGCGCCGGCAGCCCATAGGGTGCTGAACACCTCCAGCGGGTCGCTGAAACCGGGGTCGATCTGCTCGACATGGGCGCCCAGTTGCACCAGGCCCTCCACAGCCTGGGCAACTACGCTGGCGACCTGCCGGTCGACTTTCACATAGCCGAACGTGGGGCTATAGGCGATACGCAACCCCTTCAAGTCCGTTCCTGGAGCGAGCCAGGGCCTGGTCCTTGGCGCGCCGATCAAGCCATCTCGCGCATCCGGCTGCGCCACGGCTTGCAGCATCAGCACGCTGTCTTCCACGGTGCGCGTCATCGGGCCCAGGTGCGACAGAATCGTCATGGAACTGGCCGGCCATTGCGGTACATAGCCGAAAGTCGGCTTGATCCCGAAGGTGCCGGTAAACGCACAGGGAATGCGGATCGAGCCGCCGGCGTCGCTGCCCTGGTGCAGCACGCCCAGGTTCAATGCCGCCGCCGCAGCGGCGCCCCCGGACGAACCACCGGCGGTGGTGCGCGTGTCCCACGGGTTGCGGGTGATGCCATACAGCGGGTTATCGGTGACGCCTTTCCAGCCGAATTCCGGGGTGGTGGTCTTGCCCAGCAGCACCGCGCCGGCCTTGCGCATGAAGGCCGAGAAGGGCGCGTCCACGTCCCACGGGCCATCGGCACTGGAGGTGCGCGAGCCTTTGCGCGTGGGCATACCGACCGTCAGCGTTAGGTCTTTGATCGACGCCGGCACGCCATCCAGGGCGCCGCAAGGTTCGCCCTTGAACCAGCGTTGTTCCGACGCCCGCGCAGCGTCCAGAGCGCCTTGCGGGTCGACATGGCAGTAGGCATTCACCACCGGGTTATAGCGCTCGATGCGCAGCAACGCGTCTTCGGTGACCTCCACGGGTGACAAGGTCTTGTCGCGAAAGTGCTGCAACAGTTGCACCGCTGTCAGTTGGCCAATCTCGCTCATGCCACATCCCCCTGTGCCGCCTTGACCATGGCGCGCAGCAACACCGCGCAACCCGCCGCCAGGTCATCCGGCGCGGCGTTTTCGATTTCGTTATGGCTGATGCCGCCTTCGCACGGCACAAAGATCATCCCGGCCGGGCCCAGTTCAGCGACGAAGATCGCGTCATGCCCGGCACCGCTGACAATGTCCATATGGCTCAAGCCCAATGCCTGGGCAGCCTCGCGCACGGCATTGACACAGGTCGGGTGAAAGTCCAGCGGCGGGAAGTCGGCGGTGGGCGTCAGGTCAAACGTCAAGCCGTGGCGGGCGGCCGCGTCTTCGATCACTGCGCGCACTTCATCGACCATGGCTTGCAGCTTGTCGGCGTGCAGGTGACGCAGGTCGATGGTCATGTGCACCTGGCCGGGGATCACGTTGCGCGAGCCAGGGTGCAGGTTCAGGCAGCCGACGGTGCCGCAGGCGTGAGGCTGATGCTGATGGGCGATACGGTTGACCGCGCTGACCACCTTGGCAGCGCCCACCAGGGCATCCTTGCGCAGGTGCATGGGCGTAGGGCCCGCATGCGCCTCTACGCCGGTGAGAGTCAGGTCGAACCACTTCTGGCCCAGGCAGCCCATCACCACGCCCAGGGTAATGGCCTGGTCCTCCAGCACCGGGCCTTGCTCAATATGCGCTTCGAAATAAGCGCCCACCGGATGGCCCAGCACCGCACGCGAACCGGCATAGCCGATGCGCTGCAATTCGCTGCCTACCGACAGGCCCTGGTCGTCGCGCTTGTCGAGGGTGTCCTGCAGGTCGAACTTCCCGGCAAATACCCCGGAGCCCATCATGCACGGCGGGAAGCGCGAGCCTTCTTCGTTGGTCCACACCACCACTTCGATGGGCGCCTGGGTTTCGATCTGCAAGTCATTGAGCGTGCGGATCACTTCCAGCCCGGCCATTACCCCGTAGCAACCGTCGAACTTGCCGCCGGTGGGCTGGGTGTCGATATGGCTGCCGGTCATGACCGGGGGCAGGGCGGGGTTGCGGCCAGGACGGCGGGCGAAGATATTGCCGATGGCATCCACACTGATGCTGCACCCGGCGGCCTCGCACCACTGCACAAACAGGTCGCGGGCCTGGCGGTCCAGGTCGGTGAGGGCCAGGCGACACACGCCGCCCTTGGCCGTGGCGCCGAGTTGGGCCAGGTCCATCAGCGACTGCCACAAGCGGTCGCGGTTGATCAGCGGGGCATTGCTCTGGAGCGGTTGCGCAAGACTATTCATCAGGAATCTCCACTCAGGCACTCAAGGCCAGGTAACGGTTTTTGATCGTCGGGTCGGCGCGGAAGTCAGCGGCGCTGCCTTCGTACACCACGCGGCCCTGTTCGAGCACGTAATGGCGGTCGGCGAGCTTGTCGCAGACCATCAGGTTCTGTTCCACCAGCAACACCGGCAGGCCCTCGTCCTTGACCTTGCGCAGGATCTTCACCAGCTCGTCAACGATCACCGGGGCCAGGCCTTCAGTGGGTTCGTCGAGGATCAGCAGCTTGGGGTCGTTCAGCAGGGCGCGGGCGATGGCGAGCATCTGCTGTTCGCCGCCGGACAACGCATGGCCGGCGTTTTTGCGCCGCTCCTTGAGGCGCGGGAACATGGCGTACACGTCTTCCAGTTGCCAGCGGCTGTGTTTGCGGGCGGCGATGCGCAGGTTTTCTTCCACCGTCAGCAGGCGGAAAATCCCGCGGTTTTCCGGCACCAGCGCCAAGCCCTGGCGCGCAATTTCGAAAATCTTCTGCCCCACCAACGCCTGGCCGTTGAAGTGGATCTGGCCCTGGCGCGGGCAGATGATGCCGAGGATGCTACGCAGGGTGGTGGTCTTGCCGGCACCGTTACGGCCCAGCAGGGTCACCAGTTCGCCAGGATTGACGCTCAGCGACACGCCCTCCAGCACATGGCTCTTGTCGTAGTAGGAATGGATATTCTCGACGATCAGCATCAGGCAGCCTCCCCAAGATAGGCAGTACGCACACGTTCATCGGCGCGCACGAACTCCGGCGTGCCTTCCACCAGAATCTGCCCATGGCTCATCACCGTGATGCGTTGGCTGATGGACATGACGATGCTCATGTTGTGTTCGATCAACAGCACCGTATGGTCGCGGCCAAGGTCGCTGATCAG
Source organism: Pseudomonas sp. FSL W5-0203 (assembly GCF_001896155.1). NCBI lineage: Bacteria > Pseudomonadati > Pseudomonadota > Gammaproteobacteria > Pseudomonadales > Pseudomonadaceae > Pseudomonas > Pseudomonas sp. FSL W5-0203. The sequence goes on from NZ_MPOR01000051.1 coordinate 3,819, forward strand.
TTGGGTCATGATCGGGATATCGTCGATGCCCATGCCCGAGGTGGGCTCGTCGAGCATCAACAGTTTGGGTTTGGAGCAGATCGACATGCCCACCTCCAGCACCCGTTGCTGGCCGTGGGACAACTCACCGGCCAGGGTGTCGGCGCGGGCCGTGAGTTGCAGACGCTCCAGCACCTGGTCGGCCATCTCCAGGTGTTCGCGCTGGCTGTCCACCCGACGCCAGAAGTTCAAGGCACGCGAGCCATCGCGGCCCTGGGCGGCCAGGCGCAGGTTTTCGCGCACGCTGAGGTTCTGGAACAGGCTGGTGAGCTGGAACGAACGCGCCATGCCCAGGCCGACGCGGCCGTGGGCGGGCTTGCGCATCAGGTTCTTGCCGTCGAAATGGATCGCTCCGGCGGTGGCCTGGCGTTCGCCCGTCAGGCAATGAAACAGGCTAGTCTTGCCGGCGCCATTGGGGCCGATGATGGTGTGGATGGTGCCGGCTTCGACCTTGAGGTTGACGCCATTGACCGCATGGAACGCGCCGTAGGCCAGCTCCAGGTTCTGGGTTTCCAGCAAGATACTCATAGCCCGTCCTCCTTGGCGACGACTGCGGGTTTGCGCGTGCCGCGCAGCTTTTCGAACAGCGACGCCAAGCCGCCCCACAAACCGCCGCGCATGAAGATCACCACCAGGATCAGGATCACCCCCAGCAACATCAGCCAGCGCGGCCACAGATCGGAGAGAAAGTCACCCAGCAGCACGATGGAACCGGCGCCCAGCAGTGAGCCGAACAGCGAGCCGGTGCCGCCGACGATGGTCATGATCAGGATGTTCTCGGACATCGCCAGGTCGATATTCGACAGCGGCACAAAGTGCAACAGCATGGCGTACAGCGCCCCGGCAATCCCGGTGACCGCGCCGGACAGCACGAACACCAGGATCTTGAAGTGACGCGTGTCGTAGCCGATGGCCGAGGCGCGGGTTTCATTTTCGCGGATCGCCATCAGCGTGCTGCCGAACGGCGAGGCGATCACCCGGCGTGCGCCGATGAAGATCAGCAGGAACAGCACCGCGACAAAACCGTAGAAGGCGCGGGCATCGGCCAGGGACAGCAGCACGGTGTCACCCACACGAATTTCCGGGCGTGGCACGCTGAGCAGGCCGTTGTCGCCGCCGGTCCAGTCGCTCAGGGTGTAGGCGACGAAGTAGGCCATCTGGCTGAACGCCAACGTGAGCATCACGAAGTAAATGCCCGTGCGCCGAATCGCCAGGGCGCCCACCAGCAAAGCCAGCACGCCACCGGCCAGCGCCGCGCCCAGCAACGCCATGAACAGGCCCAGTTGCAGGTGGATCATCAACAGCGCCGCACAATAAGCTCCGGCACCAAAGAAGATGCCTTGGCCGAAGGACAGCAGCCCGGTATAGCCCAGCAGCAGGTTGCAGGCCAGGGCGGCCATGGCAAAGATCAGGATCTCGGTGGCCAGGGTCGCCGAGGGCAACACCAGCGGCAGGCCGATCAGCACGGCCAGCACCCACAGCAACATGGCTCTAGATTGGGTCTTGGCAAACGGCAGGGGGTTTTTCTCGCTCATGTCAGGCTCTCCCGAACAGGCCGTAAGGGCGTACCAGAATCACCACGGCCATGGCGCCGTAGATCATCAGGCTCGCACCCTGGGGCCAGAGTGTGGTCATCAGGCTTTGCACCACGCCCACCAGCAAACCGCCGACCAGCGCACCGCTGAACGAGCCCATGCCGCCGATCACCACCACCACGAAGGCGATGCCGAGAATCTCCGGGCCGACGAAGGGCTGGGCGCCGCGCAAGGGCGCGAACAACACCCCGGCGACACCGGCCAGGGCGACGCCGAGGGCGAAGGTCATGGAGAACAGGCGGAAAATATTGGTGCCCAGTAGCGACACGGTTTCGGTGCTTTCACTGCCGGCGCGCACCAGGGCACCGAAGCGCGTGCGCTCCAGCAGCAGCCACAGGCCCAGGCCCACTAGCCCGGAAAACACGATGAGGAACAGGCGGTAGTAGGGATAGACAAAATCACCCACTACCAGCACGCCGCGCAACAGTTCCGGCACGGCGACGCTTTTGCCCACCGGGCCCCAGATCATTACGCTGGCTTCCTGGATGATCAGAGCGATCCCCAAGGTCACCAGAATCTGGAACATGTGCGGCAAGTGGTAGATACGCTGGATCAACAAGCGCTCAATCACCCAGGCCAACGCAGCCACCACCAACGGCGCGATCAGCAACGCCAGCCAGAAGCTGCCGGTGAGGCTTACCGCGGTGTAGCAGATGTAGGCGCCGAGCAGGAAGAACGCGCCGTGGGCGAAGTTGACGAAGTTGAGCAGGCCGAAAATGATCGTCAGCCCCACCGCGATCAGGAAGTAGATCATCCCTAACCCAAGGCCGTTGAGGATCTGGAACAGGTACAGATTAAGCATGCAGGCACCCTCCGCAGGTGGCCGCTTGCGCGGCCCTGCGCGACAAAAGTTAAGCGGTCAGCCGAGTGTGCAGCCAGTCGCCTCGACTGCGGGGAACGACTGGCCAGCGCTGAGCACTTTGGCCAGGTCGTCCTTGTCGGCCATGTCGCCGCTGGCCTTGCCGATCAGCAGGTAGTAATCCTTGATCACCTGGTGGTCGCCGGCGCGGATCGACTCTTTGCCGGTCGGGCCTTCGTAGCTCAAGCCTTGCAGGGCCTTGGCTACGGTCGGGCCGTCGAAACTGCCGGTGGCGATGATGGTGTCGAGCATGACTTTGGTGCTGATGTAGTCGGCGGCCAGCGGGTAGGTGGGGTTGATGCCGTAGGTGGCCTGGGTCAGCTTGACCAGCTCACGGTTGAGCGGGGTGTCGACCTGGTGCCAGTACTGCGCGCCCAGGTACACACCTTCGAGCACATCGCTGCCCAGTTCCTGGAACTGATCCAGGCCGGCAGACCACACCAGCAATACCTTCATGCGCTCCTTGATGCCGAAGTTCACGGCCTGGCGCAGGGTGTTGGACGATTGGCTGCCAAAGTTGAGCAGCACCAGCACATCGGGCTTGGTGGAAATGGCGTTGGTCAGGTAACCGGAAAACTCCTGTTCCTGCAGTGAGTGGTAGCTGTTGCCCACGTGTTCCAGGCTATGTTCCTTGAGCACGTTTTTGGCCCCTTCGAGCAAGGCTTCGCCGAACACGTATTGCGGGGTGATGGTGTACCAGCGCTTGGCGTCCGGCAGCAACTTGATCAGCGGCACCATGGTTTCGCGGATCGCACCGTAGGTGGGCACTGACCAGCGGAAGGTCGCCTTGTTGCAGTCCTTGCCTGTGACTTCATCGGCGCCCACCGGGGTCATGAACACGCCGCCGACCTTGTCCACTTCCTTGGCCACCGCCAGGGCGGAAGACGACAGCGTGCAGCCCTGGAAGAACCGTGCGCCGTCCTGCGCGATGGCCTCTTGCACCTTGCGCACCGCCTTGCCGGCGTTGCCTTCGGTATCGATGACCTTGTAGTTCAGCGGGCGGCCGAGCATGTCGGGGTGTTGTTTCACCGCCAGGCGTGAACCCATATCGGCAAATTTGCCATAGCTGGCAAAGGCGCCAGACATGGACTTGAGGCCGTAAAAGGTAAAGGGCTCGGCGGCGAATGCCGAACGCACGCTCAGCGGAAGGCTGAGGGCGGCGGCGGCGGTGAGGCTGGCTTTCAATAACGTACGACGCTGCATGGGGTGACTCCCTGGTTTAGTTATTGGCAGGAGCGGCAAGGGCGATACGGTGGAGCAAGGGCCTGTGGGCAGGCTTGTTATTGGATAACTCGATTTCGCGGGGGAACGGGGTCAAATGTGGGAGCTGGCTTGCCTGCGATGGCTTCTACTCGGTCCCTCTGTAACACCGAGGCGCCCGCATCGCAGGCAAGCCAGCTCCCACATTGAACGGGTTCCCACATTGGATGGTTGGTGTGTTTAAGAGTGGTCGAACTCCAAGAGGAAGTGCGGGCTCACCTGGCCTTCCAGCGCGGTCATGTGGTGTTCGGCATCGCACATGTGTTCATGCATCAAGCTGCGCACCGCACTTTCATCCCCGGCGCGAAAGGCGATCAGCAGTTGCTTGTGATAGTCGAGGTTGGCCGCATCGAACTGCTTGCGCTTGGGCTTGTAGGCCTTTTTCAACACCACCAGGTCGCGCAGCAAGTCATTGAGGAACTGCGCCATGAAACTCAGCAGCGGGTTGGGGCAGGCCCGGGCCAGCAGGTTGTGGAACTCCAGTTCCGCCAGGCGTTGTTCGCGCTGGCCGGCTTCGCTGTCTTCGGGGGCGCTGCAAAAATCCACGTTGGCTTGCAGGGCCAGGTAGTCGTCTTCGCTCAAACGCCCCAGCACCGACACCGCCAACTCCACTTCGATGACCTTGCGCAGTTGGTAGACCTGCTCGCCGTCCAGGTGCTGGAAGTGCAGGTAATTACGCAAGGCGCGGCTGGCCGGCTCGGTGCCGGCCTGGTTCAAGTACGCCCCGCCACTGGGGCCGGTGCGCGTGCTCACCAGGCCCTCCACTTCCAACGCCTTGAGCGCTTCGCGTGCCGAACCCTTGGAACACTGGAAGCTTTCCATCAGCTCGCGTTCGGTGGGCAGGCGATCGCCGGGCTTCAAGGCGTCGGTGACGATCGAGCGCTTGACCGACTCGACAATCACATCGGACAGCTTCTGGCGTTTGCGGCGTAACGGACGACTCAGCATGGCGGTGATTTATCGTATTAATGCGGATAAATAGCACTTAATAACGATTGGGCAGGTGCGTCAACGCAAGGGGTCGTTTTCGGTGAATAGGGGTCGTAAATGCGCAGGTTATTCCCAGGCGCCCAAATCCAGGCAGCGTGCGGTCGCCGGCGGCTGTTTGCCATAAGCGAGAAAATCCCCTAGCCAGCGGCTCACACAGCCGTCAGCGCCTGCGTGTGCCGACTCCTTGAGCAAGAGCTGCTCGACACCGGCGGCGAGCGCTTCGCCAGGCTCGGTATTGATCAGCACCATGCGCCCGACGCGCTCGGGAAACAGCGTGCCATAGCGGTTGCCCAGGCGCGTGGCAGCGGCGTTGCCCAGGTAGTTGAGGCGCGCCTCGCCCAATTGCCCGCGCACGTACTCCATGTCCCGGGCGGCCTGTTCCACGGCATTGCCCTGGCGCAGGTCGCGGGTGCTCAACTCGATCACGTCGTAGCGGTCGACCAGGGTGCGATAGGCGGTGGTGGCAAGCGACTCCCAGCGGCTGGCCAAGTGAAGGACGAAAGGTGCGCCTTTGACCTGCTGGGGGTCGCCGGCCTGGATGAACACCACGCCTTCACGGTTGAGCGGCTGCCGTGCGCCTACCCGTGTCACGCTCAGGCGAATACGGCCACGCTGGGGGGCGGCATGGTCGCGGGGCACGCTGACCAGACCGCATTGGGTGCGGCCAACCACTTCGGGGTCCAGGCGCGCTGTTGCTGTGAGTGGGCAGTCCAGCAACCAGTCGATCGCGGTGGGGGCGATCAAGGGCTCGGCCAACGCCAGGTTTGGTATCAGCCAAAAGCCGATGCAGACCAGGCCGTTTACAAAAGCGCTGGGTTTCATCATGAGGTCCTGGGCATCCGTGTGATAACGGCTTTTTTACCAAGGACCTTGGGGTGGAAAATGTAAGGTGAAGAAACAACTCGTGTAAGAAATATGAGTTTCGTTTATCAGATATCGGTGTTCCAGCCACCGCCCAATGCCTTGTACAGGGCGATGCTGGCTTGCAGGCGCGACAGGCGCAGTAGCACGTTCTGGTCTTGGGCGTCGTACAGGGTGCGCTGGGTTTGCAGTACCGTGAGCAGGTCTTCGGCGCCGGCTTCATAGCGGCTTTGGGCAATCTGGAAGGCGGCCTGCGCCTGTTGCAGCTCTTCGGTTTGCCACTGGCGTTGCTGGTCCAGGCGGGTGATGCTGCTGAGGGCTTTTTCCACATCGGCAAAGCCGTTGATGATCGCCCCACGGTAGGTTTGCAGCAGTTCATCCTGGCGTGCCCGAGCCTTGTCGCGCTCGGCGCTCAGCCGGCCATTATTGAAAATCGGCGCCATCAGGCCCGAAGTCAGGGTGTAGAAGGGGCTGCGCAGGATCTCTTCAGCCTTGGACGCGCCTGAGCCGAGCGTTGCGCCCAATGTCACCGTCGGCAGCATGGCCGCACGGGCCACCGTGACGTCGGCGCTGGCCGCCGCCAACTGGGCCTCGGCCTGGGCGAGGTCGGGGCGCCGGCTCAATAACTGGCTGGGCACGCCAGGCCCGATACTTGGCCAGGTCAATGCCTGAAAGGGTTCTGTGCCTAGCTCCAGGGCCTGCACGGGTTGGCCGAGCAAGGCGGCGAGGGTGATCTGCGATTCTTCGGCCGATTGCTCGATCAGCGGCAGTTGCCGTTGCTGACCGGCCACCAGGCTTTTCTGTTGTGCCAGTTCCAGGGCCGTGGCGGAACCTGCGTCGTGGCGGGTCTGCACCAGGTTCAGCACATTGCGCGCATTCGCCAGGTTGAGCTCGGCAATCTGCAGGCGCTGGCGTGCGGCCAGGGTTTGCGCGTAGCGGTCGGCGACGTTGCTGAGCAGGGTCAGCTCCACGTTGGCCTGATCGAACTCACTGGCGTGCAAGCTGTGCACGGCGCTGTCGCGGGCAGCGGCGCGGCCACCCCAGAAGTCGATTTCGTAGCTGGCCGTGAGGTTGGCGTCATAGTTGTTGACAGTCCTGTTGCTCTCGGTGGCGTCCAGCTCCGAGTTGCCGCTGCCGCGCAACAGCCGTTGACGGCTGGCGCTGAGGTTGAACTTCAGTTCCGGCAACAACGGTGCACCGGCAATTACCGCCGTGGCCTGGGCCTGGCGGACACGCGCCATGGCCGCCGCCACGTCGAAGCTGTCACGGCGGGCCTGGTCGATCAGGCGGTTCAGCGCCGGGCTGCCAAACTGCGTCCACCAACGTTGGTTGATGGCTTGGGTCGCTTCGCGTTCGGCAAAATGCCAGGCGGCGGGCGCAGCAAGGCCACTGTCGATGGCGGGCGGGTTAGTGCCGCAGGCCGTGAGCAACAGGCACACACTGAGCGCTGACAGTTGTGGAGTGAGAGATCGTTTATTCACTGGTCAACGCCTTAACCGGATCAAGCCGGGCAGCTTTACGGGCCGGCATGAAGCCGAATACGACGCCGGTGACCAGCGCACAGCCAAACGCGCCGAGCACCGCCACCAGGGAAAACTGTACCGCCACTTCAGCCAGCACCAGCACGCCGCCTACCAGCAATGCCAGGGCAATACCAAACAGGCCGCCGACCACCGAGAGCATCACCGCCTCGGTGAGAAACTGGCGCAGGATGTCGCGCTGGCGTGCCCCGGTGGCCATGCGGATGCCGATTTCACGGGTGCGTTCGCGCACGGTCATCAACATGATGTTCATCACGCCGATGCCGCCCACCAGCAGGGAAATCGCTGCAATCGAGCCGAGCATCAGCGACAGGGTGTTCTGGGTCCGTGCTTCGGCCTGGATCATCGCTGCGTCGTTGGTCAGGTGGAAGTCGCGTTTGCCGCCGTGCAGCTTTTGCATAAGCTGACTGATGGCTTGCTCGGCCTCTTGCACCTTGCGTGCATCGGCGGCGGCAATGACAACGTATTCGGGATTATAGGTGCCGAACAGGCGCACGCTGGCGGCGGTATAGGGAATGGCGACACGGTCGTCGCTGTCTTGCATCCCGGAGCTGGAGCCTTTTTCCGCCAACACGCCAATCACTTGGAAGGGCACGTTTTCGATCAGGATGTATTGGCCGATGGGGTCTAGCTGGCCTTTGAACAGCTTTTCGCGCACGCGATGGCCGATCACCGCCACCGTGGCCCCGGCGCGTTCGTCGGCTTCGGTAAAGTAGCTACCTTGGGCCACTGGCCAGTTGAAGATGTCCGGGAAGTTGGTGTCGTTGCCGCCCACATAGGCCATGTAGTCGACGTTGCCGAAGCGCACGCCGGCGTAGGTGCCGTTCACCGGCATGATGCGCTTGACCTGGGGCAATGTAGCCAATGCCGCCACATCATTGAGGGTCACGATACCTGCCGGTGTGCGCGGGTTAGGCGAAAAGCCGCTCAGATAGATGATGTTGGAGCCGAAGGCCGCCATCTGCGCCATGACCTGACGCTTGCTGCCTTCGCCCACCGCCAGCATCACTACCACCGACGCCACGCCGATGATGATCCCCAGCAGCGTCAGCGCGGTGCGAAAGCGGTTGATCCACATGACCCGCCAGGCTGCCTGCACCGCGTCCAGCAGCTCGGCTTTCCAGGCACCATTGTGTTCGGCACCGTCGGCCAGGCGCTGGCGCAGGTCCACGGCTTGCAATGCGTCGCTGCCGGCCGTGACGGGCACGTGGGGGGTACTCAACGCCGAATCGCTGATGATCCGGCCGTCGCTGATCTCAATGATGCGGTTGGCATGCGCCGCGACTTCGCGGTCGTGGGTAATGAGGATAACCACATGGCCCTGGCTCGCCAATTCATCCAGCAGCACCATCACCTCGGCACCGCTGTGGCTGTCGAGGGCCCCGGTGGGTTCGTCGGCAAGGATTATATGCCCGCCGTTCATCAACGCCCGGGCAATCGAGACGCGCTGTTGCTGACCACCGGAGAGCTGGTGCGGGCGGTTGTTGGTGCGATCGGCCAGGCCCAGGCGGGTCAGCAGAGCCTTGGCACGGGCATGGCGTTCGGCAGCGCTGATACCCGCATAGATCGCCGGCATCTCAACGTTTTCCTGGGCCGAGCCGGACGGGATCAGGTGGTAGCCCTGGAACACGAAACCAAAGGCTTCGCGGCGCAGCCAGGCCAGTGCGTCGCTGTCCAGGTGCGCGACGTTTTCCCCTGCGAACAGGTAGTCGCCCACGGTGGGGCGGTCGAGGCAGCCGAGGATGTTCATCAGTGTGGATTTGCCGGAGCCGGAGGCGCCGACGATGGCAACGAACTCTCCTGCATGGATCGACAGGTCGATCCCACGCAATACGTCGACCTGCGGGCTGTCGCCGCCGCCGTAGGATTTGCGGATGTTCTTGAGTTCGATCAGTGGCGTGCTCACATCAACCCCCGCTGCCGCTGGCTGGGCCGATCAACAGGTGATCGCCTTCGTCCAGGCCATCCAACACTTCAACCCGCAGGCGGTCACTGATACCCAGCTGTACTTCTCGCTCCTTGATGGCGCCGTTTTTGGTCACGACCCGCGCGATCTGCTTGTCGGTGCCTTGGCTGCCGAGCAGCGCTGCGACCGGGATGGTGAGAGCGTCCCTGGCCTGGCTGGCGACGAAAAACACCTGGGTGGTCATTTCGGCCATTAACGCATTGTCAGCGTTGTCCACATCCAGCAGTACGGTGTATAGCACTACCCGGCCACTGCCGGTTTTGCTGGTACTGCTGGGGCTGCCACTGCCTTGGCTGGTTTCGTTCAGGGGCTTGGGCGGGATCGGCAGGATCTGGCGCACGGTGCTGGTCCAGCGCCGGGTGCCGCCGGCGAGGGTAGTGAAATAGGCGCTCATGCCCGGTTTGACGTGGCCGATATCGGCTTCGGACACTTCGGCCCATACGGTCATCGGCGACAGTTTGGCGATGCGCAGGATCAACGGCGTCTGTTGCTGGGCGTTGAGCGTCTGGCCGACTCGCGCATCTACCGCCACTACGGTGCCGCTCATCGGCGCGTAAATCCGCGTATAGCCCAGTTCGGCCTCGTCACTGCGCAGGCTGGCCTGGGCCTGGCGGATCTGGGCCTTGAACATGTCCACCCGCGCCTGGGTCGCACTCAGTTCGGCCTTGGCGGTTTGCACATCTTCTTCGCGGGTGGCATTCCCGGCGTTCAGGCGCTGCTGGCGCTGATACTTCTGGCGCGCCAGCTCGTGCTGGGCTTTTTGCTCCTGCAACTGGGCCTCGAGGTTTTCGATGGCGTAGCGGCTGGCGTCGAGTTTGGCCTGCTGCGTGGCAGGGTCGATCTCTACCAGTAGCTGGCCTTGCGTGACCTGGTCACCGGCCTCGACATGGATCTTGCGGATCTGTCCGGAGGCCTGGGCGCCGACGTCTACGTAGCGTCGCGGTTGCAGGGTGCCCAGGGCGGTGACACTGTTCTCAATGTCGCCGCGCACGACAGTGACCGTGGGCAAGCTATCTCGACCTGGCGGCAACAGCTGCCAGGCTGCCACTGCAAGGAGGGGGATCAGGCACACCACAGCAAGCAGGGCGAGGCGGGCGGGGCGAGGGCGTTTCATGCTTTGGTTCCAGCCAGGGAAAGGGGGCCGAGTGGCGAAGAGCTGACTGTTATACGAGAAAATTGCGCGAATATTTAGGCGTTTACATACGCAGTAACAGCTGCGTCGGCGAAAAAAACCATACGTGGGAGCAAGACTTCTTTAAAAGTAGATGAGAATTACTATAAATTGCACGTACTCAAACTGCCATCATCGATGGCTGTCTGTTGGGAGCAAGTTCGCTCGCGAAAACGTCAACGATAACGCGTGCATCCAGATAAAACGATGTGCCCTCAGGTTCTTGGCGAGCAAGCACGCTCCTACAGGATCAACACCACCGGGAGGTGCTCAGGAGTCATGTTGGAAAACTACTATCGCGAGCTGGTGTGTTTCCTGAACGCCAAGCTGGGTAACCGCCAGGTGGCCGAAGATGTGGTGCATGACGCCTATGTGCGGGTGCTGGAGCGCGTAAGCGATACGCCAATCGAGCAGCCTCGCGCGTTTCTTTACCGCACGGCACTGAACCTGGTGATCGACGGCCATCGGCGTAATGCCTTGCGTCAGTCCGAGCCTCTTGAGGTGCTGGACAGCGAAGAGCGCTTCGCCGCCTGTTCCCCCCACACCAGCCACCACCAGGGCCAGCGCCTGGAGATGCTCGAGCGCGCCTTGGCCGAGTTGCCGGCGGCCTGTCGCGACAGTTTCCTGTTGCGCAAACTCGAAGGCCTGTCCCACGTGCAAATCGCCGAACGCCTGTGCATTTCCCGCAGCCTGGTGGAAAAACACATCGTCAATGCGATGAAGCACTGCCGGGTGCGCATGCGCGAGTGGGAAGCGCACTGATCGGCTGTTAGTTAAATTTTATTTCACTGTCCTCGTTTCCTATCAACACACGGCCTGTTGTTCAGGCCATGAAGGTATTCCCGCCCCACCGCCATGGGGCTTATCCAGAGGACACTGGAATGACACAGGCAATTGCTTCGCCCGCGGTTCATGACCTGATCGGGATCGGTTTCGGCCCTTCGAACCTGGCGCTGGCCATCGCCCTGCAGGAGCGTGAAAAGGCCCAGGGCAAGCTGGACGTGCTGTTTCTCGACAAACAAGCCGACTACCGCTGGCACGGCAATACCCTGGTGACCCAGAGCGAACTGCAGATTTCCTTCCTCAAGGACCTGGTGACCCTGCGCAACCCCACCAGCCCGTACTCCTTCGTCAACTACCTCAAGGCCCACGAACGCTTGGTGGACTTCATCAACCTGGGCACCTTCTATCCCTGCCGCATGGAGTACAACGACTACCTGCGCTGGGTGGCGGGGCAGTTCCAGGCCCAGGCCAACTACGGCGAGGAAGTGTTGGCCATCGAGCCGATCCTGCATCAGCAGCAGGTCGAGGCGTTGCGCGTGATCTCCCGTGATGCCCAGGGCGAGCAGCATGTGCGCACCACCCGTTCGGTGGTGGTCAGCGCCGGCGGCACACCGCGCATCCCCGAGGCATTCAAGGCGCTCAAGGGCGATAGCCGGGTGTTTCACCATTCCCAGTACCTGGAGCGCATGGCCAGCCAGCCGTGCGTAGACGGCAAGCCGATGCGCATCGCCGTGATCGGCGGTGGCCAGAGCGCGGCCGAAGCCTTTATCGACCTCAATGACAGCTTCCCGTCGGTGCAGGTCGACATGATCCTGCGCGGCTCGGCGCTCAAGCCGGCCGACGACAGCCCGTTCGTCAACGAAGTGTTCTCGCCGGCCTTTACTGACCTGGTGTTCCAGCAAGTCGGTGCCGAGCGTGAGCGTTTGGTCGCCGAGTACCAGAACACCAACTACTCGGTGGTGGACCTGGACCTGATCGAGCGCATCTACGGGATTTTCTACCGCCAGAAAGTCTCCGGCATCGCCCGCCAGGCGTTCCGCACCCTGACCGTAGTGGAGAAGGCCACCGCCGGCCCGCTGGGCATCGAACTGGCCCTGCGCAATACCGCCACCGGCGAAACCAGCCTCAACCATTACGACGCGGTAATCCTGGCCACCGGCTACGAGCGCCAGATGCACCGTGAACTGCTGGCGCCGCTGCAAGCCTACATGGGCGACTTTGAAGTGGCCCGCGACTACCGCATCGTCACCGACGAGCGCTGCAAGGCTGGCATCTACATCCAGGGCTTCAGCCAGGCCAGCCATGGCTTGAGCGATACCTTGCTGTCGGTGTTGCCGATTCGGGCGGATGAGATTGCGGCGTCGTTGTATGCGCTGGACCATCACCGTGGCAAGGCGCGTTCGGTGCAGGACTTGCTCCTGGCCACCGCCAGCTGACCGATCCGCTTATTGTGGCCAGAGCTTGCTCCTACAGACGGCACTTGTGACAAAGTGTGGCTATTGGTACTGTACAAAAAACCAGTATCGGTAGCCCTCCATGCAGTTGATCGAAAAACTCAGCATCCTCGCCGACGCCGCCAAGTACGACGCGTCCTGCGCCAGCAGTGGCGCGCCCAAGCGCAGTTCCGAGGGCAAGGCGGGGCTGGGTTCCACCAATGGCATGGGCATCTGCCACAGCTACACGCCCGATGGCCGTTGCGTGTCGTTGCTCAAGATGTTGCTCACCAACTTCTGCCTCTACGACTGCCAATACTGCGTCAACCGCCGCTCCAGCGACGTGCCCCGTGCGCGCTTCAGCCCGGAGGAGGTGGTCACCCTGACCCTGGATTTCTACAAGCGCAATTGCGTCAGCGGGCTGTTCCTCAGCTCCGGCATCATCCGTTCGTCGGACTACACCATGGAGCAACTGGTGCGGGTCGCCAAACTGCTGCGCGAAGAGCATGACTTTCGCGGTTATATCCACCTCAAGACCATCCCCGATGCCGACCCGGCCCTGATCGCCGAGGCTGGCCGTTATGCCGATCGCCTCAGTGTGAATATCGAACTGCCCACCGACGCCAGCCTGCAAACCCTGGCGCCCGAGAAGCAGATCGGCTCGATCAAGCAGGCCATGCAGACCATCTACACCGGCGAACAGACGGTGCTCAACGAACCCCGCGCGCCACGTTTCGCCCCGGCCGGGCAGAGCACGCAGATGATCGTCGGCGCCGACGACACCGACGACAGCACCATCCTGCACGGTGCCGAGGCGTTGTACGGTAATTTCAAGCTGCGCCGCGTGTATTACTCGGCGTTCAGCCCCATCCCCAACAGCCCGAAAAGCGTACCCCTGGCCGCGCCGCCCTTGATGCGCGAGCACCGCTTGTACCAGGCTGATTTCCTGCTGCGCAGCTACGGTTTCAGCGCCAATGAGCTGTTCGCCGGCCCCGGTGACCTGGCACTGGATATCGACCCCAAGCTGGCGTGGGCCCTGGAGCATCGCGAGGTGTTCCCCCTGGACCTCAACCGCGCCGAGCCGACCCTGATCGCACGTATCCCCGGCATCGGCCTGCGCACCACCCAGCGCCTGGTCGACCTGCGCCGTGAACGCAAGATCCGCTTCGAAGACCTGGCGCGCATGCGCTGCGTGCTGGCCAAGGCCAAGCCGTTTTTCATCACCAGCGACTACCACCCGCAGCAGGCCGACAGCACCAGTGTGTTGTTGCGCGAACAATTGCGGGACCGTCCGCAGCCGCAACAGATGGGGTTGTGGGGATGATCAGCCTGGAGTGCGACAACCTGTTCAGCACCTGGCGCGAACAGGCCCGCTGGTTGCTCAGCCATCAGGTCGACCCCAGCCAGGTCAGCTGGGGCGAGGCGCAGGCGGCGGACCTGTTCGCTACCGATGAACCTATCCCACCAGGGATGGGGCCGTTTCAGGCGCGCATACCCAAGGCGCTGTTGCAATTGTTGGAGTCCGCTGCCTGTTATCAAGGTGATCAGCGCTGGAGCCTGTTGTATGAAGTGCTATGGCGGGTCAGCCACGGTGATCGCACGGCCATGCTGGCAGGTGACAAGCTTGGCAGCGAGTTGCAGCGGCGCATCAAGCAAGTCAGCCGGGAGGCCCACCACTTGCACGCGTTTGTGCGCTTCATCGCGCTGCCGGCCGAGGCAGGGCCGGAACTGCCGGAGTACGTGGCCTGGCATGAGCCGGCCCATGACATTCTCAAGAGCGCCAGCGAGCATTTTATCGGGCGCATGGGCCGCCATCGCTGGATGATCGCCACGCCCCTGGACGGGGTCTATTACGACGGCGAGCAATTGATTCATCAGCGCCAGTGCCCCGAGGCCTGGCAGCAACTGGCGCAGAATGTTGAAGATCCCCACAGCGCCATGTGGCTGACCTACTACAGCCACATCTTCAACCCGGCACGCTTGAACCCTAAGGTGATGGAAGGGCATTTGCCCAGCCGCTTCTGGAAGAATTTGCCGGAGGGCAAGTTGATTCCGGGGCTGATCAGTGAAGCCCGCACGGGCAAGCAGAAAGATGGGCAGGCGAAGCTGGTGGGTGCCAAGCCAGGCAAAAGAATATTAAGTGGGCAGGGGTGAATGATCGTTCCCACGCTCTGCGTGGGAATGCCACCCTGGACGCTCCGCGTCTGCTCTTGAAGTTTTGTGACGCGGAGCGTCATTGGATGCATTCCCACGCAGAGCGTGGGAACGAGCCAGCTGGATCAGGCCAGTTCGGTCGCGGTGTTCTTGACCACCGCCAACTCCGGATGCGCCACCAGCTTATCAATGTGCAACTCATCATTGTTCAACCAGGTCTCGGTCAGCACCCGGTAATGTTCCATATCCCGGCAGCGCATGCGCAGGCTGTAGTCGAACGGCCCGCTGATCAACTGGCATTCGAATACCTGCGGGCAGGCTTTCACGCAGGCTTCGAAGGCCTTTTGCGCCGAGCGCCCGCTTTGGTTGGACAAGGCCACCAGCACCAGCAGTGACAGCCCCGGTGAGACCATCTGCACATCGATGATCGCCCCATACCCACGGATCACCCCGCGTCGTTCCAGCTTGCGCACCCGTTCCAGGCAGGGCCTGGGGGTGAGGTGCACCAGCGACGAGAGCTTTTCGTAGGTAATACGCCCCTGATGCCTGAGTACGTCGATGATCGCTTCGTCGATGCGATCCAGCGTAGGGGAAGAATGGGGTCCGTGGGCCTTGGTATCCATGAGTTCACTTCAAACGGTTGGAAAGAAATTGCTGCAAGCGTTCGCTGGTGGGATGGTCGAGGATCTCGGCGCCGCCGTGTTCTTCGACTCGGCCCTGGTGCAGGAACAGCACTTGGCTGGACACCTGGCGGGCAAAGCCCATTTCGTGGGTGACCATCAGCATGGTACGACCTTCCTCGGCCAACGTCTGTATGACTTTGAGCACTTCTCCTACAAGTTCCGGGTCCAGGGCCGAGGTGGGTTCATCGAACAGGATAATCTCCGGTTCCATTGCCAGCGCGCGCGCAATGGCCACGCGCTGCTGCTGGCCACCGGACAGGAACGCCGGGTATTGGTCCGCCACGCGGCTCGGCAGGCCGACCTTGTCCAGGTACAGTCGCGCACGCTTCTCGGCTTCGGCGGCGCTCACGTTCAGCACCCGGCGCGGGGCCATGGTGATGTTTTCCAGCACGGTCATGTGGCTCCACAGGTTGAAGTGCTGGAACACCATGGCCAGGCGCGTGCGCAGGTTTTGCAGTTGCGCCTGGTGCGGCGCACGGGTGCCGGCGCGGCCTGGTTGCATTTCAATGCTGATGCCGTCCAGGGTGATCACCCCGGCGTCAGGCTGTTCCAGAAAGTTGATGCACCGCAGCATCGTGCTTTTGCCCGAGCCGCTGGCGCCGATCAGGCTGATCACATCGCCCTGGCGTGCATTGAGGGACACGCCCTTGAGCACTTCGTGTTCGCCGTAGCGTTTATGGATACCTTCGACTTGCAGCTTGATGGCCGCCGTGGCGGTTTTGCCGACGGGTACATCCATTGGATAAGCGGCCAGGGCCTGCGCGGACTGATTCATGGGTTAGCCTCGGGTAGGAACAAGAAAGCGCATCCAGCGACGTTCGGCCAGCCTGAACAGGCCCACCAGTGCAAAGGACAGCAGCATGTAGAGCAGCGCGGCGATGCCGAAGGCCTGGAAGGTCAGGAACGTCTCGGCATTCGCATCGCGGGCGACCTTGAGGATGTCGGCGACGGTGGCGGTAAACGCCAGTGACGTGGCGTGCAGCATCAGGATCATTTCATTGCTGTAGGCCGGCAGGGCGCGACGCAATGCGGCGGGTACGATCACAAACAGGTTCAGCCGCCAGCCGTGCAGGCCATAGGCGCGTGCCGCTTCGATCTCGCCATGGGGAATGTTGCGGATTGCCCCGGCGAAGATTTCCACGGTGTAGGCGCAGGTGTTGAGCACAAACGCCAACAGTGTGCAGTTCAGCGCGTTGCGGAAAAACTGGTTGAGCAGGGCGTTGTCCTGCACCACTTCCAGGCTGTACAGCCCGGTGTAGCAAATCAGCAGTTGGATATACAGGGGCGTGCCACGGAACAGGTAGGTGTAAACCTCCACCGGCCAGCGCAGCCAGAAATGCTCTGAGACGCGTGCCAGCGCCAGGGGGATCGACAGGCCAAAGCCGAGCACCACCGAGATAATGAACAGCCACAAGGTCATGGCGACACCGGACAGGCCGCTGCCATCGCTGAACAGATAGGCCAGGCCGTATTGCTGGAACAGTTCGATCATCGCGCCATCCCCTTGATGCCCAGGTTATAGCGCCGTTCCAGGCGCTTGAAGATGCGGTTGGAGAGGGTGGTAATCACCAGGTACACCAGGCCCGCGAGGATCAGGAAGTACAGCGGCTCGCTGGTGGACTTGCCGGCGTTCTGCGCGGCCTTGACCAGGTCTGACAGGCCGATGATGGACACCAGCGCCGTGGACTTGAGCAGCACCAGCCAGTTATTGCCCAGGCCAGGCAGGGCAAAGCGCATCAGTTGCGGGAACAGCACCAGGTGAAAGCGCTGCCAGCGGCTCAGGCCGTAGGCGGTGGCGGCTTCCAGTTGGCCCGCCGGCACACTGAGGATCGCACCCCGGAAGTTCTCGGTGAAATACGCACCGTAGATAAAGCCCAGGGTGATCACCCCGGCGGTAAACGGGTCGATTTCAACGTAGTCCCAGCCGAACGCTTCGGTCAGGTCGTTGAGCCACAGTTGCAGGCTGTAGAAGATCAGCAGGATCAGCACCAGGTCCGGCACGCTGCGGATCAACGTGGTGTAGAGCGTGGCCGGCACGCGCAGCCATTTGGCGCTGGAGAGTTTGGCGCCAGCGGCGACCAGGCCCAGCGTAAGGCTCAGAGCCAGGGCGAGGAACGCCAGCTTGAGCGTCATCCAGGCACCCTGGGCCAGCATGGGGCCGTAGCCTTGCAGGTTGAGGAGGTCGTTCATGGGGAAGATCTCGAAGGAGTGCACGGATTTACTGTGGGAGCTGGCTTGCCTGCGATAACGGTGGTGCAGTCACGGCGTGGGTGCCTGAAGCACCGTTATCGCGGGCAAGCCCGCTCCCACAGGGGCACGGGTTGCCGGTTACTCGTTGTAGATGTCTTGATCGCCAAAGTATTTCTTCTGGATCTGTGCGTAAGTGCCATCGGCCTGGACGGCGGCGATGCCCTTGTTGATCAGCTCACGCAATGCCTGGTCGTTCTTGCGCAGGCCCATGGCGATGTCCAGCGGCAGGGTCGGGTCCTTGAAGGCCGGGCCGGTCTTGAAGTCGGCGCCTTCGGGCTTGGACAGGAAGTTGAGCTGGGCTTCGAGCTTGTCCGTCAGGGTGGCGTCGAGGCGGCCGTTTTGCAGGTCGGCGTAGTTCTGTTCCTGGGACTGGTATGCCTTGATCTGTGCACCGAGCTTGGCCAGGTGCGCTCGGGCATAGGCTTCCTGCAACGAGCCTTGCAGCACGCCAACGTGCTTGCCGTTCAGCGACTCGGGGGTGTCACCGAAGGTGGCGTTTTTGCGGGTGATCACCGAGGTGGGGCTGAGGAACAGGCGGTCGGTGAAGTCGATGACTTTCTCACGAGCCGGGGTCACGGCCATGGAGGACATGATCGCGTCGAACTTGCGCGCACGCAGGGCCGGGATCATGCCGTCGAATTCGTTGTGCACCCAGGTGCATTTCACTTCGAGCTTGGCGCAGATAGCGTTGCCCAGTTCGATATCGAACCCTTGCAGGCTGCCGTCGGCGGCGACAGATTCGAAGGGCGGGTATTCGGGGAACACGCCAAACCGGATTTCTTTCCAGTCCTGGGCGTGGGCAGCGGTGGCGCACAGTGGCAACAGCAACGCAGCGAAGAGTGATCGCAGAGGAGTCATGTGTCGGTCCCTATATTTTGTAATTGATGTCAGGGGCAGTGAATAACTGGGAGCAGAGAATGCTTCATGGTGGTGCGTTTTTTGTGTCGTTTACCCCCTGCGCAAAGCGCAAATTGCGCTGTTAAAACAAGCAATGCAGCGGAATCGGCTGCGGCACCGGCAAAATCGGCTTTTAACCCACTAGAATCTGGCCTGCCCTGGGCGCAAAGCGGCAGGCCAGAGCGGTTTCAGGCGCGCTTTTTATGCTGTACCACAGGTTGCTGGGCCAGGCGTGCGAACAGGTTTTTCGGGTCGGCCAGGTCCGGCACCAGCTCCAGCTCGCTGCCCACATCCGAGGCTTTGGCCACGTCCAATACATAGCGCAGGGCCGAGTAGTCTTCGATGGCAAAACCCACCGAGTCGAACAGGGTAATTTGGCGGTCATTTTCGCGGCCCGGCTGTTGGCCGTTGATCACTTGCCACAGCTCGGTGACCGGCGAATCTTCCGGCATATGCTGGATTTCACCTTCGATGCGGCTTTGCGGTTCGTACTCGACGATCACCCGGGCGCGCTCGACGATGCGGCGGTCCAGCTCGGTCTTGCCCGGGCAGTCACCGCCCACGGCATTGAGGTGCATGCCTGGCTCGATCATCTCGTCAGTCAGGATGGTGGCGTAGGCTTTGTCCGCAGTCACGGTGGTGACAATGTCCGCGCCTTTGACTGCCTCGGCGACGCTGGCGGCCAGGATCACCTTGATCGCCGGGAACGCCTTGAGGTTGGCGGCGAGCTTGGCGGTGGCCTGGGGGTCGATGTCGAACAGGCGGATTTCAGTAATACCGAGCATGGCGTGGAAGGCCAGGGCCTGGAATTCGCTTTGGCAGCCGTTGCCGATCAGCGCCATGCTGCGGCTGTTGGCGCGGGCCAGGTAGCGGGCGACCAGGGCCGAGGTGGCGGCGGTGCGGATCGCAGTGGTCAGGGTCATTTCCGCCAGCAGCACCGGTTTACCGGTGTCGACGTCGCCCAAGGCACCGAACGCCATCACGGTGAGCATGCCGGCCAGGGTGTTTTTCGGGTGGCCGTTGACGTACTTGAAGGCGTACAGCGAGGCGTCGGACACTGGCATCAGCTCGATCACCCCATCCGGTGAGTGGTTGGCCAGGCGCGCGCATTTCTCGAAATCCTGCCAGCGCAGGTAGTCGGCGCGAATGTAGTCGGCCATTTCGGTGATGCAGGTTTGCAGGCCTTTTTGCGAAACCAGGTAGCTGAGGTCGTTGACGTCGATATAACGGGTCATGGCAAGACTCCTTATTGAAATGAGGGACGGGCCGGCAGATGCACTTCGGCCAGCATGCAGCGGGCACTGCCGCCGCCGATGCGTTCGATGTTGTCGATATTCACCACCACCGGCCGCGTATGGCGTTCCACATGCTGACGCTGCGCCGGATGCAGGGCGCCCCAGGCACTGGCGGACATCACCAGCAACGGCTGGCCGTCCCGGTCGTGGACCTCCAGCATGTTGCCGGCGAAGGCTTCCAGCTGGTCGAAGTCCAGGCTGAGGATGTCTTTGCCGGTATCACGCAGGGAGCGTTCCAGGGCCAGGCGTTCGCGGTCGTCGGGCAGGGCCTGCAGGCACACCACCGCGAGGTCGCGGCCAACGCTCATCATCACGTTGCTGTGGTAGATGGGTGCCTGGTGGCGGTCCAGGGCGTGGAACACGCAGAGTTGGTAGTCGAGGCGTTCGGCAAACTGGCGCAGGGCCGCGTGGTGGGTGCGCCCCGAATGGCAGGCGTAGCTGATGCGGTGCTGGCGGTCGAGTACCATGCTGCCGGTGCCTTCCAGGAAGATGTTCTGTTGTTCCAGGTGGCTGAGATCGATGGTGGTGTTGATCGCAAAGCGCTGCTCCAAAACTTGCAGCACGCCCTTGTTGCGCTCCAGTCGGCGGTTCTGGCCTTCCATGGGGTAGAGCACCAGGCTGCCGTCGGCATGGCTGCTCCACCAGTTGTTGGGGAAGATCGAGTCGGGCGTGTGGGGCGCCGGCGTGTCCTGCACCACCAGCACCTCCACGCCGTGCTGGCGCAAGGTGTCGACATAACCGTCGAACTCCTCCAGCGCTTTGTGCTGTGCACTGAGCGGGTCCAGCGGCGGGCGTTGGAAACGGTTGTTGATCGCGGTATCCGGGTTGAAGGCAAAGCGCGCCGGGCGGATCATCAGGACGGTGTTGGTGGTTTGCATGGGGGCACGGGTCCGTTGGGGATCTTGTGCCGCTATTGTGTGCGTTGCGGGGAAAGGATCCCGGCTGAAACGGCGGGGTGGCTCAGCCAAGAAAGCTGAAAACGGGAGTGGCGCAGCCGAATCGGCTGCCAGATTGAAATACGATCAAACTGTGGGAACTGGCTTGCCTGTGATAGCGGTGTGTCAGCCCCATTCATCTGGCTGGCCCACCGCTATCGCAGGCAAGCCAGCTCCCACATTGGTA
This sequence comes from Pseudomonas sp. FSL W5-0203, assembly GCF_001896155.1. NCBI lineage: Bacteria > Pseudomonadati > Pseudomonadota > Gammaproteobacteria > Pseudomonadales > Pseudomonadaceae > Pseudomonas > Pseudomonas sp. FSL W5-0203. Next base: position 24,718 of record NZ_MPOR01000051.1, read on the forward strand.
TTGTGGTGATTGTTATCGCTGTGTCAGCCAGGAGGAACCATGTCTACCGCTGTTCGCCTTGCCCAACCGTCCGATGCCGAAGGTATCAGCCACGTCATCCTGGCTGCGCTGCACAGCAGCAACGCACGTGATTACCCCGCGGATGTGATTGCGCGGGTTGCCAGCAACTTCACCCCCGACGCTGTGCTGGCATTGCTCCAGCGGCGGGTAGTGTTGGTGGCGACTCAGGCTCAACTGATCGTCGCTACGGCCTCACTGGATGGCAATGTGGTGCGCTCGGTGTTCGTCAACCCAGCGCTGCAAGGGCAGGGCATTGGCCGATTGTTGATGATCGAGATCGAACTGCGCGCCCGTGAAGCCGGCGTGACGGTCTTGAGCGTGCCGTCCTCGCTGACGGCGCAAGCCTTCTACGCCAAGTTGGGTTTTCACAACGTGCGTGACGTGTACCACGGCAATGAGCGCACGTTGGTGATGGAAAAAACGCTGTTGTCCCGCCACCCCATAGGGCCTTATCGCGACCGTCAACACCGTGCCCAGGTGATTGAGTTATGGCAGCAGGCGTTTGGCTATGACACCGCGCATAACCTGCCGAGCCTGGCGATTGATAAGAAACTGGCGGTCAACGACGGGTTGTTCTTCGTTGCCACCGACAACAAAGCCGTGATCGGTACCATTCTCGCCGGCTATGACGGGCATCGTGGCTGGTTGTATTCGGTGGCGGTGCATACCGACTATCGGCGCCATGGCCTGGGATCGTCGCTGGTGCGCTATGCCGAACAGGCGTTGACGGCGCTGGGTTGCATGAAGATCAACCTGCAGATCACCGGCGGCAATGACGTGGTGGTGGGGTTTTATGAGGCGTTGGGGTATGGGGTGGAGCCGAGGATCAGTATGGGCAAGAAGATTGCCGAGAATATTGCGCCACGCTCTTGAAAGCGCAGAAACCAGTGTGGGAGCTGGCTTGCCTGCGATAGCGGTGGGCCCTTGATCGTTCCCACGCTCTGCGTGGGAATGCCGCCTGGGATGCTCCGCGTCCCGCCGGACAACAGGTGACGCGGAGCGTCAGGGGATGCATTGCATTCCCACGCGGAGCGTGGGAACGATCATATGCTGGCTGACAGATCGCTATCGCAGGCAAGCCAGCTTCCACAGGGGTTTTGTGGTGTCGCTGGCTTTCGTGGCTGTCAGACCTTGACGATCCAACCCGCCGGCGCTTCAACGTCACCGGTCTGCACACCGGTCAGCTCTTTGTAGAGCTTCTGGGTGATCGGGCCGACTTCGGTCTCGCTGTGGAACACATGCAGCTTGCCGTTGTACTGAATGCCGCCGATAGGCGAGATCACCGCAGCGGTACCGCAGGCGCCGGCTTCCTTGAACTGATCCAGCTTGTCGATGAACACTTCGCCCTCGACCACTTCCAGGCCCAGGCGGGTCTGGGCCAGTTCGATCAGCGACAGGCGGGTGATGCCTGGCAATACCGAAGGCGACTTCGGCGTGATGAACTGGTTGTCGTGGGTGATCCCGAAGAAGTTGGCCGAGCCGACTTCTTCGATTTTCGAATGTGTCATCGGGTCCAGGTAGATCGCGTCGGCGAAGCCGAATTTCTTCGCTTCCGAACCGGGCATCAGGCTGGCGGCGTAGTTGCCACCGACCTTGGCGGCACCGGTGCCTTGCGGCGCGGCGCGGTCGTAGCCGGAGATCTGGAAGTTGTGCGGCACCAGGCCGCCCTTGAAGTAGGCACCGACCGGGATGCAGAACACCGAGAAGATGAACTCCGGCGCGCTACGCACGCCAATGTTGTCTCCGGTGCCGATCACGAACGGGCGCAGGTACAGCGCGCCGCCACTGCCGTACGGCGGGATGAAGCGCTCGTTGGCCTTGACCACTTGTTTGCAGGCGTCGATGAACGCGTCGGTCGGCACTTGTGGCATCAGCAGGCGGCCACAGCTGCGCTGCATGCGGGCGGCGTTCTGGTCCGGGCGGAACAGGTTGATCGAACCGTCCTTGCAACGGTAGGCCTTCAGGCCCTCGAAGCATTGCTGGCCATAATGCAGGGCAGTGGAGCCCTCGCTGATGTGCAGCACATTGTCGTCGGTCAGGGTGCCAGCTTGCCATTCGCCGTTTTTCCAGACCTGGAGAAACCGCTTGTCGGTCTTGATGTAGTCAAAACCCAGCTTGTCCCAATTGATGCTCTCGTTACCCATGACACCCTCTATCTCTGGTCAAGTCGGATTTTTTTTCTGGATGGGCGCAACAATACTGCATTCTTGGCCGGTGTGGGAGGAGGGCGGCGGACCATTCAACCTCTGCATTGGCTAATGCACCGCTATCGCGGGCAAGCCCGGCTCCCACATTGGAATGCATTCCAAGTGTGGGAGCTGGCTTGCCTGCGATAGCCACGCCACGGTTTTACAGGTGCAACGCGTGGCCCAACGCCCGCAGCGCGGCTTCCTGCACCGCTTCACCCAGAGTCGGGTGGGCATGGATGGTGCCAGCCACATCCTCCAGGCGCGCACCCATTTCCAGGCTCAGGCCGAACGCGGTCGACAGCTCGGACACTCCGGCCCCCACGGCTTGCCAGCCAACAATCAAGTGATTGTCACGTCGCGCCACCACCCGCACGAAGCCGGCTTTGGACTCCAGCGTCATGGCCCGGCCATTGGCGGCGAAGGGGAAGCTCGACACAATGCAATCCAGGCCGGCAGCCTTGGCCTCGTCCGGGGTCTTGCCGACCACCACCAGTTCCGGGTCGGTAAAGCACACCGCCGGAATTGCCGCCGGGTTGAATTCGCGGGCCTTGCCGCTGATCAGTTCGGCAACCATTTCGCCCTGGGCCATGGCCCGGTGCGCCAGCATCGGCTCGCCGCTGAGGTCGCCGATGGCGTACACGTTGCGCATGCTGGTCTGGCAGCGGCTGTCGATCTTGATCGCCACGCCGTTCATGTCCAGGTTCAGCGCTTCGAGGTTCCAACCCTGGGTGTTGGGTTTGCGCCCCACGGCGACCAGCACCTGGTCGGTGTCCAGCGCCAAGATGTCGCCGTTGGGGGCGCGCACCTGCAGTTTGCCGTCGGCAAAGCCGGTGACGCTGTGTTCCAGGTACAGCTTCACGCCAAGTTTCTTCAAGGATTCAGCCACCGGCAGGGTCAGCTCGGCGTCGTAGGCCGGCAGAATGTGCGCCTGGGCCTCGACCACGCTGACGTCGGCACCCAGCTTGCGGTAGGCAATCCCCAGTTCCAGGCCGATATAACCACCGCCCACCACGATCAAACGTTTGGGTACATGGGTCGGTGCCAGGGCTTCGGTGGACGAGATAATCGGCCCGCCAATCGGCAGCATCGGCAGGTTGACGCTTGTCGAGCCGGTGGCCAACAGCAGGTGTTCGCACTGGATGCGCTGCTCGCCCACCTCGACGGTCTTGCCGTCGATGACTTTGGCCCAGCCATGGATCACCTGCACCTTATGTTTTTTCAGCAGTGCGGCGACGCCGGTGGTCAGGCGGTCAACGATGCCGTCTTTCCATTCCACGCTCTTGCGGATGTCCAAAGTCGGTACATCCACCTCAATGCCCAACTGCGAGCCCTGGCTATGGTGCACGGTTTGCTGGAACTGCTCGGCCACATGGATCAGCGCCTTGGAGGGAATGCAGCCAATGTTCAGGCAGGTGCCGCCCAGCGCCTGGCCTTCCACCAGGATGGTCGGGATGCCCAGTTGGCCTGCGCGAATCGCCGCGACATAACCGCCGGGGCCGCCGCCGATAATCAGCAGCGTGGTGTGCAATGTCTGAGTCATGCCCTTACTCCAGGAACAGGCTGGCGGGTTGTTCGAGCAGGCCGCGAATGGCCTGGATGAATTGCGCCGCGTCCATGCCATCGACCACGCGGTGATCGAAGGAGCTGGAGAGGTTCATCATCTTGCGCACCACAATCTGGCCCTTGATCACCATCGGCCGCTCAACGATACGGTTGACGCCGACGATGGCCACTTCCGGCAGGTTCAGCACCGGCGTGCTGACAATGCCGCCCAAGGCGCCAAGGCTGGTCAGGGTGATGGTGGAACCGGACAGCTCATCGCGGCTGGCCTTGCCTGTGCGTGCGGCATTGGCCAAACGCGCGATTTCTTCGGCAGTGCCCCACAGGCTGCGGGCTTCGGCGTGACGTACCACCGGCACCATCAGGCCCACGTCGCTCTGGGTGGCGACGCCCACGTGCACGGCACCGAGGCGAGTGATGACCTGGGCTTCGTCGTCGTAACGCGCATTGATCTGCGGGAAGTCGCGCAAGGCTACCACCATGGCCCGCACGATAAACGGCAGCAGGGTCAGCTTGCCGCGTGTCGCACCGTGCTTCTCGTTGAGATGCACGCGCAACTCGTCGAGGGCGGTGACGTCGATTTCTTCCACGTAGCTGAAATGCGCGGCGCGCCGGGTGGCGTCCTGCATGCGCTGGGCGATCTTGCGGCGCATGCCGATCACCGGGATTTGGTGTTCGTCGTTGCGCTCGGCGTAAGGGTTGGCGGCACTGGCGCCCGTTGCCGTGCCCTGGCGCAAGTAAGCCTCCAGGTCTTCATGCAGAATTCGGCCGGCAGGCCCTGTGCCCTGGACCAGGCGCAGTTGAATCCCGGCATCCAGCGCGTGTTTGCGCACGGCAGGCGAGGCCAATGGGCGTTCGCTGGCTTCACGGGCCACGGGCGCTTGCGGCGCTTTCACTGCTGCAGCGGGCTTGCTTTCTACCGGCGCCTGTACCGGTTTGGCTTCGGCCACAGGCGGCGCGGCCTTCGCCGGCTCGGCAACCACGGGTACATCCTTGGTATTGCCTGCGCCTTCTACTTCAATGCTGATCAAAATACTGCCCACTGCCATGACCTCACCCGGCTCGCCGCCGAGGGAAATCACTTTGCCGTGGACCGGCGAGGGAATATCCACCATCGCCTTGTCGGTCATCACATCCGCCAGCACCTGGTCTTCAACCACCAGGTCGCCGACCTTTACATGCCATACCGACAATTCAACTTCCGCGATGCCCTCGCCTATGTCCGGCATCTTGATAACGTGCGTGCCCATTCAGACCTCCATGACCCGTTTCAACGCCGCGCCCACTCGGGACGGCCCTGGGAAATACGCCCATTCCTGCGCGTGCGGGTAGGGGGTGTCCCAACCGGTGACGCGTTCGATCGGCGCTTCCAGGTGGTGGAAGCAATGCTCTTGCACCAGCGAGACCAACTCGGCACCAAAGCCGCAGGTGCGCGTGGCCTCATGCACCACCACGCAACGGCCGGTCTTTTTCACCGACTTGACGATGGTTTCCAGGTCCAGCGGCCACAGGCTGCGCAGGTCGATGACCTCGGCGTCGATGCCGGTTTCTTCAGCGGCGACTTGCGACACATACACGGTGGTGCCGTACGTCAGCACGGTCACGGCCGAACCCGGACGCACGATGGCGGCCACGTCCAGCGGCACGGTGTAGTAACCGTCCGGCACCTGGGCTTGGGGGTGTTTCGACCACGGCGTTACCGGGCGGTCGTGGTGGCCATCGAAAGGGCCGTTATACAGGCGCTTGGGTTCGAGGAAGATCACCGGGTCATCGTTTTCGATGGAGGCGATCAGCAGGCCCTTGGCGTCATAGGGGTTGGACGGCATCACCGTGCGCAGGCCGCAGACCTGGGTGAACACCGCTTCGATACTCTGGCTGTGGGTCTGGCCGCCATAGATGCCGCCACCGCAGGGCATGCGCATGGTCAAGGGCGCAGTGAACTGGCCGGCCGAGCGATAGCGCAGGCGCGCCGCCTCGGAAATGATCTGGTCGGTGGCGGGGTAGACGTAGTCGGCGAACTGGATTTCGGCCACCGGGCGCAAGCCATAGGCGCCCATGCCCACGGCCACGCCGACGATGCCGCTTTCCGAGATGGGGGCGTCAAACACCCGCGAGCTGCCGTACTTGGTCTGCAAGCCTTCGGTGCAACGGAACACGCCGCCGAAGTACCCGACGTCCTGGCCGAACACCACCACGTTGTCGTCACGCTCAAGCATCACATCCATGGCCGAGCGCAGGGCCTGGATCATGGTCATGGTGGTGGTGGTCATGGCGGTTTCCAGTTCGATGCTGTTGTTGTGGTCGTTCATGTCACACCCCCAACTCTTGACGCTGGCGCTTCAGGTGCTCCGGCATCTCTTTATAGACGTCCTCGAACATGGTCGCGGCGCTTGGAATCTGGCCACCGGCGAGGGTGCCGTACTGTTCGGCTTCCTTCTGCGCCTTGACCACTTCGGCTTCAAGTTCGGCACTGACCGCCGCGTGTTCCTCTTCGGACCACTGGCCAATTTTGATCAGGTGCTGCTTGAGGCGGGCAATCGGATCGCCCAGCGGGAAGTGGCTCCAGTCGTCGGCGGGACGGTACTTGGATGGGTCATCGGAGGTGGAGTGTGGGCCGGCGCGGTAGGTGACCCACTCGATCAGGGTGGGCCCCAGGTTGCGGCGCGCACGCTCGGCAGCCCAGGCCGAGGCGGCGTACACGGCGATAAAGTCGTTGCCGTCCACGCGCAGGGAAGCGATGCCGCAACCGACGCCGCGTCCGGCGAAGGTGGTGGCTTCACCGCCGGCGATGGCCTGGAAGGTGGAAATCGCCCACTGGTTGTTGACCACGTTGAGAATCACTGGCGCGCGGTACACGTGGGCGAAGGTGAGGGCGGTGTGGAAGTCCGATTCAGCAGTGGCGCCGTCGCCGATCCAGGCCGAGGCGATCTTGGTATCGCCCTTGATCGCTGAGGCCATGCCCCAGCCCACGCCCTGCACGAATTGGGTGGCAAGGTTGCCGGAAATAGTGAAGAAGCCCGCCTCCTTGACCGAATACATGATCGGTAACTGGCGGCCCTTGAGCGGGTCGCGCTCGTTGGACAGCAGTTGGCAGATCAGGTCCACCAGCGGCACCTCGCGGGCCATCAGGATGCTTTGCTGGCGATAGGTGGGGAAGCACATGTCGTCGATATTCAAGGCCAGGGCCTGGGCGCTGCCGATGGCTTCTTCGCCAAGGCTTTGCATGTAGAACGACATTTTTTTCTGACGCTGGGCGACCACCATGCGGTTGTCGAAAATGCGCGTCTTGAGCATGGCGCGCATGCCGCGGCGCATGATCTCGGTGGAGACACCCTCGGCCCACGGGCCAAGGGCCTGGCCCTGATCGTCGAGCACGCGGATCAGGCCCTTGGCCAGGTCGGCGGTGTCGGCCGGTTCTACGTCGATGGCGGGTTTGCGTACCAGGCCGGCGTCGGTCAAACGCAGGTAGGTAAAGTCGGTCTTGCAGCCTGGGCGGCCCGAGGGTTCGGGAACATGCAGGCGCAGCGGTGCATACGGCTGGGTCATGGCTTTCTACGCTCTATCTTGTGAATTTCTTGTAGTGGGCGCGCTAGCTGACAGTCAGTCTTCGGGTAGAAGAAATCTTGTCCTACAACAATCATAGGCGTGGCGTAGAAGAATATTTATCTGTGTTTCATTGCGCTCACGGTCATTTGCGGATAAAAAAACTGCATAAACATAATAAACAGGTGATTTTGTCTCATGCGCAAACTGGACCGTACCGATATCGGCATTCTCAACGCCCTGCAGGAGAATGCCCGGATCACCAATGCCGACCTGGCCCGCTCGGTCAACCTGTCGCCCACGCCGTGTTTCAACCGGGTCAAGGCGATGGAAGAACTGGGGCTGATTCGTGAGCAGGTCACGCTGCTGGATGCTGATTTGCTGGGGCTGCACGTCAATGTGTTCATCCATGTGAGCCTGGAAAAACAGAACGAGCTGGCGCTGCAGCAATTCGAAGGGGCGATCTCGGATCGGCCTGAGGTGATGGAGTGCTACCTGATGGCCGGCGACCCGGACTATTTGATCCGGGTGTTGGTGCCCACGATCCAGTCCCTGGAGCGCTTTATGATGGACTTTTTGACCAAGGTGCCGGGGGTGGCGAACATTCGCTCCAGCTTTGCCTTGAAGCAAGTGCGCTACAAAACCGCATTGCCATTGCCGGCCAACGGCATCAGCCTCGGTTCCTGATTCAACACGGGACAAAATGTGGGGCTTGCCTGGGATGACGGCCTGCCAGCCGACGCCAATCTACCTGACACCCAACGATCCAACTGTGGGAGCTGGCTTGCCTGTGATGGCGGCCTGACAGCCGACGCCAATCTACCTGACACCCCCGCAGTCCAAATGTGGGAGCTGGCTTGCCTGCGATGACGGCCTCCCAGGCGACACATATCTACCTGACACCCCCGCAATCCAACTGTGGGAGCGGGCTTGCTCGCGAAGGCGGCCTGGCAGGCGACACAGTTGGATTGTGTACATATCGATTCCTGCGGTAACGGCCACCTAGGGTTCCGCTTTTACAGCGGGCCACTTTTGGAAAAGAGCCCCAAAAGTAACCAAAAGGGCTCTTGCCCCACCACTCGGCACCTCGCCCAGGCTCGGTGTGCCCGTAATCCGCCAGTGATTTGGGGGGCCGCCGCCACGCGC
>NZ_MPOR01000052.1:0-31555 GCF_001896155.1 Pseudomonas sp. FSL W5-0203
GTTTCGGCCCAAAAGAAACCAAGCCCTACCACTACCAACTCGACCACCTCGGCACCCCGCAGGAACTGACCAGCCCCGAGGGCGAAATCGTCTGGTCCGCTCACTACCGCGCCTACGGCCAGATCGCCCGGCTCGACGTAGGCAAAATCGACAATCCACTGCGCTTTCAAGGGCAGTATTTCGATGCGGAAAGCGGCCTGCACTACAACCGCCATCGCTACTACAATCCGGATATTGGTCGCTACCTGACACCGGACCCGGTGAAGTTGGCGGGAGGGATCAATGGGTACCGGTATGTGCCCAATCCTACGGGGTGGGTAGACCCTCTGGGGCTGAACCCTAATTGCCCTGGCCAAGGAAAGAACAACCAAACCTGTGCAGTACACACTGACCCCAATGTCCCAAATCTCTCTCGTAGAGGAGCATTCAGAGAAGCTAAAAGAGATGCCAACATACCAATGTCACAACAACCTGACGTTCTGATAGATTCGGACTCCGGGTTACCGAAGCAATATGGCATAGTCAAGATGTCGGATATGAACGGCCGAAAAATTTTAAACAGCTCAGGAAAACCTATTAACACTAGGGTATACCAATACACGAGAGCAGATAATTCTAAAGTGCTAATTCAGGACCATTCGGCCGGGCATAAATTCGGTTCTGAAAACGGGACAGGAGACCAAGGCGCTCACTTTAATTTGCGCCCTATTGATACACCTCGAACTGGTAAGATACCAGGAGCAAAAGACCATTATTTATTCAAGGACAAGAAATGAAAAACTGGAATAACCTTGATGGCTCTATCTTTTTCAACAAAGTATTCAGCCGACCTATTGAAGTCGGAAAAGCTTACATACACTCGCTCCGCATAGAAAATGATCTGAATGATTTCGGCATCGGTTTTGACATACCAGACTTTCCTGACCGGCTCCCCGAAAAATGGAAAGACAAAGGATATAACACATGCAGAATTGGATTGACCTGCTCCAACATTACCGAACTAAAAATAATAAACCTTCCTCTCAGAGAAGTTTTTAACATAGAAATACTAAAAGAAAACGAGCATTTCTTTTTCACAGCGAAATCGAAAAATGCATCTGTTGAATTCAAGGCTAAATGGCTATCCCTATCCGGCCCCTCGGTCTATATGAACTGCCCTGGACCAGAAGATCACAACTGGTCAGACGACTCCATATAAAAACCCATGAGCTTATTTACGAAACCGCAACTATGAGAGCCATAGCAAAGGCCAATTCGCCCTGCCCTCCAGCCCAATCTACACTCCATCCATGTTGTTTCAACGGACAGAGGATTCACCACCATGGGCAAACGTCACCCCAACCTCCCCGCCTGGCAATGGCGTCAGTACCCACAGAACCATCAGCACCCAACCAACCTGGCGTTGCACCTGATTGCCGTGCCGCTGTTTATCGTCGGTTTCCTACTGATCGTGTCGGGCGTGTTCAGCCTGAGCCTGGCCAGCTTCGCGGTCGGTGTGATTGGCATTGTCGCGGGCCTGGCGTTGCAGCGTCACGGCCATAGCCTGGAGGCCCAGGCCAGTGAGCCGTTCAGTGATCGTAAAGATGCGGTGCAGCGTCTGGTGGTCGAGCAGTTCGTGACCTTCCCGCGCTTTGTGCTCAGCGGTGGCTGGTGGCGCGCCTGGCGGCAGCGGCACCACCACTGACCGGCGGGTTCAGGCGAACACCACCACGGTCTGGCGGCTGAGGGCGATCAACTCGCCGGTCGGGCTCCACAACGCAGCGGCCGCGTGGCCATAGCCGTCGCGGGCGTGTTCGATGTTGACGTGGTACTGGCACCAGTCGAGCGTAGTCAGGTCTTGCAGCGGCTGGATGAACTCGATGGTCCAGGTCAGGGTGCTACCCGGCGCGGGCTTTTTGAGGTGTGGCAGTAGCGCCGGCGGCCAGGCGTCGACCAGGGCGAGGATGTACGCCTCGGTCAGTGGCTCTTCTTTTACATCCCCTCTCAACCGTACCCAACCGCCCATCTCGCGAGATTTATTGCCGGTAAACGGCAGGCCACCCACACTCCAGCGCATTGCCAGGTGGCGCATGAATTCGGGGGTAACACCCTTGATATAGGGCAGTTCCTGGCATTCATCCCAATGTTTGAATACCGGTGGCGGCTCACTTGCCACGTCAATTTCGGAGGGGCGAGAGGCGCCAAAACTGGCCTGGACCAGGGTCGCCACTTCACCGTTCTGCACCACGCGCCCGAGCAACTGGCTGACCGCCTTGCCTTCGCGCAGCACTTCGACTTGATAGCTGGCAGGTACATCCGGCGCTACCGGGCCGACAAAGGTGATGGCCAGCGAGCGCAGCGGTCGGTCCGCCGGCACCTGGGCGCGCAGCGCCTCGTACTGCAAGGCAGCGACCAGCCCGCCAAAGGTGGCCCGGCCCTGGGCCCATTCGGCAGGGATGGTGACATCCAGCGGATTGCTACGGGCAGCGTCGAGCAAATCACTAAAGCGCATGGCGACCTCACATCAAGAAAATCCTGGAGGAATCTTAACCATCGAATTGCACAGGCACAGCGCCCATTCCGGCCAAAAACCGGACCGGTTTAAAAACACTCGGCGCTGAGCGTGTCCAGCACACGGTCGGCCTTGCCTTGCGCCTTGAGCATGGTGCGCTGCCACACTGCTACGCAGGGTTGCAGGTCTGGCTCATGGCCGGCCTGGGCCAGCCACTGCCAACAGTCATGCCAGTTACCCAGCGCACTCTGGGCCTTCTTCAAGTGCGACAGGGCTTTGGTGGGTAATTTGTCCAGCTCGGGATACGCCTCGGCGGCATAGCGCACACGTTTGATCAGCAACCGTAGCCGGTGGCGGTCATGATCGGGGTCCTTCAAGGCGCCATCGAGTGCCTGCCATTGCTTGGCCAGGCGTTTCTGGATACGCGGGCGCAAGCCCTTGAGCAGTTTCTGGTGCTGGGATGCGCGGATAAACCGTGGGAACGCATCCAGGATCAGCAGCAAGTGCGCCAGCTCCGGGCTTTGCGCCACCTGGCGATAAGCCTCGGGCTGCAGACGCAGGCGTCGATCAGCCGCGTCGTGATAACCGTGCTGATGCAAATACGCCGCCAGCACCTCTCGGTCGCGTAGCGGCGTAGTCAGTTGGCCAACCGTGCTGGCGGCCAATTCAAGCTGTTCGACACCGGGCAGCCCGCGCAAAGGGCGCAACAGGCTGCGCAGGCGTCGCACAGTGGTGCGCAAATCATGCAAGGCTTCATCGTCAGTGACGGCGGCGAGGCGAGCCTGGCAGCTCAGTAACCCTACTTCCAGGCCAATGACCTGAGCGACTAACTGATTGACCAACGCTGACATCCTGCCCTCACTTTCCGATGAAAAATCCTGCCCGCTGCGGGGTCATCGCCCGGCGCGAGACTCACGAATGTAGAACCGCGCTTTCTCGGCCTTGTTGGAGCAGCCCTCGAACGCTTCAAACTGCTGCTGAGTCTTGGCGCCAGTCAACAGCGACAACGCCTTGGAGTAGCTGACAGTGCCGGCAAAACCTTCGGCCTTGGCCAGGTCCAGTTCTTTCCAGGCGGCGTCCAATTGCGAGCCACAGCTGTCGCGATACGCGGTTTTCCCGGCACAACCAGCCAAGGCCAGCACGATCACAGGCACACAGATCCAGGCTTTCATTGATGACACCTCAAATATACAAATTCAGTCGTAGCCTGTAGACGTTGCCTACAGGGAAAAGTGCCTTGTCCTTAGCCTGAAATCGGTAGTACCTATTGCCAGAGCATACCCGAGCCTGATCGCCAGCCTGGAAAAATCTTGCGCGCTGTCAGCAAGGATTGAAGCAGGCCCCTTGATGGGTGCATTGTGGGCCCCTGTTTTGCGAAGGATCTGGCCATGAAGAAACGTGTTGCCTTAGTGCTGGGCTCCGGTGGTGCCAGGGGCTACGCCCATATCGGGGTGATCGAGGAAATCGAACGACGCGGCTATGACATCGCCTGTATCGCCGGCTGCTCCATGGGCGCCGTGGTGGGTGGGATCTACGCTGCCGGCAAGCTCGACGAGTACCGCAACTGGATCGAAAGCCTGGACTACCTCGACGTCTTGCGCCTGGTGGACGTGAGCTTTCGCCTGGGAGCGATTCGCGGTGAGAAGGTGTTCGGGCAAATCCGCAAGATCGTCGGCGATATCAATATCGAGGAGCTGCGCATCCCCTACACCGCCGTCGCCACCGACCTCACCAACCAACAGGAGATCTGGTTCCAGGAAGGCTGCCTGCACCAGGCCATGCGCGCCTCGGCGGCCATCCCCAGCCTGTTCACCCCGGTGATGCAGGGCAATCGCATGCTGGTGGACGGCGGCCTGCTCAACCCGCTGCCCATCGTGCCGGTGGTGTCGAGCCATTGTGACTTGATCATTGCGGTCAACCTCAACGCCACCAACCAGAAGCACTATCAATTGCCGGTGATCCAGCGCCCGCCAGCGTTCAAGAGCCGCTTCAACAGCCTGGCCAAGTCACTGGGTTCGCACCTGCCGTTTCGCCGCAAACAGGCCGAGCAGTTGATGAAACTGGAACAAGAAGCCTTGCAGGCCCAGGCCGCCGAAATCAACCCGTGGCTGGAGTCTGCCGAACCCGAAGCCCAGCAACCTGCCGCGGCGCCGGAGAAAGCCGGCGCACCGAAGTCGGCGACCGGCTCGTTCATCATCGACAACGTCGGGCCTGCATCGCTGCTGGACCTGATCAACCAGAGTTTCGAGGTGATGCAAACCTCCTTGGCGCAATACAAGATCGCTGGGTATCCGCCCGATGTGCTGATCAACGTGCCGAAGCGGGTGTGCCGGTTTTTCGAGTTCTATAAAGCGCCGGAGTTGATTGCTTTGGGGCGGGAGATTGCCAGTGATACGTTGGATCGGTATGAAAGCGAACAGAGTTGAGCGTGTGGGTGTTGCGGATGGCCTCATCGCGGGCAAGCCCGGCTCCCACAGGGACATGCATTTCAACTGTGGGAGCTGGCTTGCCTGCGATGGCGCCAGCGCAGGCACCACAGATTCAGGCACCTAGCAACCGATACCCCACCCCCGCCTCAGTCACGATAAACCGTGGCCGGGTCGGGTCATCCGCCAGCTTCTGGCGCAGGTGCCCCACCACGATCCGCAGGTAGTGGCTGTCCTCGGTATGGGTTGGCCCCCAGATGTCCTTGAGCAATTGCTGTTGGGTAATCACCCGCCCCGGGTGGCGTGCCAACTGCGCCAGCACTGCGTATTCCTTGCGGGTCAGCGCCACTTCAGCTCCGTCGAGCAGCACGCGACGATAGGCCAGGTCGACCGTCAACGGGCCAAAATTCAAGGCGGCTTCCTGGGCCTCTCCGGCCGGTGCCTGGCGCAACAGCGCACGCACACGGGCAAGAAACTCCTGGATGCCGAACGGTTTGGTCACGTAGTCATTGGCGCCACCGTCGAGGGCCTCGACCTTCTGACCTTCGCTGGCCCGCACCGACAGCACCAGCACCGGCACCGTGGACCACTCGCGAAACTCGCGCAGCACCTGCTGACCGTCCATGTCGGGCAGGCCCAGGTCGAGCACCAGCAAATCCGGTTTGCTCAAGGCCGCCTGGGCCAGGCCTTCGTTGCCGGTGCCGGCTTCGATGACCTTATAGCCTTGGGAAGCCAGGCTGATGCGCAGAAATTTGCGGATCTGCGGTTCGTCATCAATGATAAGAATCGTCGCGGTCTGGCTCATGGTGTCTCATCAAAACCCATTAAAAAATCACCCCCCTGTAGGAGCGAGCTTGCTCGCGAAAAACCTCTAGGCACCGCGTGCATTCAGGACGTCATCATTATCGTTAACGACCTTCGCGAGCAAGCTCGCTCCTACAGGTTGTGTTCCAGGACAGGTGGTGTCGGCAACGGCAAAAACAAAGTGATGCAGGTGCCCCGCCCGTCAATGCCATCGGCCACGCTGATATGCCCACCGTGCGCGCCGACCATGCCCTGGCAGATCGCCAAGCCGAGGCCGGTGCCCTGTCCGCCTCGATCACCACGGGCAGCGGTGTAGAACATGTCGAAAATCTTCGCCCGCTCCTCCTCGGGAATCCCCGGTCCTTCATCCGCCACGGCAAAAAACAACTGCTCATCCTGCACCCCAGCCCGCAACTGCAAGCGGCCCTGGGGGGGCGAAAACCGTGCGGCGTTTTCCAACACGTTGACCAAGGCCTGCTCAATCAACGCCGCATGCACATACAACAAAGGCAGCTCCGGCGGCACATCGGTGCTCACCTGCAACGGCGCCAGCACGGCGCGCAGTCGCCCAAGGGCACTGCCGACAATATCGCCGGGCGACACCCAATCGCGTGCCAGTTTCAGCGCACCATGACCCAGGCGTGTCATGTCCAGCAGGTTCTGGATATAGCGGTCCAGGCGCTCGGCTTCATCACGGGTGCCTTCGAGCAATTCGCGGCGATCCTCCAGCGGGATGGCTTCACCCAGGGCCAGCAGGCTGTCGATGCTGCCGCGCATGGACGTCAATGGCGTGCGCAAATCGTGAGACACCGACGCGAGCAAAGCGCTGCGCAGTTGTTCGGTTTCGCCGTGCAGGCGCGCCGATTCCAGCTCCTGCCCCAGTTGTGCCCGCGCCAGCGCCTGGGCCAGCGGTTGGCTCAACGCGGTGAGTAAACGTCGACGTTGCCCGCTCAATTCCAGGCCAGGCTTGGCACTGACACCCAGCAACCCCAAGGGCCCCTCTTCACCCGACAACGGCCACCACCACCAACGCCCAAACGGCAAGGTGCCGGTGCCCATGCCGGCCGGCTGATCATGCTGCCAGGCCCAGTCGGCGGCGGCGCGTTCTGCTTCGGTGAGGGTCAACGGGCCACCGGTCTCGACCTTCCAGCCGCCCTGCCCGTCGCGATTGACCAGGCACAGGTCGAGGTCGTTCCAACCTTGCAGATGGTGGGCGGCGGCACTGATGACAGCTTGGCGGTCGGTGGCAGCGGTGAGCTTGCGCGACAGGTCGAGCAGCTCGCTGGTTTCTTCCTGGGTATCGCGCAACGCCTGCAACTGGCGGCGCTGGCGTGCGGCGAGGTTGCCGGTCAACGCTGCCATCAACAGGAAGAACAACAGGGTCAGCACGTCTTCTTCGCGCTGGATGGCGAAGGAAAAATTCGGCGGAATAAACAGAAAATCGTAAGTCAAAAACGACAGTGCCGCACACACCAGGGACGGCCCCAGGCTGCTGCGCACCGCCACCAGCAGCACGGCGGCGAGAAATACCAAAGAGATGTTCGGCAGCGCCAACGCACTGGACACGGCCCAGGCCACTGCGGCAGCGGCGAGGGTCGCCACCACCGCCAAGGCGTAATCGAACCACACCAACCCGCGTACCTCCGGCAGACGTGGCGGTGCAGGCATGTCATCGCTGTCGAGGACGTTGATTTCCAAACCGCGGGCATTGCGCAACAGGCGTGCCGCCAAGCCGCCACCGAACAGGCGCCGCCGCCAGCGCATCCGTGACTGCCCCACCAGCACTAAACTGGCACGGCGTTCAACGGCGTGCTGGATCAGGGTCTTGGCCACTTCCCCAGCGCGCAGCAACACCACTTCCCCGCCCAGCCGCTCTGCCAGTTGCTGAGCGTTTTGCAGGCGCAGGCGCGATTGCTCATCCCGAGCACGGCCGTTGTCGATGTGCACCAGGCTCCAGGGCAAATGCCGACGCTGGGCCACGCGGCTGGCATGGCGCACCAGTCGTTCGGCTTGCGCATCGCCATCCACACCGACCAACAGGCGCCCACGCACTGCCGGCGCGGCCTGGCCGAGTTGGCGGTAGCCCTGGGCCAAGTCATCGTCGACGTGGGCGGCGGCGGTTTGCATGGCCAGTTCGCGCAGGGCCATGAGGTTGGTCTGGGTGAAAAACGCATCGATGGCCGCACGCGCCTGTTCGGGCACATACACCTTGCCGTCACGCAGGCGCTCGAGCAGCTCGCGAGACGGCAGGTCGATCAGCAACAGTTCGTCGGCCTCTTGCAGCACCCAGTCCGGCAGGGTTTCGCGCACTTGCACACCGGTAATGCCACGCACCTGGTCGTTGAGGCTTTCCAGGTGCTGGACGTTGACCGTGGTGAACACGTTGATGCCGGCGGCGAGCAGTTCCTGGATGTCTTGCCAGCGTTTTTCATGACGGCTGCCGGGGGCGTTGCTGTGGGCCAGCTCATCCACCAGCACCAGCTTTGGCTTGGCGGCGAGCAGGCCGTCGAGGTCCATTTCTTCGAGCATCACGCCACGGTATTCGCTGCGCAACAGCGGTTGTTGCGGCAGGCCGCTGAGCAAGGCTTCGGTCTCGGCGCGGCCGTGGGTTTCGACCACCCCAGCGATCAGACGCACGCCCTGGCGCAGTTGGGTATGGGCCGCCTGGAGCATGGCGTAGGTCTTACCCACACCGGGCGCGGCGCCGAGGAAGACTTTAAGCCGGCCACGGCCGTCCCGGGGCAGATCGGCTAACAGGGCATCGGCGCGGCCGGCGTCGCTCATGCTCGGGGGTTCCTTCAGGTATTGATGGAGAGTCTTCAAGGCCGCCATCGCGGGCAAGCCCGGCTCACACAGTGGAATGCATTCTAAATGCGGGAGCCGGGCTTGCCCGCGATGGCGGTCGCAAGGCTTACAACGTTTCCAAAGCCATGTTCAGGGCCAGGACATTTACGACAGGCGGGCCAACCAACGGGCTTTCGATGTGCTCATCCAGCAACCGCTGCAAGGTCGACACCGGCACATTTCGCGCCGCCGCCACTCGCGCCAGTTGATAGGCAATCGCCTGCGGTGGCAAGTGTGGATCAAGGCCGCTGCCGGAGGTGGTCAGCGAGGCCAGTGGCACCGGGCCCTGGCCAGGCACTGACTGCTTGCTGGCGTCCTCGAATATGCGAGTCGCCAAGGCCGGATTGCTGGGGCCCAGGTTACTGGCACTGCTGGACACGGTGGCAAAAGCACCGGCTGACGGGCGTGGGTGAAACCAGCGGTCACCAGTGAAGTCCTGGGCGATCAGGCTGGAGCCACGCACCTTGCCGCTGGCGTCGCGCACCAGGCTGCCATTGGCTTGATCGGGGAAGGCCACTTGGGCCACGCCGGTGACTACCAGCGGGTAGGCCACGCCGGTGATCAGGGTCATGAGTACCAGCAAGCTCAGGGCTGGGCGGATGATGTTGGACATTTCAGACTCCTCAATTCAGTGGTGCGGTGGGACGCGGAGCGTCCGGGGCGGCGGCGTTCCCACGCGGAGCGTGGGAACGATCAGCGGCCAGGTCAAACCAGGTGCAGCGCGGTCAGTAGCATGTCGATGGCCTTGATGCCCACGAACGGTACCAACAGCCCGCCCAGCCCGTAGATCAGCAGATTGCGCCGCAACAACGCCGCCGCACTCGCCGCCTGCACGCGCACACCGCGCAGGGCCAATGGGATCAGCACCACGATAATGAGCGCGTTGAACACGATGGCCGAGAGGATCGCGCTCTGTGGGCTCTGCAAGTGCATGATGTTGAGCACGCCCAGTTGCGGGTAGATCGAGGCGAACAGCGCCGGCAGGATCGCGAAGTACTTGGCCACGTCGTTGGCGATGGAAAAGGTCGTCAGCGCGCCACGGGTCACCAGCAGTTCCTTGCCGATCTGCACCACGTCCAGCAGCTTGGTCGGGTCGCTGTCGAGGTCGACCATGTTGGCGGCTTCGCGCGCGGCCTGAGTGCCGTCGTTCATCGCCATGCCGACGTCAGCCTGGGCCAGCGCCGGGGCATCGTTGGCGCCATCGCCACACATAGCAACCAGGCGTCCATCGTTCTGCTCATGGCGAATACGCGCGAGTTTCTTCTCTGGCGTGGCTTCGGCCAGCACATCGTCCACCCCCGCTTCAGCGGCAATCGCGGCGGCGGTCAGCGGGTTGTCGCCTGTGACCATCACGGTACGAATCCCCAGCTTGCGCAACTCGGCAAACCGTTCGCGGATACCGGGCTTGACCACGTCCTTGAGATGGATCGCCCCCAGCAACTTGCCATCGGCGCACACCAGCAAGGGCGTGCCGCCGCTCTGGGCGATCTTGTCGATTTCCCGCGACAGCGCAGGCAGCAGGTCGCTGCGTTGCTGGCCGATAAACGTCAGCAGCGAGTCCACCGCGCCTTTACGGAACACACGGCCCTGATAGTCGACACCGGACAAACGGGTCTCGGCGCTGAAGGGCACGGCGGTCAACGCCTCCAGGCTCGGCTCGGCCTGGGGGTGCAAGGCGCGCAGGTATTCAACAATGGACTTGCCTTCCGCCGTGTCATCCGCCAGGGACGCCAGCAGCGCGCCTTCGGCCAATTCCCGGCCACTGACGCCAGGCGCTGCGACCACGGCCGAGCAACGGCGGTTACCAAAGGTGATGGTGCCGGTCTTATCCAGCAGCAACACATGCACATCCCCCGCCGCTTC
This sequence comes from Pseudomonas sp. FSL W5-0203, assembly GCF_001896155.1. Taxonomy (NCBI): domain Bacteria; kingdom Pseudomonadati; phylum Pseudomonadota; class Gammaproteobacteria; order Pseudomonadales; family Pseudomonadaceae; genus Pseudomonas; species Pseudomonas sp. FSL W5-0203. The sequence goes on from NZ_MPOR01000052.1 coordinate 10,429, forward strand.
TACCGCGCGGCCAGACTTGGCGATCACGTTGAGACGCACCAGGCGGTCCATGCCGGCAATCCCGATGGCCGACAACAAGCCGCCAATGGTGGTGGGAATCAGCGTCACCAGCAGTGCGACCAGGAACACCAGCGGCAAGCTGCCATTGGCAAAGTGGGCGAACGGCTGCAGGGTCACCACCACCAGCAGAAAGATCAGGGTCAGGCCGATCAGCAGAATATCCAGCGCAACTTCGTTGGGGGTTTTCTGGCGTTTGGCGCCTTCCACCAGCGCGATCATACGGTCCAGGGTGGACTCGCCCGGGTTAGCGGTGATGCGGATGAGCAGCCAGTCCGATACCAACCGCGTGTTGCCGGTAACCGCTGAGCGGTCGCCGCCAGACTCGCGGATCACCGGGGCGGATTCGCCGGTAATCGCCGCTTCGTTGACCGCCGCAATCCCTTCGACGACCTCGCCGTCACCGGGGATCATTTCCCCGGCGGCAACACGTACCACATCGCCCTTGCGCAGGCTGGTGGCCGGCACCACCTTGAAGCTGCCATCGGCTTCCTGGCGTCGGGCGCTCAAGCCTTCGCTGCCAGCCTTGAGGCTGTCGGCGCGGGCCTTGCCGCGGCCTTCGGCCAGGGCTTCGGCGAAGTTGGCGAACAGCACGGTGAACCACAGCCACACCGCGATTTGCACCGCAACAAAGGTGGGCACGGTGGTATCGGGCACGAAGCACAACACGGTGGTGAGGATGGCGGTCAGTTCGACCACCAGCATCACTGGCGAGCGTTGCAGTTGGCGTGGATCGAGCTTGACGAACGCCTGGACCAGCGCCGGGCGCCAGAGAGCCGAGATGGCGGTTTTGGCAGGCTCCTGGGGTTTGACCGGGGCCGCGTTTTTTGCAGGCATATTCATTTTCATATCCCTTAACTAGAAGCCCATGCTCAAGTGTTCAGCGATGGGACCCAACGCCAGCGTCGGCAGGAAAGTCAGGCCGCCCACCAGCAAAATGGTCACGGTCAACAGGGTCACAAACAGCGCGCCATGGGTTGGGAAGCTGTTCTGGCCAATCGGTGCGGCTTTCTTCATCGCCAGGCTGCCGGCCAGGGCCAGTACCGGGAGGATGTAGCCAAAGCGGCCGATCAACATGCCCAGGCCCAGCATCAGGTTATGGAACGGGGTGTTGGCGCCGAGGCCGGCAAACGCCGAACCGTTGTTGGCACTGGCCGAGGTGTAGGCGTACAGCAATTGACTGAAGCCGTGGGGGCCTGGGTTACTGATGGCGCCTGCCGGGCCGGGCAAGCTGGCGGCAATGGCACTCAACACCAATACGCCGACCGGCATCACCAGAAGGGTCACCACCAGCAATTGCACTTCCTTGGCCTGGAGTTTCTTGCCCAGGTATTCCGGGGTGCGGCCGATCATCAGGCCGGCGAGGAACACCGCGATCAACACGTTAAGCAACATGCCGTACATACCGGCACCGACACCGCCGAAGATCACTTCGCCGACCATCATGTTGACCAGCGCCACCATCCCACTCAGCGGGCTGAGGCTGTCCTGCATACCGTTGACCGAACCGTTGGAGGCCGCAGTAGTGGTCACCGACCACAGCACGGTACCGGTTGTGCCGAAACGTGTTTCCTTGCCTTCCAGCGGTGCGGTTTGCTCCACCGCCGGGTTGTTCAGGGTTGGATTGGGCTGGTACTCGGACCACAGCGACGTCGCGCCGCCGATCAAGAACAGCGCCAGCATGCACGCGAGGATCGCCCGGCTCTGGCGCAGGTCCTTGACGTAATGGCCGAAGGTAAACACCAGTGCCACCGGGATCAGAATGATCGAGGCCACTTCAAACAGGTTGGCCCAGGCGGTCGGGTCTTCGAACGGATGCGCCGAGTTCACGCCGAAGAAGCCACCGCCGTTGGTGCCCAATTGCTTGATCGCAATCTGGCTGGCGGCCGGGCCCAGGGGAATCACTTGGTCCACGCCCTGCAGCGTGACGGCATCAACATAGTGGGCGAAGGTTTGCGGCACGCCCTGCCATACCAGAAACAGTGCGAGCACCAGGCACAACGGCAGCAGGCCGTAGAGGGTGGCGCGGGTCATGTCGACCCAGAAGTTGCCCAGGGTCTGGGCAGATTTGCGCCCGATCCCACGGCAAAGTGCGACCAGCACGGCCAGGCCGGTCGCGGCGCTGACGAAGTTCTGCACCGTGAGGCCGGCCATCTGACTTAGATAACTTAGGGACGCCTCACCGCTGTAGTTCTGCCAGTTGGTATTGGTCATGAAACTGACGGCGGTATTAAACGCCAAGGTCCATTCCTGGCCCGGCAGGTTTTGCGGGTTCAGCGGGAGGGAGCCTTGAAATAACAGAATAGAGAACAGCAGCAGGAAGCCGGCGAGGTTGAATGCGAGCAAGGCCAGCATGTACTTCTGCCAGCTTTGTTCCTGCTGTGCGTCCACACCCGACAGGCGATAACAGGCGCTTTCCACCGGCCCCAGCACCGGGCTGAGCCAGGTGCGCTGGCCCTCCATCACCTTGTAGTAGAACCGCCCCAGGAACGGAGCCGGCACCAGTACCACGGCAAAGAAGGCGATGATCAGCCAATAGTCATAACTGTGCATAGCCGCTCCTAGTTCCGATCCGCGCGTAACAGCGCAACCAGCAGATAAATGAACAGCGCCACGGCCAATAGCAGTGACACCCCGTCCAGAACACTCATGGAAGTCTCCCCGTCTTGCGGCGATTGCCGCGTGTGGGGGCATTGTCCGCAGGAGGGGTGTAAAGGAACGAGAGCGAGGTGGTGGGTGGGGCGTAAAGATGGCGTAAAGAGTGGGTTTACGCGGGGTTTACAGCGGGATTTGCAGTGGCTGGGAGGGCCTCTTCGCGGGCAAGCCCGGCTCCCACATTCGACTGCGTTCTTTCAGTTAACACTCGGTCAAGTGTGGGAGCGGGCTTGCCCGCGAAAGCGCCCGCCAAGTCACCACCGCACTTATGTGGTGCAACTCATGCCACATTCAAACGCCAAACCGTCCCCCCGGCGACATAGGCACTGCTTTACGACATAGTTCTGAGGCTTGGCATAACCACTGCAACACCTTGAATCATTCCAAACGGTTCAGGGAGCACCCCACAATGAACACACAACTCAAACCCACCTTGGGCACCCTGCACCTATGGGGCATCGCCGTCGGGCTGGTGATCTCCGGCGAATATTTCGGCTGGAGCTATGGCTGGGGCGTCGCCGGGACCTTAGGGTTTCTGGTGACATCATTAATGGTCGCCGCGATGTACACCTGCTTTATCTTCAGCTTCACCGAACTGACCACTGCGATTCCCCACGCCGGAGGCCCCTTTGCCTACAGCCGTCGCGCCTTCGGTGAGAAAGGCGGCTTGATTGCCGGCCTGGCCACTTTGATCGAATTCGTCTTCGCCCCGCCCGCGATTGCCCTGGCCATTGGCGCGTACCTGAACGTGCAATTCCCGGCACTCGACCCCAAGCACGCCGCCGTCGGTGCATATATCGTGTTCATGGGCCTGAATATCCTCGGGGTGAAACTTGCCGCCACCTTTGAGTTGGTGGTCTGCGTGCTGGCCGTCGCCGAACTGCTGGTATTCATGGGCGTAGTCGCCCCGGCGTTCAGCTTCAGCAATTTTGCCCTCAATGGCTGGGCCGGTTCCGACACCTTCAGTGCCCCGGCGATTGCCGGTATGTTTGCCGCCATCCCCTTCGCGATCTGGTTCTTCCTCGCCATCGAAGGCGCGGCCATGGCCGCCGAAGAAGCCAAGGACCCCAAGCGCACCATTCCGAAGGCCTACATCAGCGGCATCCTCACCCTGGTGATCCTGGCCATGGGCGTGATGTTCTTCGCTGGCGGGGTGGGTGACTGGCGCACCCTCTCGAACATCAACGACCCACTGCCCCAGGCGATGAAAACCGTGGTGGGTGACAGCTCCGGCTGGTTGCACATGCTGGTATGGATTGGCCTGTTCGGCCTGGTGGCAAGCTTCCACGGCATCATCCTCGGCTACTCGCGCCAGTTCTTCGCCCTGGCCCGTGCCGGTTACCTGCCGTCTTTCCTGGCCAAACTCTCACGTTTCCAGACACCGCACCGGGCCATCCTCGCCGGCGGCGTGGTGGGCATCGCCGCCATCTACAGCGACGGCCTGATCAACCTGGGCGGCATGACCCTGACCGCCGCGATGATCACCATGGCGGTGTTCGGTGCCATCGTCATGTACATCATGAGCATGCTCAGCCTGTTCAAACTGCGTAAGACCGAGCCACTACTGGAACGCACCTTCCGCGCGCCGGGCTACCCCATCGTGCCGGGCATTGCGCTGGCGCTAGCGGTGGTATGCCTGGTGGCGATGGCCTGGTTCAATGCCTTGATCGGGCTGATCTTCCTGGGCTTTATGGCGGTGGGCTTTATCTACTTCCAGATGACCGCACAAGACCGCATCGATGCGCCGGCGGATGCAATGTTGACCGGACAGTAGCGCCTATGAGGCAGAACGGGCCTACACTGAACTACTCAGAAAGCCCGTCACTCAAAGCAGTGATTACCGTGGGAAAATTCTCCCACGAACCTCTGCCTCAAGGAGCGTCTTATGCCGTGGTATGCATGGTTGATTATGGTAGTAGCGATCGGGTCGATCGTCGGTGGCCTGATGATGCTGCGTGACAGCGCCAACAAGGTGGAACTCACCGACGAACAACGTAAACGCGTAGCCGAGCGCAATGCGCAGGCAGATGCCAAGGATGCGCAGGATCGCTAAATCTTGCGTTACTCCCAATCCGCCTTGGCAATATGCAAGCCGTGCTGCCCCTTGTAGGCAGCACGTTCCGGTTGGCTTCAGCCATTGAGCAACTCATCCTCCAACCGGTAGATCTCCACCCCCAACGGACGGCACACCGTCAGCGGATCCTGCGCATCCGGCCCCCACATCGGTAGCGACAAATCCCCGCCAGGGCACGTCGACAACGCACAGAGCAGATCAATCTCGGCAAAAAACTCCAGGTAATCGCCCTTCTTCGCCGGACAGGCTTTCATAAAGTACATGTCATCCTGATTGAGCCCGGTGCACTGGAAAATATTCAACACGTCATGCACATCGAACTCCGTCAGCCCATGGGGCAATACCGCACGGGTCAGGTTCGAGTGGCAATGGTGATGAAAGTCCTCCCCGGTCAACATACGGTTCACATAGGGGTCGCATCGCGTGCCCAACAAATCGTGCAAACGCCCCCCGTGCTCATCAATGCCGTAGCTGGCCAGGCTGTCATCGGTGATCGTGACCAAGGGCCGTAGAAAAGGCAGGTTCGACCACAACCGATCATGAGTGCTGACATGGGCGCCTTGAAGCTGCCGGGTGCGCGCGGCCCACAAACGTTCGCGTGGGTCGTTAGCGTTCCAGACATTGAAATCCCCCACCTGCGGCCCCACCGGCGTGGTCACACGAAACACATGCCCCGCCGGCACCTTCCACGCCCTCCCCGTGCGGATCGGCACCTCGAACTGTTCGATCAACGTGCGCTGGGTTTTCTGATCACGAATACGCTCATAGAACGCCGTATCCACCTGCAACGCCGAACCTTTGCTGACCTGGTACGCGGCGGGATAGTCTTTGTACATGGGGCACTCCTCCATCAAGGTTGATCAAACAAAGCGAGAGAAAGGTGTTCCGAGTCATCCAGGTACAGACTCATCGCCTCGCTGGCGGCCTGGGTTTGGTTGCGGGTTAGCAATGTGTATATCTCATGGTCACGCTCCAGCCAGGGTGATTGGAAACGTTGCTCGTCAGGCGCGGCGCAGAACGCCAGGCGCAACTGGGCAATCACCTGGGCGAAGAACTCGTCGAACAACGGGCTGCCCATCAACGCGACGATCTGTTGGTGAAACATCAGACTGTGGGTGGCCACGGCTCGCCAATCTTCGCGCTCCCGGGCCAGGGTGGTGGCGTCGATGGCGTTTTGCATACGGCCTGATTGAGCGTCCGTCAGCGGGCCGCATTGGGCTATGGCCTGCAATTCCAGGGTGCGGCGGACGACGAAAAGGTCGCGCACTTCTGCTCGCTCCAAGCGCCGAACCATGACGCCCTTGTTGCGGACATAGCGAGTAAGGCCCTCCTGGCCGAGACGATGCAGCGCCTCGCGAATCGTATTGCGTGATGCGTTGTAGGCCTTGACCAGATCGACCTCGATCAACGGCATGCCTGGTAACAGCCGGCCGCCTATGATGTCGGCGCGCAGCTCCAGGGCGATTTGGTCGGCTAAAGATAAAGTGAGTGGCATTGTTACCTCGAGATTGTTGAACAATCACTGAGGAAGAGGTAACCACGTTTCGTGCCAATGCTGCGTCAGTGAGGAAATCGCAAGGTCGGTTAGTTAAAGGAAAGGCCGGTGTATGACCGGCCCTCCGCGCTGTTTTCAGATCCTCAATTAATAACCAGCCTGTCGCGATTCTTTTCCAGCAATGCCTTGCCGATGCCTTTCACTTCCAGTAACTCATCCACCGCCGTGAACGGGCCGTTGCTCTCGCGATAGGCGATGATTGCCTTCGCCTTGGAAGCACCAACGCCGAACAGATCGCGGCGCAGGGTTTCGGCGTCGGCAGCGTTGAGGTTGACCTTGGAAGATTGTTCGGTCTTGGTCATCTGGGTGGAGATGGGGGTTGGGGGCTCTGGCTTGATGGACGGCGCAGCGGTGGTGGCGATGGAGAAGCTGGTGAGGAAGGCGAAGATGAGGGATGAGAGGTAGAGGTTTTGCATTGGTGACGCTCCATGACATCGGTTAGAGAAAAAAGCAGCTTTTCCGAAGCTGCTTTTCTAACTTAGGTGATGTTTGGGGCGAGTCAAAAATGAATGAGTTACAGGGTGTGAGTACACGCCCTAGAGGCGAATCGCCTCCAGCCCTGCTGATTCCTCACTTGGCCGGTGTGAACACTATTGAGCGATACAAGATGCTCGTGCCTAACTCGCTGATGGATACATCATCAGAGTTGATGGTAATCACGTGGGAACCCGCTGAGAGGAAGTACAACCTCGACGGTTTCAAAATCCGTACTTTTAATCACTTTTTTGAAAATACCTGCTGATCATCGACCAAGATCGCAAGAGGTTGCTCCTGTTGATTGAGCATAAACTCGATTTTGAAACTGGTAGGCCCGTCTTCAAAGACTCAGGTTGCAATTTTTTTGGGCTGCACCCCAGACACAACGGGCAAATTGCTGACGGGGGAGGGCCTTCCAGCGTAAGCTGCGAAGAGAGGAGCATCCACCCATTAAAATCTTTCAATGCCTTTTCAACTGGGGTTTCAGGAGCCGCTTGAACTGGCAGCGCTTCGCTTCGAAACTTTATATAGGATATAGGGCTTGAGCCAGTGAGTAAGGACTTCCGTATGGGCTCCCTTACCCTCCTGATTCGTATGGTAGTTAGTATCAAAAAATAATCCACGCCTATACATGAAGGAACACGGATAACCGATATAAGGCATTCCTATTTTCTCAAGTTCGATCTCTAATGCCGCCAACTTATCTGTGTACGCGGGTGTGCCGTAGACATCAAACTTTATTGTCGCCGGAGGGAGAGCCAGCAACAACACGCCCTTCGACTTGCACCAGACCTGAAACTCTTTCAGAAGTTTCCAGTTATGTTCAGAGGCAAAAATAGCAGCTATTCTTGCCTCTCAGGGGGCGGCGAGACGCCCGTCGCTTATGCTTTTCGTCAAGAAAAGCCTTATTATTAGAGTGCTGATCACCATAGGGAGAGCAAAAAATCACTGTAGACACTATAGATGTACGGAGATACTTTCTTTTGGAAAGACTCTTTAATCGGGGTCATCAGGTGCTTAAGTGAAACCGAAATTAGAAATTGTAGTTTTCTTTAACTGACAATGTCCGAAAATAGTTCGGATCAAGAGCGAGATAGTCAATAAAAGTGCTTGTCAACCGTACACCCCCGCATAAGTAAGATACTCCGGACTGAGTACGACGACGCCCCCATATTTAGCTCCCCCTTTATGTGATCCAGCATATACTCAAGCGGCAAGATAGCGCGGCTTACAAAAATTGACCGAATGAATACCCGTCGCCTTATACACTTCTTCGGCATTGATATAAAGTTCCCACTTGACTCCGAAATGAATACTAACTTACCCTCTGCCGAGTCGTTTACATCCTGCAATTTTTTCGTAACCAGCGCTCTGGTCCAATGGATACGCTTTGCGGGGCATTCCCAGCAGAAAGTAGAACAATGCAGTCCAAACCGCAGACAAGAAAGTAATCGTACCCAAAACACTGACGATGTAGACAAACGGAATTCTCACTGACATAGCCATCAAAAGTTAAATACATGAACTGGGAAGGCGTCGCCGAGAAAAACTGGGATAAGGCAACAGCAAATACCAAACCTACAATCAACCCTGTTCGCCAAGGCAGGGTAAACGATCAGCTCTTCTCATCTTCTTTCAGGGAGTATTCAAGTGCGGGCCGAAACCTCCTGAAAGCTGCTGTGTGGTGGGAGCCAACCAGACAATGGCCAGCAATACCGCCAACAGCATCACCCTGCCAACGCTTCACCCCTCTATAGTCACCGCATTGATGAAGAATACAGTCCCTCTACCCAACCCGCTCATGTCGACCAAGGCGGATACCTGTGGGTAAACCACTTGCAGCTGGGTGATACCCCACATGAAGTCGGTCGAAACCCTGCTCATGTCCCACCCTGCATTCCCTGTCATCGACCCAATATAAGGTTCGCGGAATGCACATCCTCAGCTCAAAGAACACCCATGCGAACATCGTCACGGCGAACGTGATAGCGATGCTTAATACCCTTGCAGGTGTTTTTGCAATTGAGCTGGTACGGGTGAGGCAAATCAGCTTGCGTAGTGAATACGAGGTATGGTTAACAACTAAATAGGCCTCGTCCAATGCGCCCAAAATAATAAAGCTAAGACTAGCACCTGCCATCCCCCCCAAAAGTATCGTGAGCCAGAAATTCAAATACCGGCGATCTTTGCCTTTACGATTGCCCCCCAACGAAAAATAGAGATAGTCACGTAAAAAGTGGGATAACGTGATATCCCATCGCCTCCAAAACTCAATGATACTGGTTGATTTGTAGGGAGAGTTGAAGTTGATGGGCAATCGAAATAGCAATGACAGCCCAATCGCCATATCAGAATAGCCAGAAAAATCAAAACACAGTTGTAACATATTAAGACAGCGTGGCCATTCACGAGTCCAGAAAGAGCGGCGCAATACATATTGCCATCCCGGGCGCGCCGTACACCTCAGTCACACCCGTGGCCATGCTGTCTACTAACACCACTTTCTTGAATAGACCAATGCCAAAGATCGTGATGCCAACCGCATAGTTTTCAACATTAATACCCCACGGCTCAAGAATTGAGGCAAAAACTGTTTGTGGTGAACAATAGGGCCGGCAATCAAGTGAGTGAAGAACGTAACAAGAAGGTAATTCGGAGAGTTAAACAGCATATTGCGCTATTCTGGATAATCAAAAGCCCGACGACTATGTCGCAAAAAATTATATTATGGAACTGTCTTCAGATACAATGCCAGCACCTAAGATGCGTTTCTGTCGTTGGCAGTAAGGCCGCCTGTAAAGTGCGCCGGCCAGATGACTCAACTACAAATCTTGCTGGTTAAAAAACGAGCAGTCGGCCGAGCTATTCATGATTATCGGTACTTTGGCGCGGCAAATACCATCACAGCCGCCCCCCGCTCTACATACCTCTTGAGACGCCGCTCAGTTCGCTATAATCTACGCAGGCGCAGCTAGCCAACCCTTTATGGTCATCAGTACATTGCCGGCCCCTAGCGAGACAGGCACTAGACAAGGAAAAGATATGAACACTGGCGCTTTTTTGATAGATAAACATTTTTTTGATGACGATGAGGTAAAAAACATCGCTGAACTGGCTCTTTCCTTGGAGCAGAAGAAATCCAGTGTTCATGAGGGTGGTAAATACAAAGACATTCAATGGCACAAGGTAGACTTGGACCCGGAGCACACGCCGTTCGCCGCAAAAATTTATGAGTTCCTAGGCGCCGAAAAGAATGGAATTTGCGTCTTTTACTACTTGTCCCCTGGAGCAGTGCTGCACCCTCATCGCGACCTGACTGGTGCCTCTAGTAATGCAAGACTTCGTTTCCATATTCCGATCATTACAAATGACAAAGTATTTTTTAACGTATCCAAAGAACGAGTCGTCATGTCCCCAGGTGAACTGTGGGCACTAGACACGTCATTTTTGCACGAAGTAAAAAATGAGAGCCCGCACACCCGAGTACACATTGTTGTCGAATGTCAGGTCAGCGAAGCCGTAAAAAGTCATCTACCTCGCAAGAATATTTTTGGCCGGATACACGACCTCTATTTCGTGGCGATATTGGCGTTCAGCTTCTTGAAATCTATTTTGATTAACATCTGGAAAGATCCAAAGTACTTCATGGCGCAAATGCACATGCTCAAAAAATTCATCGCATGGCGCGTTTTCGGCAAGAAGAATGTAAAGTAATCCCCCCCTGCCGGATTAACCTTGGTACACACCTCCGCTGTTATGTAGCCTAAAAATTATAAATAATCAAAGGCTACACAACGGAGCGAATCCTCCCAACAGCAGCAATAAGCACTGCAACCCATCAGGGCCGCTGACTTATGGCTTCAAGCGCCTCTGCTGATAGAACCAATCAACGATCTCACCCTCAGGCGTATACCCGCTAACCATTTCACGAAGCAGCTGTCTGATAAGGGAATAGTCCCCCGTGTCTATGGCCTTCAGTAACTCCGAAAGCTTAACTTTCAGTACGTCCCACGGCAGGTAGTCTTCATTCGCACTCATGATCATCGAGTGCTGAGTCGCAATCACGTTATCGCCAATCAACAGCTCCTCATAGAGTTTCTCACCCGGTCTCAGCCCGGTAAACTCAACTGCGATATCGCCATGCGGGTTTTTCACCGACCGAACACTCAAACCTGAAAGGTGAATCATTTTCTCCGCCAGTTCGGCGATTTTAACTGGTTCACCCATATCCAGTACGAAGACATCTCCGCCACGGCCCATTGAGCCGGCCTGAATGACTAACTGAGCAGCCTCAGGAATGGTCATAAAGTAACGCGTGATACTTGGATGAGTGACTGTTAAAGGACCACCAGACTTTATTTGCTTGTGAAACAGTGGAATTACCGAACCGGAAGATCCTAATACGTTGCCAAAGCGAACCATAGTAAAGCGGGTTTTATTGACCCTCGAAACATTGGACTTGTCATTAAAAAATATAGGAGCCAGCTCATTACTAAGCGCCTGCAATGTCATTTCAGAGAGGCGCTTAGTACTCCCCATTACATTCGTCGGGCGCACAGCCTTATCCGTAGAAATCAGCACAAAATTGGGAACACCTGCCTGCAGAGCAGCCTGTGCAGTGCTAAGCGTGCCAATAACGTTATTAAGAATCCCCTCTGAAATATTATGCTCAACCATCGGCACATGCTTATAGGCCGCCGCATGATAAACCGTGTCAACACTCCAGCACTTCATGATTTCCAGTAGCTTTTCTTGGTCACGAACGGTACCCAGGATTGGAATGACTTTGAGTGTCAGTGATTCACGTGCGATCCGTTGCTCCAACTCAGACAAGACACTGTATAAATTGAATTCGCTATGTTCGAACAATAAAAGTGTCTTGGGGTTTAACGTCAATATCTGACGGCATAGCTCAGAACCAATAGAACCACCGGCTCCGGTTACCAGTACATTTTTTTCTTTTATACAACGCTCAAGCAGTTCCTCTTGAGCAGGTACCGCATCGCGCCCCAGCAAATCCGCGATATCAACCTCTTGGATATCGTCGACCTTGACTCGTCCGCTAGCCAAGTCCATAAAACCGGGGACACTGCGAACGTGCACGGAATGTGACTCTAGAAACCCCAGTATTTCACGGCGTCGGCCACGTGAAGACGATGGCACTGCCAGTAGGATCTCTTGTGCTCCTGTTGTTTCTATCATCCGCTGTATATGTTTGGGCTTATAAACCTGCAAGCCCGATATGATGCGGTCAGCAATACTGCTGTCGTCATCGATGAACGCTACCGGTCGCATCACTCTGCCCATGCGCAGCGCCGCAACCAACTGATTGCCCGCAGCACCCGCGCCATAGATGGCAACTTTCGGTAATCCGTCATCACGACTGGTGAACGGAACGTATTGCGACGCTGCAAACCAGTCACCCAAAAAATATTGGCGCATGCTTAACCGAAGCCCGCCAATCGTAATCAGGCTCAACCACCAGTAATTAAATATTATTGAACGAGGAATTATATTCTGGTGGTTGCTGTACCAGTAAACCACCACCCCCAGAATCAGCGATGACAAGCTAACAGCCTTGACAATAGCAACTAACGCATCATTACCGAAGTAACGCATGACTGCACGATACATACCAAAACGTACAAACAAAGGAATAGCGACAAGTGGGGCGCTGATAAATAACCAAAGGTCATTGGTGAAGGGATTGCTCATCTCATCAACCCCTAAACGCACTACGAACGCCATCCATAGCGCCAACCAAACGAGTAAAACGTCCGCCAGGACCTGAATTGCTCGCTTATGACGTCGAGGTAACCCAAGTAAAAACACTCGCAACTTATCCATAACGCCCTCACCCACCACGTAAAGCTCCTGTACAACCTGCACGCTTAAAATAGAGTACTTATCAAACCTGCTGTTATCGTCGTCGATCGCTGGCGACACACGGTCTGTCCATCTGTACTGCCAGGCCTAGACTTGGTCGGTGCTCGCCAACCGCATAACCTGCCGGATGATGACGCACGTCTTGTCTACCTCTGCGTCTGTCAGCGTAGGGTGAACAAGGAACATCAAGCTAGTTTCACCCAATTCCTTTGCCACGGCCAACCGCTCAGACGGACGCCATCCGGTATTGTCAAAAGCCTTCTCAAGGTAAACCTCTGAACAAGAGCCCGAAAAACACGGCACCCCGAGCGCACTGATTTCAGAAAGTATGCGGTCCCGGCTCCAACCCTCTCTGAGGACTTCTGGCCTGACAAATACGTAACATTTATAAGCCCCGTGGTTGATGTCAACAGGAGTCTTTGGTACACGAAGTACCGGAAATTTGGCGGCACAGTCCCAGATACGCTTCGCGTAGCCGATACGCGTCTCTTGCCATTGCTGCATTCTGCGTAACTGAATGCGACCGATGACGGCCTGCACTTCAAGCATACGCCAGTTTGTACCAAAGCTTTCGTGTACCCAGCGGAATCCCGCCGGATGCTCGCGCTCATAGACCGCATCCCAACTCTTACCGTGGTCCTTGAACGACCACATCTTCGACCATAGGTCACGATCGTTAGTCGTCACCATGCCACCCTCGCCGCCAGTTGTCATGATTTTGTCCTGACAAAAGGACCACGCCCCTATATGCCCAATGGAACCGACTGACCGTCCCTTATACTTCGCTCCATGCGCTTGAGCACAATCTTCGATGACCTTGAGGCCACTACGATCCGCTAACTCCATAATAGGGTCCATATCACAGGGCCATCCGGCTAAATGAACACAGATGATGGCTCGTGTGCGCGGCGACAGAACAGCCTCGATGGTTTGCGCAGTGAAATTCTGAGAGTTAGGGTCCACATCAGCAAATATTGGAGTTGCCCCTGCATTGACGATACTGGAGACAGAGGCCAGAAACGTCCGAGGCGTAACAATTACTTCGTCACCGGCTCCGATTTCAAGTACTTTAAGGGCTAGATCGAGCGCCACGGTGCCGTTTGCCAGAGCAATCGCATATTCGGTGCCAGTCCACGCAGCAAACTCTTTTTCAAATTCGCGGCCTTCCACACCCGTCCAATAGTTGACCTTATTGGACAAAATCACATCCCGAACGGCATCGGCTTCTTCAGTAGTGAAAGACGGCCAGGGAGAAAATGGTGAATTGAGCATCCTTACACCCACACTTAATATTTAAAGAAACCATGGCAGGACTTTCGCCCCAGGCGATTGGCACGAACCATCTTACGCAGAAGCGGATGAGCGCGGTATTTGGGATCGCCAGTTTCATCATGCAACGTTTCCATAATGGAAAGGCAGACGTCATTGCCGATCAGGTCGGCCAAGGCTAATGGGCCAATGGGGTGGTTGGCGCCAAGACGCATAGCCTTGTCAATCTCCTCGGCTGAGGCTACATCCCCCGCCAGGATACCAATCGCCTCATTGATCATAGGGATCAACATACGATTTACAATGAATCCAGGCGCCTCATTAACAAGAACCGGATCCTTCCCAAGTTCGCGGGCAAAATTCAGCGCCCACTCGACTGTTTGGGCAGATGTACCTAATCCAGCAATCACTTCGGCCAACTTCATCACGGGCGCTGGATTGAAAAAATGAAGACCTACCACATTATAGGGATACTTTGTCAAGGCCCCCAGTTCTGTAATTGAAAGAGAGGAAGTATTGGAAGCAAGGATGGTTTCGGAGCCGCATATTTTAGAAAACTCGCTGAAAACCTTCGACTTCTCCGCCATGCTTTCCGAAACGGCTTCTATCATGCAATCTGCGCCAGCTAGATCGGCGTAACTGTCAGCAATAGAGATCTTCCTAAGAAACGCCGCCGCATCCTCTGCTGACAGTCGCTTCTTGTTCACCATGCGACCAAATTGAGCCTCCAGATCGCCAAGGCTGTTTGCCGCACGTTGGGTTGCGCTTCCTTTCCATACGATAGCGGTCACTAAGGCTGACTGGGCCAGAATTTGAACAATCCCCTTTCCCATTACGCCCGTCCCTACGACTGCAACCCGTACGCTCATTTTCTGCACCTCCATTAAGCCAACCTCGTCACTGCGCAATAGTCTTGATTGCTTTTGCGGGGCTCCCGAAAAAAACAGTATTTTCTGGGACATTTTTGGTGAGTACACTCCCCATTCCAATCAAAGCTCCGCTTCCAATGGTCAACCCTTGCCGGATAGAAGCCCCTGTCCCCAGTTCGGCATTACGACAGATTCGTACGTTTCCAGATACGGCCACCATCGGCGCGACAGTAACGAAATCTTCAAAGACAACCTCATGTCCGATCGTACAGTTCAAATTGACGATCACATGCTGACCGATGACGATTTCAACTGTGGCGATAGTACCAGCACAAATAATACTTCCGGCCCCAATTGTCACGTGCTCACTCATCACGAGCGCATCAGGATCAATCAGCGTTGCAAACTCAGGGGAGCCCCTTGAACACATTTTATCCTTGACCTTGCTCCTGATACGCGGATTCCCGATAGCAATGACAAACTGGCAATCCGAATACTGCTGCCAATCGTCGACCATTCCCAACACAGGCACTGAAGCAAATTGGTGGCCCTGAACCGCGACATTATCGTCCAGAAAACCACGGATGGTGACGCCGAGGCGCGAAGCCAACCAGAAGACTTCTTTACCGAAACCACTAAATCCAACAATAATCAAACTCTTATCTGGAGCCACTTGGTTTCCCCACCGTTTCTTGTCCTACGACCCCAACACTGGATCGATAAAATCAGCAATTGCCTATCTGCGGCGCAACTACAAAGCTCAGTAAAAACCGCCTTACCGCTACTGTCCGATGCCGGTGAACTTTGACATCGTCACCTCCCCGTCAGCGCTAATACCGTCACGTTTTAAAACTTTACGAATGGTCATTAACAAGATCTTGATATCCAGCATCAACGTTCTGTTGTCTACGTACCATACATCTAACTTGAACTTCTCTTCCCAACTCAAGGAATTGCGCCCATTAACTTGAGCCCACCCTGTAACACCAGGTCGGGTATCGTGCCGACGGTACTGTTCGGCTGAATAGAGGGGAAGATATTCCATCAATAAAGGGCGCGGCCCTACCAAGCTCATGTCGCCCTTCAATACGTTCCAAAGCTCCGGGAGCTCATCCAGGCTGCTAGAGCGCAAGAAGCTACCAAAAGGCGTCATTCGATCCACGTCGGGCAGTGGATTTCCAGCTGAATCCACAGCATTTTTCATGGTCCTGAACTTGACCATTTCAAATGGCTTGCCATTTCGACCAGGCCGCACCTGACGAAATAGTACCGGGGAACCAAGCTTCCGACTGATTTTCCAGGCGACAAACACAATGACCGGGGATAATAATAAAAGCCCAAAAAAAGAAGCTGTAATATCAAAAATACGCTTAAGCATTCTAGAAACCTTATAACCCACTTGAAGCCGGGCACGCCCAGCACCGACCATTTTTGACTATTTAGAAAACCGATTAAAAATACGCGTAAAACCCTCGATTCCTTTTTTGAGAGACATCTGCGAATGGTAAAAATCTTGACCTTTTTTGGCCATAATGTCGAGCTCTATCGGACTTGCTCGGCTCAACGCCAACGCGGCGTCAGCGAGCGCTTGAGGACTCTGTGACTCAGCAATATAGCCGCTGCCGCTGCGTTGAACCAACTCAGCCGCGTCACCATCCACAGCCATCAGAAGAGGCTTGCCGGCTGCTAGATAAGCCTGGGTTTTTGAAGGGATCGTGATGGTAAACAGCGGGTCTTTTTTCAGGTGAACCAGTAACGCATCAGCAGCCCTAAGATAACGTCCTGCTTCGTTCATAGGAACCACAGGCAGAAATAGCACATTGTCCAAACCATCATCCGCAGCGCGCTGCTTCAAACGCGCGACCTCAACGCCCCCTCCCAAGAAAACAAATACAATTTCCGTGTTGGCCGCGGATAAGATCCTGGCCGCATCCAGAACGGTATCCAATGCCTGGGCCTTACCCATCGTACCAGCAAAGAGAATCCTGAATTTCGGCTTGTCGGGGAAATTCGGAGGAAGGATATTCAGACCATCAGCCAAAGCATCTTCCGCACACCAGTTATAGATAATATCTATTTTTGTGTCCGGCACTCCACGCTCCACCAGGAGACGCTTGAACCCAGGAGACAGGACAACTATCTGGTCCACATGTTTATAAACCCAGTCACACACACGAGATACGACTTGAAGTGCCTTCGGATTTGAGAACATACCGGTCGCACGTAACGTGTCCGGCCACATGTCCTGAATGTCATAGACAACCGGCGTACGTCGAAAAAAACGAATAAGGCAGGCAGCAATACCCACCGTCAATGGTGGGTGGTAGGCATAAATAACATCAGGACGCTTGGCACCGAACAAGCCATAGAACAGACTCGCCGCACCAAAACTCAAATAATTGAGTACACGACCCACTCCGCTTTGACCGTGGCTTGGATAAAGAGGAAGTCGTGTGACTTTTACGCCATCAATGACTTCTTTCTGGCACAATTTTATCTTGTAGCCGGGATAAATTTTACCGCCGGGATAATTCGGAAAACCGGTGACTACTTCAACCTCAAAGCCCTGCTCTACCAAGGCCCGAGCGAATACGAGGCCCTTAAAAGTGGGCTCAGGTTCAAACCACTGGGTCAAAAGCAAAATGCGAACTGCCATCTGTAATCGTTCCCGAATAAAACTGCTTTATGAAGGCGACAGCGAAGCCCGTGAAATTTCCCGAGAATTACATACATCGCCCGCCCAGCATCACCGCGGAATGAAGGGATATAAGCCATGGTCAGCTTGCCATATCCAGCTAGACGGATAACACTTCGCGTGCGCCACCCGGTTAGCTGAATACGCTTTGAAAACTCGAAATTCCACGATGCCTTTATCAGTCAAATTTTTTCCAGACCACCCGCATTACATAATCGCGGTAGCTGTGAATGATACGGACGACTTTTTCTGCGACATTCGGCATACTGTAATCACTAACAAGGCGAAGCGTACGCACATCATCGCGCTCCTGAAACTCCAGAACCTGCAGGGCTTGCATAACCCGCTCAACCTCTAGCCCTACCATCATAACTGCGGCTTCTTCCATACCCTCCGGACGCTCGTGAGCTTCGCGAATATTCAGCGCAGGAAAATTCAGGATTGATGACTCCTCGTTAATCGTACCGCTGTCCGAGAGCACCGCTTTCGATTCAAGTTGCAGCTTGTTGTAATCTTTGAAGCCCATAGGCTTCAACAATCGAACGTTGTCGTGGAACGTTATGCCCAATGCGTCAAATCGCTTTTGCGTGCGCGGATGCGTGGAGACAATCACCGGATAATTGTAAGCTTCAGCTACGCCGTTAAGTATGCCCACCAGCTTCAAAACGTTTGTTTCAGAGTCGATGTTTTCTTCTCGGTGAGCACTCACCACAAAGAACTTACCAGCTTCAAGTCCCAGGCGCTCCAGTACATCTGAGCCCTCTATACCTTCACGGTAATAATTGAGAACTTCATACATCGGGCTACCCGTCTTGATGACCATATCAGGAGCCAAACCTTCCCGCAGCAGATAGTCACGAGCAATCGTGCTGTAGGTCAGATTGATGTCGGCCGTATGGTCGACGATACGTCGGTTGATTTCCTCGGGCACACGCATGTCGAAGCAACGGTTGCCGGCTTCCATATGGAACGTCGGGATCTTGCGTCGCTTCGCAGGAATTACCGCCATGCAACTGTTGGTATCGCCGAGGACCAGCAGCGCCTCGGGCTGGACTTCTTCCAGCACACGATCCACGGAAATGATTACATTACCAATGGTCTGCGCACCTGTTGCACCTGCGGCATTAAGAAAATGATCGGGCTTTCGGATACCGAGATCCTGAAAGAAAATCTCATTCAACTCATAATCATAATTTTGCCCGGTATGGACCAGCACGTGATCACAATACTGATCCAGCTTAGCCATAACACGTGACAGGCGAATAATCTCAGGACGGGTGCCTACCACTGTAACAATTTTAAGTTTTTTCATTACGAAGCTCTTCTGAAATTTTCTAAGCCTGACGGAAAACACGCCAGAACAAAAACCCCGAGAACCAGTAAACGCGAGCTCTCGGGTAGATAAAACATCAACGTTGAAGACGCCTTACGCGGTGGTACCCACCGGCCGCGCATATGTATCAGGCTTCTCGCGGTCAAAAATCTCATTTGCCCAGAGCATCACGATCATTTCATTCTCACCCACATTGGTAATATCGTGGGTCCAACCTGGTACCGTCTCGACAATCTCTGGCTTCTCACCGTTTGTCCTCAATTCGTAAAATTCACCCGAGATGATGTCGCGAAAACGAAAAAGTGCATTTCCTTTAATCACCAGAAACTTTTCGGTTTTCGAGTGGTGATAATGACCACCTCGGGTAACCCCAGGAAATGCGGTAAAGTACGAGAACTGACCGCTATCAACGGTTTTCAGCATTTCCACAAAAACCCCTCGTGGATCAGCATGCCGCGGCACTTGATAAGCAAAGTTGTCGGGGCGCAGGTAACTGACGTAGGTGGAGTACAAGGCACGTACCAACCCTACCCCTACAGGTTCACTGATGAGGTTTTCACGGCTGTCTTTGAACGCCTGCAACTGATTCGCCAAGTCGCCTACACTAATGCTATAAAGCGGCGCGACATCAACGAATACTTCAGTTGACAACCGCCCATTCATTGCCGAAACAAAGCACTCAACCACATCATCGACATAAACTAGGTTAATAATCGCATCTGGATCATTAATCTGAATTGGGAGTCCAAGCGTGATGTTGTGGCAGAACGTCGCTACCGCCGAATTGTAATTTGGGCGCGCCCACTTACCGAAAACATTTGGCAGCCTAAACAGATAAACCTTCGACCCGGTACGCCGAGACAATTCAAGCAGTGAATTTTCAGCCGCACGCTTACTCTCGCCGTACTCATTGTTCAGTTCAGCCTGGCTAGATGAAGTGTAAAGCACTGGTATTGGCTTGCCACTTGCTTCAATGGCATGACATAGCGCGCTTGTTAGTTCAGCATTCCCGGACTTGAATTCCTCCGGGCTCTTTGGACGATTCACTCCCGCAAGGTGGAATATGAAGTCCACGCCTTCCACGAGGCGGTTCAACTGGGAGACATCATCGCCCCGATTGAACTGACGCATTTCGACGTCATTACGCTCGCCAAGGTGCGAGATCAGGTTCTTGCCGATAAAGCCGCCGGCGCCAGTGATTAACACTTTCACGAATTATTCCTCCGGCGTTGCGTGTTCACCACGCTGGATTGCTTGCATAAACGACAACTTTAGCAGCAGGCGCTTCATACCCGCCTCGTCCAGCCGCTCAGTATTATGGGAGTTGTAATCCTCCATCCGGGAGATTTTTTCCTCTCCCTGCTCCACAAATTTGCTGTAGTTCAGGTCTCGCAGATCAGGCGGAATACGATAGTACTCACCCATATCTTCAGCACAGGCCATCTCCTCACGGCTGAGCAACGCCTCATAAAGCTTTTCACCATGACGGGTACCAATGACTTGTATAGGGTGCTCAGGCTTACCCATCATGGCGGTCAGCGTACGAGCGAGTGTTTCAACAGTCGCCGCAGGCGCCTTCTGTACGAACAGATCGCCATTGTTACCATGCTCAAAGGCATACAGCACCAAGTCTACCGCATCACTCAAGGTCATCATGAAGCGAGTCATGTTCGGATCAGTGATGGACAATGGCTTACCCTCACGAATTTGATCTACGAAAAGCGGAATTACTGAACCTCGAGAAGCCATTACATTGCCGTACCGAGTACCGCAGATGACCGTCTTCAACTCATCTACGTTCCGCGACTTTGCCACCATCACTTTTTCCATCATCGCTTTGGAAATACCCATTGCGTTGATTGGATAGACCGCTTTGTCGGTACTTAAGCAAACAACACGCTTCACGCCGTTCTGGATCGCAGCCTCCAATACATTCTCAGTACCCATCACATTGGTCTTAACCGCCTCCATCGGGTGAAACTCGCAAGATGGCACCTGCTTAAGCGCAGCAGCATGAAAAATATAGTCAACACCTCGTGTGGCATTGAGCACACTTTGGTAATCGCGAACGTCACCTATGTAGAACTTCAGCTTGGAGTTAGCGTAGCGCTTACGCATATCATCTTGTTTCTTTTCATCGCGACTGAATATACGAATTTCAGCAATATCTGGGCGGTTGCAGGAGCTGAGTGCAACACGGTTATTGAATTGAAGCCGGAGCATCATGCCGCATTGCCATGGAATTTTGCATGACCTG
>NZ_MPOR01000053.1:0-30805 GCF_001896155.1 Pseudomonas sp. FSL W5-0203
AAAGATTCATTGACTGACACACCGCCTTCGCGAGCAAGCCCGCTCCCACATTTGGCTCGTGGGGTGCCAGGCACTTAGTCGCCGACTGTCCGGCCGTTATCGCAGGCAAGCCAGCTCCCACAGTTTGATTGCGGGGGCTCAGGTAGAGGGGGTTCGGCTGTCAGGTCGCTGGGATCTGTGTCGGGCACTGATTCTGTGAGCAACACAGACCCTTGTGGGAGCTGGCTTGTCTGCGATAGCGGTGGTTCAGTTAAAGATTCATTGACCGACACACTGCCTTCGCGAGCAAGCCCGCTCCCACGTTGATTACAGGTGCCCTCATCACAGTTGATAACTGAAACTCAGCGTATATCGCGGCCTGCGATTAAAGCTGTCCAGGGCGATATCCGACATTGGCTTGGCCGCCTCCAGCGCGATGTTGTAGTACTTCTTGTCGCCAAAACGTAAACCCACCGCCGCCGAGGACATGTCGTTGGCCTTGACCGGCAGGTCGTTGAACCAGGATTTGGCGCGGTCGACTACGACGTAGGGTTGCAGGATCTTCACCCAGTTGCCGGTGCGGTTGAAGCTGTAGTTGACCTCGTACGCCACCCCCCAGCCCTTGTCGCCCGAGCCTTGGTCGTCCGGGTAGCCACGGCCGAAATTCTGCCCGCCGAAGGTCGCGCGCTCGCTGTCGGGCAGGGTGTTGTCGCTCCAGTACAGCGCACCCGACAACACGCCTTGCCAGTTGTCGAAGAACTTGTCGCTTTGCACGCCGGAAAGGCGCAGGCGGAAGAAGTCGAGGTCGGGTTTGGCCACGCCCAGGTCACTGCGGGCCTTGGCGCCCAGACCGTCGATGCCCTGGTACAGACCACCACTGATGATGCGCAGGCGTTGCGCGTCGGCTTTGCGCCAATCGCCTTCGAAGGCCAGGGCGCGCAGGTTGGATTCGATGTCGAAACGCAGCGGGTAGCCCACCAGTTTATAGCGCGTGGTCTGGTCGACCGCGTACAGGCGCGTGCCCAGGGTGAGCGACTCGGTGGGGGAGGCGATGAACGGATGGCTCAGGCCAATGGAGTAGCGGTCGATGGACTGGTGCGGCTTGAGTTCGAAACCGCCATCCAGTTGCACGCTGCTGTTGGGGTCGGCGCGATAGCGTTCGGCGGCGAGCGCCAGTTGGGTGCCCTCGGCGTTGATGAACTGGTTGTAGTCCACACGGTAGTAGTGTTCTTTGTCCTCGCCGGGTGGGAACAGGCCGCTGACGCTGAGCTGCTCGCCCATGGACGTCTGGGAATTGCTGGTGGCGCTCAGCAACGCTTGCGTGCCGCCACGGCTTTTTTGCACCAGGCTCATGCTGGTGGTGAAAGGTTTGCGGCTGGCCTGGATCTGCATGTGCGTGGCGCCATCAGTGGTGCCCGGTGGCGGTACTTGCGCCTGTACGCTGAGGCCGGGGATGCGGCTCATCAGCGTGGTGTAGCGCTCGAAAGTCTTGCGGGTCAGCGGGCGCTCAGCCAGGAGCTTCTGCGCGAGTTTATCGACGTAGGCCGACACCGAACCGATGTCGCCGGTTTGTTGATAGTCCTTGATGTAGCCCTCCACCAGTACCACGCGGACCAGGCCGTTTTCGAAATTCTGTTGCGGCAGGAACGCGTAGGACAGCAGGTAGCCATCCTCCTGATAACGGCGGGTGATGCCACGGGTCGCTTCAATTAGTTGCGCAAGGTTGGTTTCACGTCCAATCAACGGCGCATACACCTGCGCCGTCTCGGCGAGCGGGTAGACCGTTCCGCCTTCGATGTGCAATTTTCGAATAGTGACCTTGGTGTCCATCAACAGCGGCTGGCCGGCAGTCGGTGGCGCTTCAGGTACCTGGGTTTTCGACGAGGGTGGTCGGTAGGCGTCGGCGGGCAGGTTGGGCACCGGCAGGGTGCGGACAGTGTCGTTGCTGTTAAGAAAGCTGGGAAGGGTCTCGGCCTGGACGTAGGCACTGAGGGTGAGCAATAACAACGGCGTCAACACGCGCATAGGACACTCCATGGTCAACTGCAGCAGCGCTTCGGGCCCGCCGGGTTCTGGGACTCGGTTCGGGAGGGTGGCGATTGATAAAGCGTGTCGCCGCCCATAAAAAAGACGAGAGACTTATTAAAGGTCTCTCGTCTCAACCAAGCGTAGGCGCTGTAGGGGAGGCCGTCTAATCGGCCAGGTGCATTTCTATTTGCCGGTCAGGCCGTTCAACAAACCGCCCAGACCGCCAGTGGCCGTAGTGCCGCCTGTGGTTGTGGCCGTGCCGGTTGCTGTGGCGGTGGTGCCGATATTCAGGCCACCGAGCAAACCACCGCTGGTGCCGCCAGTGGTGCCGCCCGTCACCAGGCCACCCACCGAGGCGACGGTGCCGCCGACCGCTGTGACGGTGGTGCCTACCGCGTTGGTGATCGGGTTGGCGTTGGCCGCCGTCAGGTTGGTACCCAAGCTGCTGACTGCGCCGCCGACTTGAGTGACCAAACCATTCACCGGAGCACCCACACCGGTAGTCGTGCCGATGGTTTGCGTCAGGTTGGTGACGCCGCTGGTCACAGGATTGAGCGCTGCGCCGACATTGGCCGCCACGGTGGCGACCGGTGCGGTAGCTGCGGTGTTTGCTACACCTGTGCCACCCAGCACAGTGCCCAGCGACGCAACGGTGCCGCCGACTGCACCACCGGTCACACCCGCTGCACTGACGGTGCCGTTGGTGTTGCCCACGTTCAGGCCGGTACCTACGTTAGCCACCAGGCCACCCACCAGCTCTGGAAGGCCGGGAGCCGAGGTGCCACCGGTTGGGGCCACATAACCGCCCGATTTATCCAGTGTGCCACCGACGCCAGTGAGCACGGTGCCGACAATACCGGTGACCGGGTTGCCCGTGCCGCCAGTGCTGGCGACTTGAGTACCCAGGCCAGTGACAGCCGAACCGACTTTATCCAGTACGCCATTGAGTGGAGCGCCCAGGCCGGTTGCGTTGCCCAGGTTGCCGGTGGTGTTTTCCACCAGCGACACTACAGGCACCACTACTTTGCTGCCTAAGGTATTGGTCAATGAACCCAGTGGGCCCGTGGTGCTGGCCGTGCTGAGGGTATCGCCGAGCATGGTGACGGTGGTGCCGACTTTATCCACAACGCCACCTACCGCAGTGCCTACTCCGCCTGTCACACCGCCGACGACGGGTACTCCCCCGAGGGTGGTTGACAGTGATTGGCCGGTGGTCGAGAGGCCGCCGCCCAAATCGGCCACCCCATTACCTACGCCTGCTACCGTGGTGCCCAGGGAGTTGGTGTTGGTGCCCAGTGAGCCCAAGCCGGCGGTTACGCCAGTGCCGATGCTGTTAACAGCGGTGCCTGCCGAGGTGACCAGGCCGCCAGCGGTTGCGCCGACGATGGGTACGCCATTCAACGTCGAACCCAGGTTACCGACCGCTGTACCGACATTGCCGACTGTGGTGCCAAGGGTGCCGGCGATCTGGCCGGTGACCAGTGGGGTGGTTGTCGAACCAGTGCCGCCGCCAGTGCCGCCACCAGTGCCGCCACCAGTGCCGCCACCAGTGCCGCCACCAGTACCACCGCCAGTGCCGCCGCCGGTGCCGCCACCAGTACCACCGCCAGTGCCGCCGCCGGTGCCGCCACCAGTACCACCGCCAGTACCGCCGCCGGTGCCGCCGCCAGTGCCGCCACCAGTACCACCGCCAGTGCCGCCGTCACCACCGCCCGTGCCACCACCGGTTCCACCGCCAGTGCCGCCGTCACCGCCGCCCGTGCCACCACCGGTTCCACCGCCAGTGCCGCCGTCACCGCCGCCTGTGCCACCACCGGTCCCACCGCCTGTACCGCCATCACCGCCACCAGTACCTCCACCTGTGCCGCCTCCGGCGCCTGCACCCGCATCCGGCGATGACGCCGCCACGCTGGATTTATGCCCGCCACCACCGCTGCTGCAGCCGCCCAGGCTCATTGCCAGAACGAGGGCCAGCGCGGTACTTGCTTTCCAAAACACGACTTGAGTTTTCATGATTGAGTTCCTTGCACCTGGTACAACCTTGGTTGTTTCAAACCCTCGTTATTTCTTTGGATAACGATAGGTTTGTCCGTGTGGCTATCTCAGGCCAGGGCACTCTTTCACGCAATGCTCAACTTGGTATTAACGATTTATATACACCCGGGCTTAGTCGGCTTAGGAACTAATACCAAAGGTGTAATGGGAGGGTGTTTCGGATTGTTTAGATGATTAAAATCAAAGGCTTGTAAAAAAGCGGCGGACCTCTCAAGGTCCGCTATAACTTAGGGTGTATATATACAATTAATCAGGGGGGTTTCAGGAAATCGGCTGCCACTTGCCCCGCATGTGTTGAATATCCCCAGCGCCTTTGAGTTCCAACCCTCCGCTGGAACCGGCCGCGCTACTTATTAATATCACTTCACTGGGCAGGCGCACCGGCTTCATGAACTCGACGTCAATTTCAATATTGGCGGCCGGCAAGTGTTCTGCCAGCGCCGCGAGGGTGCGGGCCTTGTTCCACAACCCGTGGGCGATGGCCTGGGGAAAACCGAACAGCTTGGCGGTAGGCGCACTAAGGTGGATGGGGTTGTAGTCGCCAGACACGCGTGCGTAGCGGCGGCCTATGTCAGTGGGCGCTTTCCAGCGCGTCAATTCGGTGAGCGTGCCTGGGGTTTGCAATCCGCGCTCCAGGGCTTCGCCTTCCAGCTTCACGCCCCGGCATAACATTTGGCTTTCGGCTTCCCACAAGAGCCCAAGGGCATCCTCTATAACGGTGACGATGTCAAAGGTGGCCCCCTTGGGATGGGGGCTGAGATTGCGTGCGTAGACACCGACACTCACGTCACCGACTCCACCCAAAGGCCGATGAATACGGATGCGATTGCGCAGGTGGATCAACCCCAGCAGTGGAAATGGAAAAGTCTTGTCCGTCAGCAATTGCAGTTGCAGGCCGAACGCGAGGATATGCGGATAAGTCGCGGGCAGCATCGGGCTGTCAGCAAAGCCGCATACCTTGCGATAAGCCGCAACCGCGCCGGGATTGACACTTATCCGGCAGCGCAACCCACGTTCGGGCAATGTGCTGCCGGTGATCTTGCGCTTGAGCGCCGCGCGCCAATACAGCGGCAGTAGAGACGGGGTGCTGTCCAACGTTTGCCATTGCATGCTTACGCTCCCAGAAGACTTTGCCCACACACTCGCAGCGTCTGGCCGCTGACCGCACCGGAGCCCGGCTGGCTCAGCCAGGCGACGGCTTCGGCCACATCCTGGGGCAAGCCACCTTGACCCAGGGAACTCATGCGGCGCCCGGCCTCACGCAGGGCGAAGGGGATATGCGCGGTCATCTGGGTTTCGATAAACCCAGGCGCAACGGCGTTGATGCTGATCCCACGTTCCTTCAACAGCGGCGCCCAGGCTTGAGCCAGGCCGATCAATCCGGCCTTGCTTGCGGCATAGTTGGTTTGCCCTCGATTGCCGGCGATGCCACTGATGGAGGCCAGCAACACCACCCGAGCGTTGTTTTGCAGGGTGCCGTTGTCGAGCAGGGCCTTGGTCAGCACTTGCGCAGCCTTGAGGTTGACCGCCAGCACTGCGTCCCAGTATTCCGGGGTCATGTTGGCCAGGGTTTTGTCGCGGGTGATGCCGGCGTTGTGCACCAGGATGTCGAGCCCGTCTGGCAGGTGCTCGATCAGTTGGCGTGCGGCATCTTCAGCGCAGATATCCAGCACCACCGTGCGCGCATTCAGGCGTGCGGCCAGGGCTTCAAGGTCGGCCTTGGCCTGGGGCACATCGAGCACAATGACCTCGGCGCCGTCGCGGGCCAGGGTTTCGGCGATGGAGGCACCGATGCCTCGAGCGGCGCCGGTAACCAATGCCTTGCGCCCGGCCAGCGGGCGCGTCCAATCTTGCACCGGGGTATCGCAGGCCGCCAGGCGAATCACCTGGCCGGAGATATAAGCGCTTTTGGGCGAGAGGAAAAACCGCAGCGCGCCTTCCAACTGGTCTTCGGCGCCGTCGCCCACGTACAGCAACTGCAGCACGCCACCGCTGCGCAGCTCCTTGGCCAGGGAGCGGCTGAAGCCTTCCAGGGCGTGCTGGGCGCTAGCGGCGAAGGGGTCGCTGAGGCTTTCCGGCGCTCGGCCAAGGATTACCAGGTGTGCACTGTGGTCGAGATTTTTCAGCAGCGGTTGGAAGAATTCGCGCAGTTGCTTGAGCTGCTCGGTGTGTTGCAAAGCACTGGCGTCGAACACCACCGCCTTGAGCTTGGGGCCGTGTCCTGGAATCCACGCGGGCGCTGTCGAGGCTTCGGCGCCGTAGCTGTAGACGGCGTCGGTGAGTCGGTTGGCAAATGCCAGCACCTGGGTTGCCAATGCGCCACCGCCCAGCAGCAGGGCGCCTTCGACCGGGCGCAGGCGTCCGGCTTGCCAGCGTTCCAGGCGTACCGGTGACGGCAGGCCAATGGCGGCGACCAGGCGATGGCCGAGGCTTGAGTTGGCGAAGTCGATATAACGGTCAGACATGGAACGCTCTCCGAAGGCTGGGGTTCAAAGGTTGACCACCCTGGGGTGGCAGTCGTTCGATTGAGCCTAGGCTAGGCTTGATGATTCCACCCACCACCACAAGGGAGCTTTCCATGACTCAATTGCGCCGTGTAGCGATCATTGGCGGTAACCGCATTCCTTTCGCCCGTTCCAATGGCCCCTATGCCACGGCGAGTAACCAGGCGATGCTGACTGCCGCGCTGGAGGGCCTGATCGAGCGCTACAACCTGCACGGCCTGCGCATGGGCGAGGTGGCCGCCGGCGCGGTGCTCAAGCATTCCCGTGATTTCAACCTGACGCGTGAATGCGTGCTCGGCTCGCGCCTGTCACCGCAAACCCCTGCGTACGACATTCAGCAAGCCTGTGGCACGGGGCTGGAGGCGGCGCTGCTGGTGGCCAATAAAATCGCCCTGGGCCAGATCGAATGCGGCATTGCCGGCGGAGTGGACACCACCTCGGATGCACCGATTGGTGTGAATGAAGGGCTGCGCAAGATCCTGCTGCAAGCCAACCGCAGCAAATCCCTGGGAGATAGATTAAAACTCCTGTTACAACTTCGTCCTCATCACCTCAAGCCGGAACTGCCGCGCAACGGCGAACCGCGCACCGGTTTGTCCATGGGTCAGCACTGCGAGCTGATGGCTCAGACCTGGCAGATCCCCCGCGCCGAGCAGGACCAGCTTGCGCTGGAGAGCCACCAGAAGATGGCGGCGGCCTACGCCGAAGGCTGGCACAACGATTTGCTCACGCCCTTTCTCGGCCTCACCCGCGACAACAACCTGCGCCCCGACCTGACCCTGGAAAAACTCGCCAGCCTCAAGCCGGCCTTCGAGCGCAGCGAAAAGGGCACGCTCACCGCCGGTAACTCCACGCCGCTGACCGATGGTGCCTCTCTGGTGCTGCTGGGCAGCGAGGCGTGGGCCAAGGAGCGCGGCCTGCCGATCCTGGCTTACCTGCGCGATGGCGAAGCAGCGGCGGTGGATTTCGTCCACGGCGCCGAGGGCCTGTTGATGGCGCCGGTGTATGCGGTGCCACGCTTGCTGGCGCGCAACGGCCTGACCTTGCAGGACTTTGATTACTACGAGATCCACGAAGCCTTCGCCGCCCAAGTGCTGTGCACGCTCAAGGCCTGGGAAGACGCCGACTATTGCAAGACCCGCCTGGGCCTGGACGCACCGCTGGGGTCGATCGACCGCAGCCGGCTCAACGTCAAGGGCAGTTCCCTGGCGGCGGGCCATCCGTTTGCCGCCACCGGTGGGCGGATCGTCGCCAACTTGGCTAAATTGTTGGATGCGGCGGGCAAGGGCCGTGGGCTGATTTCCATCTGTGCCGCCGGTGGCCAAGGCGTGACGGCGATTATCGAACGCTGATTGCCGATAAAATTGGCCCATTGAATGCATTCTCAAGGGGTCAGAGGTCAGTAGCCTCTCCCCCCGGCGAGCCGATTGCCGTATAACGAGTTCCACACGCGTGTTTGGTAATACAGGACCCACAATAAAAGCTGATGAAGACTCCTAAACGCATTGAACCCCTGATCGAAGACGGTCTGGTCGACGAAGTGCTGCGCCCTCTGATGAGTGGTAAAGAAGCAGCTGTTTATGTGGTGCGCTGCGGCAATGAATTGCGTTGCGCCAAGGTTTACAAGGAGGCGAATAAACGAAGTTTTCGTCAGGCATCCGAATACCAGGAAGGCCGTAAGGTCCGTAACAGCCGCCAGGCACGAGCCATGGCCAAGGGCTCCAAGTTCGGCAAGAAAGAAACCGAAGATGCCTGGCAGAACGCGGAAGTGGCGGCGCTGTTTCGCCTGGCCGGTGCGGGCGTTCGTGTGCCCCAGCCGTTCGACTTTCTCGAAGGCGTGCTGTTGATGGAACTGGTGGCCGACGAATACGGCGATGCGGCGCCGCGTCTGAATGACGTAGTGCTGGAGCCGGACCAGGCGCGCGAATACCACGCCTTCCTGATCTCCCAGATCGTGCTGATGCTGTGCACCGGCCTGGTGCACGGTGACCTGTCCGAGTTCAACGTACTGCTCACGCCTACGGGCCCGGTAATCATCGACCTGCCCCAGGCGGTGGATGCGGCGGGCAACAACCACGCCTTCAGCATGCTGGAGCGCGACGTCGGCAACATGGCTTCCTACTTCGGGCGTTTTGCCCCGGAGTTGAAGAAGACCAAGTACGCCAAGGAAATGTGGGCGCTGTACGAAGCCGGCACCTTGCACCCGGCCAGTGTATTGACCGGTGAGTTCGACGAACCGGAAGAACTGGCGGATGTGGGCGGTGTGATCCGTGAAATCGAAGCGGCACGGCTGGATGAAGAGCGTCGCCAGGCGATTCGCGCGGCGGATGACGCGCCACCGAGCAAAGTGCCGGACGAGCCACCGCCGCCGCCTTGGATGCAGTAACTCACAATGTGGGAGCTGGCTTGCCTGCGATGCAGGCACCTTGGGGTATCAGTGACACCGAGGTGATGCTATCGCAGGCAAGCCAGCTCCCACATTGATCGTTCCCACGCTCTGCGTGGGAATGCATCCCTGGACGCTCTGCGTCCCAAAGCGTGACGCGGAGCGTCGAAAGCGGCATTCCCACGCGGAGCGTGGGAGCGATCATTGCGTACGGTCTGTCAGGCGCAGCAGTTGCCCGCGGCCAACTCCTTGAGGATCGGGCAATCGGGCCGGTGATCGCCTTGGCAGTGCTCCATCAGGTCCTGCAAGGTATCGCGTAGTTGCCCCAGCTCACGAATCTTGTGGTTCAGCTCGTCGATGTGCTGGCGCGCCAGGGCTTTTACGTCGGCGCTGGCCCGCTGGCGGTCTTCCCACAGGGTCAGCAACTTGCCGACTTCTTCCAGTGAAAACCCCAGGTCCCGCGAGCGCTTGATGAACGTCAGGGTGTGCAGGTCGTCGTGACCGTACACCCGGTAGCCGCTGTCGGTGCGGTGGGCGGTTTTCAGCAGGCCAATGGATTCGTAGTAGCGAATCATCTTCGCGCTTAGCCCGCTGGTGCGGGCGGCTTGGCCGATGTTCATGGGCGTTGATCCTCCAAGTCCTTGGGTTTCCAGGTTTTCAACAGCAGGGCGTTACTCACCACGCTGACGCTGGACAAGGCCATGGCGGCGCCAGCCAGTACCGGGTTGAGCAGGCCGAAGGCGGCCAGGGGAATGCCGATCAAGTTATACACAAAGGCCCAGAACAGATTCTGTCGAATTTTCGCGTAGGTCTTGCGGCTGATCTCCAGGGCGGCCGGCACCAGGCGCGGGTCGCCACGCATCAAGGTGATACCGGCGGCGTGCATGGCCACGTCGGTGCCGCCGCCCATGGCGATGCCGATATCGGCAGCGGCCAGGGCTGGTGCATCGTTGATACCGTCGCCGACCATGGCCACCACGCCGTTTTTTTTCAGCTCGGCCACGGCAGCGGCTTTATAGGCGGGCAGTACTTCGGCATGCACATCGTCGATGCCCAAGGCCTCGGCCACCACCCGTGCACTGCCGTGGTTATCGCCGGTGATCAGGTGGCTGCTGATGTGCTGCGCCTTGAGTTGTTGCACGGCTTGCAACGCGCCGGGCTTGAGCGTGTCGCCAAAGGCAAACAGCCCCAGCACGCGCGGCTGCGCACCTTGCTCGATCAGCCAGGACAAGGTGCGGCCTTCGGCTTCCCATTCCTTGGCACGCGGGCCCAAGTCGCCTGCGTCCAGGCCGGTTTCTTCCAGCAAGCGGCGATTGCCCAGCGCCAGTGGCCGACCGTCGAGCGTACCGGCAATGCCGCGCCCGGTGAGGGATTGGCTGGCGCTCACATCGGCCACGTCCAAGCCTTTTTCGCGGCAAGCATCCAGCACGGCCTTGGCCAGTGGGTGCTCACTGCCGCGCTGCAAGGCGCCGGCCTGTTGCAACAATAGGGCTTCGTCACCATCCACGGCCGCCAAATGCGCAATGTTGGGCGCGCCTGAGGTGAGGGTGCCGGTTTTGTCGAACACCACGGCGCTCACGGCGTGGGCACGCTCCAGGGCTTCGGCGTCCTTGATCAAAATGCCATGGCGCGCGGCGACGCCGGTGCCGGCCATGATCGCGGTCGGCGTGGCCAGGCCCAAGGCACAAGGGCAGGCGATCACCAATACGGCGACCGCATTGATGATGGCGGTTTCCAGGGAGGCGCCGTACAGCCACCAGCCCACGACGGTAATCAGCGCCAATACCAGCACGGCCGGCACGAACACCTGGCTGACTTTATCCACCAGTTTCTGAATCGGTGCCTTGGCGGCCTGGGCGTCTTCGACCAGGCGGATGATGCGCGCCAGCACACTTTCTGCGCCCAGGGCCAGGGTGCGCACCAGCAAACGGCCTTCACCGTTGATGGCGCCACCGGTGACCGCATCGCCGGGTTGTTTGGGCACCGGCAGGCTTTCGCCACTGATCAGCGCCTCATCGGCATGGCTCTGGCCTTCCACCACTTCACCGTCCACCGGGAAGCGTTCGCCGGGTTTGACCAGCACCAGGTCATCGTGCTTCAACGCACTGATGGCGACGTCTTCTTCGCGGCCGTCCTGCACGCGGATCGCCCGTTCCGGCCGCAAGGCTTCAAGGGCGCGGATGGCGCTGGCGGTCTGGCGCTTGGCGCGGCTTTCCAGGTATTTGCCCAGCAGTACCAAGGCGATTACCACCGCCGAGGCTTCGAAGTACAGGTGCGGCGTCACGCCTGGGGCGGCGGTGAGCCATTCATAGATACTCAAGCCGTAGCCGGCACTGGTGCCGATCGCCACCAGCAGGTCCATATTGCCGGCGCCGGCGCGCACGGCTTTCCACGCGGCGACATAAAAGCGCGCGCCCAGGATGAATTGCACCGGTGTGGCCAGGGCAAACTGTATCCAGGCGGGGAGCATCCAGTGCAGGCCGAAGGGTTCTACCAGCATCGGCAGCACCAAGGGCAACGCCAGCAAAATGCCCGCGACCAGCGACCAGCGCTCGCGGCGCAGGCGTCGGGCTTGATCGGCGTCGGTGGCGGTTTCGCTTTGGGGCAGGGTGGCGGTGTAGCCGGCTTTGTCAACAGCGGCGATCAGCACGCTGGGGTCCATCTGGCCCTGTACTTCGATGTGCGCGCGTTCATTGGCCAGGTTGACGCTGACACGTTGCACGCCCGGCACCTTGCCCAGCGCGCGTTCGACCCGCCCGGCACAGCTGGCACAGGTCATGCCGCCGATGGGCAGGTCAAAGGTGGTGGATCCATTCATGGGGCAGTCCTCCAGAAGAAGTTGCCACTAGGATCAACCTTAACCTGTGGGGAAGGTCAAGCCCCTTCAGTATTCCAATGCCGCGGCTTTGAGGTACATGCCGTCCGGGCCCTGGGCAATGCGTAATTTGCGTACGTCACCGGCTTTCAAGGTGATGTTCTGCGCGGGTGGCGCGAGCATGCCTGGCAGACAGCCGGGGGCCTGGCTCGGCAACACTTTCAGGCGCAACGACACATCGCCAGGGGGAAGGTTGAAGGCGGTGGCCTGTTCCTGGAACAGACGCCCGGCCAGTTGGTCCTGGATATACAGGCCGATCTCGCAGTGGGTCGGCACTTCCAGGCGTTCGCGGGAAATAATCAGCACCGCATAATCTTCAGCAGCGAGGGCCTGGGGCGCAGCGGCAGGCAAGCTCATCAGGCCGGCAAGGGCAAAAAACAACCAGCGCATGGCGAATGCTCCGTGGTTCACAGCTAGGAAGGTTGAAGCTTGGCCGACGTCGCCGCCGAATACCAGCCCGGCAGAAATACTGAGAACTTGACCTTGCCATCATGGCAAGCTCGACACTGGGCTCAACCTCATCAAAGGAGTCATGTCATGCAAATATTCAGCGTTGAAGGAATGACCTGCGGCCACTGCGTTAAAGCGGTGACCCAGGCGGTACAGAGCAAGGATCCGGCGGCGAGTGTAAAGGTGGATTTGGCAGCGAAAGAAGTGGGTGTGGAAAGCCGCTTATCTGCAGATGACGTGATCGGCCTGATAACCGAAGAAGGCTACAGCGCCAAGCTGGCGTGATTTTTCTGATCGTTAGCCACCTAACGTAATGTTCATGGCACCCAAGCGCGGCTAGACTGTTGAGCTGCCGACTCACTTGGGTGTCTGATGAACCTTCGCATAATCCTGATTCTGGGCGCCTTGAGCGCCTTCGCGCCGTTGGCGATCGACTTTTACCTGCCGGGCTTTCCGGCAATGGCCACGGCCTTCGCCACTGATGAAAAACATATCCAGCTGACCCTGGCGGTGTATTTCGCGGGCCTGGCTATTGGCCAATTGATCTACGGGCCGCTGGCCGACCGCTTTGGCCGGCGTGTGCCGCTGCTCAGCGGCGTCACCCTGTTTACCCTCGCGTCCTTCGCCTGTGCGTATGCGCCGTCCCTGGAATGGTTGATTGGCGCACGCTTCGTGCAGGCCCTTGGCGGATGTGCGGGCATGGTGATTTCCCGGGCGGTGGTCAGCGACAAATGCGATGCCGTGGGCTCGGCCAAGGTGTATTCGCAACTGATGCTGGTGACCGGCCTGGCCCCGATCCTGGCGCCATTGGCCGGTGGCCTGATGGTCGGCGTGTGGGGCTGGCAGTCGATTTTCCTGGCGTTGTCGTTGTTCAGCGTGATGGCGGCCATCGCCGTGGCGGTCGGGTTGCCGGAAACCTTCCCGGCCGATCAGCCGCGTCAGCCGTTGTCGGGCTCGTTGCGCCGCTACGGCTCGCTACTGTCAGACCGGGTGTACCTGGGCTATGCCTTGACCGGCGGCATCTCGATTGCCGGGATGTTTGCCTACATCGCCGGCTCCCCCTTCGTATTTATCAAGCTCTATGGCGTGCCGGCCGAGCATTACGGCTGGTTGTTCGGCTCCAACGCCGCGGGCTTTATCCTGGTGGCGCAACTGAACGCAAGATTGCTCGCCAAGCGCGGCCCCGCGTTTTTGCTGTCGCGCACCGTGTGGGTGTACGTGGCGGCGGCGTTGACGCTGTTGGGAATTGCCGCGTTGCGCACCGAGGCGCTATGGCCGTTGCTGGTGCCGCTGTTTATCTGCATCGCCAGCCTGGGCTGCATTTTGCCGAATACCTCGGCCTGTGCCATGAGCGGGCAGGGGGCTCGGGCCGGCAGCGCGTCGGCGTTGCTCGGTTGCATTCAGTTTGGTGTGGCGGCAGGCGCGGCGTCGTTGGTCGGTGTGTTGCACGACGGCACGGCGATGCCGATGGCCATGGTCATCTGCCTCTGCGGGGTGCTGGCGGTGACCATTGCCATGGCGACCCAGCGCCTGCAACGGGCAAGGGCCGTACAGGCGCAGGTCTGACGTTCGGTTCAGCCAGCGGAACGTTGCTGGTTGAGGGGGAAGCGGTGGGGAGCCTGGATCCGGGCCTGCAGCGTGTCGGCGAAGGCCCGGGCCTCGGCTTCACTGCGAAAGGTGATGGCCTCGCCGTCGAGACGAACTTGCCATTGGCTGCCGGGGGATTTTGCTAACGCTTTTATCAGGATTTTCATTGCTGACTTCCTCACGTAAAAGAATCGTGGCAAAGGCGGCCAATATAAACCTGAACGGGCTCATAAATATGACAAGGATCAACTCTCGGACTAATGGTGTCGTCCATTACCTACGTGGATAACGGACGACACTGACAGCCGTTTTTTCAGAACCCCTCCAGCACGATCTTGCCCTTGGCCTTGCCGCTTTCCAGCAGGGCGTGGGCGCGGCGCAGGTTCGCCGCATTGATCACGCCGAAGTGCTCGCCCACCGTGGTTTTCAGGGTGCCGGCGTCGATCAGTTCGGCCACGCGGTTGAGCAGGTTGTGCTGCTCGATCATGTCTGGCGTCTCGAACATCGAACGGGTGTACATGAACTCCCAGTGCAGCGACAGGCTCTTGCGCTTGAGCTTGCTCACATCCAGGGCCTTGGGATCGTCGATCAACGCCAGCTTGCCTTGGGGTTGCAGCGCTTCGACCAGTTGGTCCAAGTGATGCTCGGTCTGGGTCAGGCTGGCAACGTGGGTGACTTGCCCGTGCCCGGCCTGTTTCAACACTTCGCTCAGCGGCTGGCTGTGGTCGATCACCATGTGCGCTCCAAGAGCCTTGGCCCATGCCTGGGTTTCGGGGCGAGAGGCAGTGCCGATGACCTTCAGCGCCGTGAGCTGGTTGGCCAGTTGAGTCAGGATCGACCCCACGCCACCGGCAGCGCCGACGATCAGCAGGCTCTGGCCTTGATCGTCTTTGCCTTCAGCGACCTGCAAGCGTTCGAACAACAGCTCCCACGCAGTGATAGCGGTCAGCGGCAATGCGGCCGCTTCGGCAAACCCCAGGCTTCGGGGCATATGGCCGACGATGCGTTCATCCACGGTGTGCAGTTCGCTGTTGCCGCCTGGGCGTACCAGGGAACCGGCGTAGTACACCTTGTCGCCGACTTTGAATAACGTCACGTCACTGCCGACCGCCTTGACCACACCCGCCACGTCCCAACCCAGCACCTTGGCGGCGCCATTTTCCGGGGCGACGTTCTGGCGCACCTTGGTGTCCACCGGGTTGACCGAGATGGCTTTGACTTCCACCAACAGGTCACGGGGGCCGGCAACGGGGGCTGGTAATTCGATGTCTTGCAGGGATTCTGGATCGTTGATTGGCAGTGAGGCGTAGTAGGCAATGGCTTTCATGATGACTCCAAGTGAATACGGTCAAGGTAGGAGCGAGCTTGCTCGCGAAGATCGTCAACGATGACGTGGTGTTTCTGGTTTCGCGCCTCGTCGTTGGGTTTTCGCGAGCACGCTCGCTCCTACAAAAAAGGCGGGATCAGGCGAGAAATTTCAGGCGTTTGAGTTCGAAGTGTTCGATCACATCGGCGGCCTTGGCGCGAAAGCTCTGGATATGCGCGCTCTGG
Organism: Pseudomonas sp. FSL W5-0203; assembly: GCF_001896155.1. Lineage (NCBI taxonomy): Bacteria > Pseudomonadati > Pseudomonadota > Gammaproteobacteria > Pseudomonadales > Pseudomonadaceae > Pseudomonas > Pseudomonas sp. FSL W5-0203. Next base: position 15,416 of record NZ_MPOR01000053.1, read on the forward strand.
TCGTGGTCGGCCAGCGCAGCGTCGTCGCTCCAGCGCTCGAGCATGTAGAAGGTCTCGGGGTGTTGCAGGTCCTGGTGCAGGTCGTACTGCTCGCAACCGGCTTCCAGGCGGGTCGGTTCCAGCAGGCCGCGCAGCAGGGTTTCCAGGGTGGCGTGCTGGCCGGGTTTGGCGATCAGCGTGGCGATGACATTAAAAGCGGTGGACATAGTCGACTCCTGGCACGGGGTAACGGGATGGGCAGATGATTGGCTATTTCCCACGCTGATAAAAGCGGCTAAAACAGCAGGCTGTTTCAACCAAATATTGATAATGAGCGGGTATGCATGCTGCGTTTTGATGATTTGCAGTTGTTTGTGCGGGCAGCGGACTTAGGCAGCCTGTCGGCCGCGGCGCGGGTCATGGACCTGTCACCGGCGGTGGCCAGTGCTGCACTCAAGCGTATCGAACAGCAACTGGGCACGCGCTTGCTGGCGCGCTCTACCCGCAGCCTTCGGCTGACGGCCGAAGGTGAGGGCTTTCTGGAGTACGCACGGGCGTCACTGAGTGCGCTGGATGAAGGGCGGCGCCTATTGGCCAGTGGCCAGGATCACGTCAGTGGTGTGCTGCAATTGTCCGCACCCTCGGATTTTGGTCGCAACCAACTGTTGCCGTGGCTGGATGCGTTCCAGCAGGAGCATCCGCAACTGAACGTGCGCCTGTTGCTTGGTGATCGCATCGCCGACCTGTTCCGCCAGCCCGTGGACATTGCCCTGCGCTACGGCGAACCCGAAGACTCCAGCCTGATTGCGCTGCCCATTGCTGCGGACAATATTCGCGTACTCTGCGCCGCCCCCAGTTACCTCGCCCGGCATGGCGAGCCGCGGCATCTGGAACAATTGGCCCAGCACAATTGCCTGCTGTACATGCTCGGCAGCCGCGTCCACGACCACTGGGGTTTTTACGATGGCAAGCGCCACGTAAGCCTGACGGTCAGCGGCGATCGCTTCAGCGATGACGCTGATGTGGTGCGCCGCTGGGCGGTGGCGGGCATGGGCATCGCCTACAAGTCTTGGCTGGATGTGAGCACCGATGTGCTGGCCGGGCGCTTGCGTTTGATCCTGCCGGAACTGCAGGGCGAGCGCACCCCGCTCAACCTGCTGTGCGCCCACCGTGCGCAATTGAGTAAACCCATCAATCTGCTGCGGGACATGCTCGTGTCCCGCTGTGCGACATTGACGGCGCAGCGACCGGGACGCATGGTTTCCCGTCAATAGCCTGCGCCACGCTCGGAAGTTTCACTCGTATCCTGTCCTGATCTGCACTGTCAGACGCCGCGGAACCTACTGCCCGCGCACCTATACTTGGGCGTCAACCGCAGCAGAAAAAATGGTTTAACAGGGAGTGAATACATGGGAGCAGCACCTTGCATCAGCCAGATCGCCAGCTTGCTCGCCGAGCCTAAACGCACGGCCATGCTCTGGGCCTTGATGGACGGTTCGGCGAAATCTTCAGACGAGCTGGCAGCGCTGGCCGGTTTGTCGCCGGCGTCAGCCAATGCACACTTGGCGCGGCTGACCGGCAGCGGCCTGTTGCGGATCGAGGCACGGCGAGGCCAGCGCCTGTTTAGGCTAGCGGCCGCTGATGTCAGCACCGCCATTGATGCATTGGCCAGCACCACCATGGCCAGCGCGGCCCGCAGCACCCCGGATGTTTTGCCACCGGCGCTGCGAGCGCCGCCGTTGCTGCGCCGCGCCCGCTGGTGCCACGGCCACCTCGGCGGTGAACTGGCGGCGCAGCTGTATCAACGGATGCTTGAGGCCGGATGGATCGAGCGCCATGAGCAGCGTACCGAGGTGACGCCCAGGGGCGTGCAAGCGTTGGCGGAACTGGGCATTTTTACCCAGGCATTGGCATCGCCGCTGGCCTGCGACTGTTTCGACTGGAGCCAGCAACAACCCCATCTGGGCGGTGCGCTGGGGGCGGGCTTGATGCAGCTGTTTTTGCAGGCGAACTGGATCAGCGTGATCAACGAGTCACGGGCCCTGTCGGTCAATGACGGGGGGCTTGAGCACATAGCTCGCGTTGCCAAGCTGTAGGAGCGAGCTTGCTCGTGAAAAACTTGAGGGCGCCGCGTTTTATCCAGATGCCCCGCGTTATCGTTAACGTTCTTCGCGAGCAAGCTCGCTCCTACAGGTGCTGGCGTCGCTCTCAGCTGTCGTCAGGTCGCATTCAGCAATAGCCGGCGTAAACGATGCCGCACACTCGCCAAGGGGATTTTTTCATACGAGGGGTGCGGCATGGGTAGGCAGGGTTATAGCGCGGCGGAACGCTTGGAACGGTTGCCCATCAGCGGTTACCACCGAGTCATTTTCATCATCATCGCCCTGGCGTTTTTCTTCGACTCCATGGACCTGGCGATGATGACCTTCCTGCTGGGCTCGATCAAAGCCGAGTTTGGCCTGAGCACGGCCCAGGCCGGGTTGCTGGCCAGTTCGAGTTTTTTCGGCATGGTGGTGGGCGCTTCGCTGTCCGGGATGCTTGCTGATCGCTTCGGGCGCAAGCCGGTGTTCCAGTGGAGCATCGTACTCTGGGGCCTGGCGAGCTACCTGTGTTCCATGGCGCAGACGGTGGAGACGCTGACGTTGTTCCGGATCCTGCTGGGCATTGGCATGGGCATGGAGTTTCCCATTGCCCAGTCGATGCTGTCGGAGCTGATCCCCGCCAAGCGACGCGGCCGTTACATCGCCTTGATGGATGGCTTCTGGCCGTTGGGTTTTGTGGCCGCGGGCGTGTTGTCTTACTTCTTGTTGCCGGTGATTGGCTGGCGCGACATCTTTCTGGTGTTGGCGATACCGGCGGTGTTTGTGCTGGCCATCCGTTTCTTTATTCCGGAGTCGCCGCGTTGGCTGGAACAGGCTGGGCGCCATGAGGCGGCGGACAAGGTCTTGCTTGGCATCGAGCAGAAGGTGCGCGATTCCCTGGGCCGCGCCGACTTGCCGGAGCCGATTGCCCTGCCACGGATCGAGAGTGCGCCGGGGACGTTTTTCTCCGCGTTCCAGCAGCTGTGGTCGGCGCAGTACCGCCAACGCACGATGATGATCTGGAGTGTGTGGTTCTTCGCCCTGCTTGGGTTCTACGGGCTGACGTCGTGGTTGAGTGCGTTGTTACAGCAATCGGGTTTTGCTGTGACTCAGTCGGTGTATTACACGGTGATCATTTCTCTGGGCGGAATCCCAGGCTTTTTGATGGCCGCGTGGTTGGTCGAGCGCTGGGGGCGCAAGCCCGTGTGCGTGGTGACCTTGCTGGGCGGTGGGGTGATGGCGTTTGTGTATGGGCAAAGCGCAGTGTTTGGCGGCAACGTAAGCCTGCTGATCACCTCGGGGTTGTTGATGCAGTTCTTCCTGTTTGGCATGTGGGCGGTGCTGTACACCTACACGCCGGAGTTGTATCCCACCTCGGCACGTGCGACCGGCTCGGGGTTTGCGTCGGCGATTGGGCGGGTTGGCTCGTTGCTGGGGCCGTTGGTAACCGGACTGGTATTCCCGATAACCGGGCAGGGCGGGGTATTTGCCTTGGGTGCGCTGTGCTTTGCGGTGGCGGCGCTGGTGGTGTGGTTGTTCGGGATGGAGACCAAGGGCAAGACCCTGGAAGAACTCACCCAGGCTTAAAGCTGATGGGGCCATGTGGGAGCCGGGCTTGCCCGCGATAGCGGTAGGTCAGGCAATAAGAGGCTGGCTGATACACCGCTATCGCAGGCAAGCCAGCTCCCACAGGTTGAGTCCAGGTCTATTCAGTTATGGCTTCACGAGCCGCGCATCCAGGCTGTTCTGCGCCAGGCGTTTGGCCTGGTCCTGAGACATGCCCAGGCTGGTGTGCAGCGCATGGAAGTTCTCAGTGACGTAACCGCCGAAGTACGCCGGGTCATCCGAGTTCACGGTGACCTTTACGCCACGTTCGAGCATGTCGAGGATGTTGTGCTGGGCCATGTCGTCGAACACGCAGAGCTTGGTGTTGGACAGCGGGCACACGGTCAACGGGATCTGCTCGTCGATGATGCGCTGCATCAGGCGTTCATCTTCAATGGCTCGCACGCCGTGGTCGATGCGCTGGATTTTCAACAGGTCGAGGGCTTCCCAGATGTACTCGGGCGGGCCTTCTTCACCGGCGTGGGCCACGGTCAGGAAGCCTTCGTGACGGGCACGGTCGAACACGCGCTGGAACTTGCTCGGTGGGTGGCCCATTTCCGAGCTGTCCAGGCCCACGGCCACGAACGCGTCACGGAATGGCAGCGCCTGGTCGAGGGTTTTCTGCGCTTCGTCTTCGCTCAGGTGGCGCAGGAAGCTGAGGATCAAACCGCTGGTGATGCCCAGTTGCTGCTCGCCGTCTTTGAGTGCGGCGGCGATGCCGTTGAGCACCACTTCGAACGGCACGCCACGGTCGGTGTGGGTTTGCGGGTCGAAGAAGGGTTCAGTGTGAATCACGTTCTGGGCCTTGCAGCGCAGCAGGTAGGCCCAGGTCAGGTCGTAGAAATCCTGGGACGTGCGCAGCACATCGGCGCCCTTGTAATACAGGTCGAGAAACTCTTGCAGGTTGTTGAAGGCGTAGGCCTTGCGCAGGGTTTCGACGTCGTTCCATGGCAGCGCAATCTTGTTGCGCTCGGCCAGGGCGAACAGCAGCTCAGGCTCCAGCGAGCCTTCCAGGTGCAGGTGCAATTCAGCCTTGGGCAGGGCGTTGAGCCAATCGTACATTTTTAAATTCTCATCAGGTGCAATGGCGGCATTCTACAGGCCATGGCTGAAATAATCGGCAAAACCTGACCAGCAGGAGAGTATTTCTGTCACTCACGCAAGGGCGGCCTGAACTAAGGTGTAACGAAACGTTAGTGGCTCGGCGCAGTCTGTACCCCATCAATGACTGATTCGCTGTATGAAAAGGCCCGGAATGCTCACATCCCTCAAGCAAGAAAAATTCATGCTGCTGGCGCTGATTGCCGCCATCGCCGCCTACCCGCTGGAACACTGGATGCTCCACAGCGGCCAACTGGTCGCGCTGCTGGCCGGCTTCGCGCTGATCGCGTTTATCGTGATGGCATCGATGCGCGTGGCTCATCACGCCGAGCAGTTGGCGGAAAAAGTCGGTGACCCCTACGGCACCATGATCCTGACCCTCGCCGCGGTATTGGTGGAGGTGGTGATCCTGGCGATCATGATGAGCAACGAGCCATCGCCGACGCTGGTGCGCGACACCATTTACTCAGCGGTGATGCTCGATATCAACGGCATCCTCGGCCTGGCCGCGCTGATGGGCGGCATCAAGCATGGCGAACAGTCCTACAACGATGACTCGGCGCGCACCTACAGTGTGATGATTCTTACTGCCATGGGTGTGTCGATGGTGGTGCCGGAATTTATCCCCGAAGCGGACTGGAAAATTTACTCGGCCTTCACCATTGGCGCGATGGTGGTGCTTTACACCTTGTTCCTGCGCATGCAGGTGGGGCCGCACAGTTATTTCTTCAGCTACAGCTATCCGGAAAAACGCCGTAAGAAACAGCCGGAAGACGAGCACGCGCCGTCTGTCAGCCTGACGTTTTCCATTGCGACCCTGGTGTTTGGGGTGATCGTGATTGGGGCGCTGGCCGAGGTGATGTCAAAGACCCTCGACCTGGGCCTGGAAGGGACCGGCGCACCGCCGGTGATTACCGCGATTGTGGTGGCGGCTATCTCGGCCGCGCCGGAGATCCTCACGGCACTGCGCGCCGCGTTGGCCAACCGCATGCAATCGGTGGTCAACATCGCGCTGGGGGCTTCGTTGTCTACGGTGATCCTGACGGTGCCGGTGATGGAAGCCATGGCGCTCTACACCGGGCAGCCGTTCCAGATGGCGATGACGCCGGTGCAAACGGTGATGGTGTTTATCACCCTGATCGTCAGCGCGATCAACCTCAACGATGGTGAAACCAATGCGATAGAAGGGATGACGCATTTTGTATTGTTTGCGACCTTTATCATGCTGTCGCTGTTGGGGCTATAACCCGATTTGAACGGCGCCGCAGACCCAATGTGGGAGCGGGCTTGCTCGCGAATGCGGTGGTTCAGTCACAGATGTACTGACTGACACAGCGCATTCGCGAGCAAGCCCGCTCCACATTTGGATTGGTACCTGGCTTAGGTGCCTGCGATCAACTGGCGCGCTGCCTGGCTGTGATCCGCGATCAAGCCTTTCAGATCCAGCCCTTCGACTTGGCCGTCGATCACCCGCCATTGACCTGCGATCATCACCCGGTCTGCCCGGTCCGCACCGCACAACAGCAGCGCGGAAATGGGGTCATGGCTGCCGGAGAAGCGCAGCTCATCAAGCTTGAACAGTGCCAGGTCCGCCTGTTTGCCTACTGCCAACTCGCCAATATCCGTGCGCCCCAGCAACTGCGCCGAGCCCTTGGTGGCCCAGCCCAATACACCTTCGGGGGTGATCTTTTCCGCGCCATAGCGCAGGCGCTGGATGTACAGGGCCTGGCGGGCTTCAAGGATCATGTTCGAAGCGTCGTTGGAGGCCGAGCCGTCCACGCCCAAGCCGATGGGGGCGCCGGCGGCGAGCAGGTCCAGGGTCGGGCAGATGCCGGAGGCCAGGCGCATATTCGAGCTTGGACAATGGCAGATGCCAGTGCCGGCTGCGCCCAGGCGCTCGATTTCGTCCGGGTTGAAGTGAATGCCGTGGGCCAGCCAAGTGCGCGGGCCAAGCCAGCCGACGCTGTCGAGGTAATCCACGGTACGCAGCCCGAAGCGTTGCAGGCAGAAATCTTCCTCATCAAGGGTTTCCGCCAGGTGGGTGTGTAGGCGCACGTCCAACTGGTTGGCCAGCTCGGCGCTGGCTTGCATGATTTCGGGGGTGACGGAAAACGGCGAGCACGGCGCCAGGGCGATCTGGATCTGCGCACCGTCACCGCGCTGGTGATATTCGCGGATCAGGCGCTGGCTGTCTTCGAGAATCACCTGGCCTTGCTGCACCGTTTGCTGCGGCGGCAGGCCGCCATCGGCTTCGCCCAGGCTCATGGAACCGCGGGTGAGCATGGCGCGCATCCCCAGTTCACGCACGCTGTCTACCTGCACATCAATGGCGTTTTCCAAACCATCGGGGAACAGGTAGTGGTGGTCGGCCGCCGTGGTGCAGCCCGAGAGCAGCAATTCGGCCAGGGCGACTTTGCTGGCCAGGGCGAGTTTTTCCGGGGTGAGTCGCGCCCATACCGGGTACAGGGTTTTCAGCCAGGGAAACAGCGGCTGGTTGACCACCGGGCCCCAGGCACGGGTCAGGGTTTGATAGAAGTGGTGGTGGGTGTTGATCAGCCCAGGCAGCACCACATGCTCGCGGGCATCGAACACCTGCGCGCAAGGCTGCGCAGGCGCTTGCCCTTGGGCCAGCACTTCGGTGATGACACCGTCTTGCAGCACCAGGCCGCCACGGGCATCGAGGCCATTGGCGGTGAAAATCGCGAGGGGGTTTTTTAACCAGATACGGGTCGCAGGCATTGGCCGGCTCCTCTGAATGATGGGTTCAGGTTTGCCAGCTCAGTGTTGCCCTGTCTGCTGATCCAGGGTCGCCGGGGAGGGCGAGATGGGCAGTTTACGCGTGGATCGTTATCGACGGCAATTGGTCGATAACGACCCTTTGCCACTTACCAGGCGATGGTGTCGCCTTTGTAGTCGACGAAGTGATGGCCGCCTTTGCCGGTGTAGGCATTTACCTGGTCCACCAGGCCGCGCACGCTGGTCTCGACGTCGATGTGGGCGTTTTCGCCGCCCATGTCGGTCTTCACCCAGCCTGGATGCAGCGACAGCACCGTCGGTTTGGGCTCGCCCAGTTGCGTGATAAAGCTGTTGGTCATCGAATTGAGGGCGGCCTTGCTGGCTTTGTACAGCGCCAGGTCCGAGCCGTCGGGAATGGTCACGCTGCCCAGTACTGAACTCATGAAGGCCAGCACGCCGGTGTCTTTGCGGATCTGCCCGACAAAACGCTGGGCCAGGTTGATCGGCGCCACGGCGTTGGTGAAGAACAACTGGCCGACTTCCGCCAGGGTCGCGTGGCCGGGCTCCTGATTGGCCGGGCCTTTGACGCCGGCGTTGACGAACAGCAGGTCAAAGGTGCGATCTTTCAGGCGTTGGGCCAGGGCGATCACGGCTTGCTGATCGTCCATGTCCAACTTCTCGATCTGCACCGGCCCCACGGCTTTCAACGCATCGGCCTTGTTCGGATCGCGCACGGTGGCGGTCACGTCCCAGCCGTCCTGGAGCAGTTGCTTGACCAGGCCAAGGCCCAGCCCGCGCGAGGCGCCGATGATCAGTGCGGTTTTTGGCGTAGACATGAAAGGCTTCCTTTGAAATCGCGGTTCAGGGAGTTCAGCGCATAACAGTAGCAGTTTCAGCGTTCGAGCAGGATGCGCCCACGGCTCAGGTCGGCGAGCTGGGTTTGCAGGGTGTCAATGTGCGCCTCCCCCAGGGCGAGTTGCAGTTCTACGCCGTTGGCGGTAAAGGTTTCTTCCACCACAAGCCCGCCGAGTTCAGCGACACGCAGCTTCACCAGGTTCAGTTCGGAGAAGCCACAGGCGCAACGCAGGGGGACGCGGCTGATCAGCTCGATGCGCTCGGCATTTTGCAGGCATTTATTGGCCCCGCCGCCATAGGCGCGGGCCAATCCACCCGTGCCCAGTTGAATGCCGCCGTACCAGCGGATCACCAAGACGGCCACCTGATCAAAGCCCTGGGCCTCGATGGCTGCAAGAATCGGGCGCCCGGCGGTGCCTCCGGGTTCGCCGTCATCGCTGCTGCGGTATTGATCGCCCAGCTTCCAGGCCCAGCAGTTGTGCGTGGCGTTGAGGTCGCTGTGTTGCTCGAAAAACGCCTGGGCGTCCTGCGGGCTGGTAATCGGCGCCGCCAAGGTGATAAAGCGACTTTTGCGTATTTCTTCACGAAACTCGCAAAAGCCGGTGAGCGTAAAAGACATAAATCGCTTCGTTTATAGGGCTGGCTTGATGCCGCAGCCTTTGAGAATGATATGGATCAGGTTGGTGCCAGCATCTTCCATGTCCTGCTTGGTCAGCTTGGTGCGACCGGTAACACGGCAGATCTGGGTGGCGAAGTCAGCGTAGTGCTGGGTGCTGCCCCACAGCAGGAAGATCAGGTGCACAGGGTCGACGGGGTCCATTTTGCCGGCGTCGATCCACGCCTGGAACACTGCGGCACGGCCACTGAACCAGGCCCGATAGTCCTGGCCGAAATATTCAGTGAGGCATTCGCCACCGCTGATGATCTCCATGGCGAAGATCCGCGAAGCCTGGGGTTGGCGGCGCGAGAATTCCATCTTGGTGCGGATGTAGCGAGCGAGCGCCACGGCCGGGTCGTCCTCGGCGGTCAGCGCGTTGAAGGTGCTGTCCCACAGTTCGAGGATATTGCTCAGCACTGCGATGTACAGGCCCAGCTTGTTGGTGAAGTAGTAATGCAAGTTGGCCTTGGGCAGCCCGGCGCTGGCAGCGATGGTGTTCATGCTGGTGCCTTTGTAGCCATGACGCGCGAATTCATCTTCAGCAGCCTGGAGAATCGCTTGTTCGTTCTTTTGCCGAATGCGGCTGGCGGGTTTACCGGCGTGGTTGCTGTGGGCAGGAACTTCGAGGCTCATGGAGGTTTCCGTGCTGATCGATAGAGACGACGTGTGCACAGATAACCCACCCTCAAGCCTCAGACAAGTCCTGATGCAATAAAACCGTCAAAGCGGTTCCAGGCTGTCGCGTTCCGGGGTGTGGTTTGCGGCGGCGGTACTTGCCTTGGCCTCCGGCAGTAACAGGCACAGCAGGATGGCGGTGATACCGCCGCTGGTGATGGCGGAGTCGAACAGGTTCTGCACCAGTGTCGGCATCAGGTGCAGCAGGTTAGGTTGCGCGGCGATACCCAGGCCAACGCCGAATGAGGTGGCGATGATCAGCATGCTGCGTCGGTCCAGCGGTGCCTGGGCAAGGATGCGCACGCCGGCCGCCGCCACGCTGCCGAACATCACCAGGGTGGCGCCGCCCAGCACCGGCTTGGGGATTTGCTGCAGCACGGCGCCGATCAATGGAAACAGGCCCAGACAGAACAGCAACACGCCGATGTACAAACCGACGTAACGGCTGGCCACGCCGGTGAGCTGGATCACGCCATTGTTCTGCGCAAACGTGGTGTTGGGGAAGGCGCTGAAGGTGGCGGCGATCATGCAGCTCACCCCATCGCCGAGCACGCCGCCCTTGAGCCGGCTTATATAAGAAGGGCCGCTGATGGGCTGGCGGGCAATCATGCAATTGGCGGTGAGATCGCCGACGGTTTCGATGCTGCTGATCAGATAAATCAGCGCAATCGGGAGGAAGGCGCTCCAGTCGAAGTTGAAACCAAAGCGGAATGGTGTAGGCAGGCTGACCAATGGCAGGTCAGGCAACGCCTGGGGAGTCAGTTTGCCGCTGAACCACGCCGCGAGGCTGCCCAGGGCCAGGCCGATGATGATGGCCGACAAGCGTACCCAGGGCGTGTTCGAGCGGTTGAGCAGGATGATCGTCAATACAACGAACAGGCCCAGCGCCAGGTTGGCGGGGGCGCCGAAGTCCGGTGCATTGAAACCGCCGCCGAGGTCGGTGATGCCTACTTTGATCAGGCTGATGCCGATCAGCGTAATTACGATGCCGGTCACCAGGGGAGTGATCACGCGGCGCAACTGGCTGATAAAGCGGCTCAATACAATCTGCACCGCCGCGCCGAAGAAGCACACGCCGAAAATCATCGCCAGAATGTCTTCCGGTCTGCCACCGCGTTGCTTCACCAGAAAGCCTGCTGACAATACGGCGCCGAGAAACGCAAAGCTGGTGCCTTGCAGGCAGATCATGCCGGCACCGATGCCAAACGGCCTGCGTGCCTGGATGAAGGTGCCTACGCCGGAAACCATCAACGCCATGCTGATCAGGTAGGGCAAGTGGGCGGTGAGGCCGAGGGTGGAGCCAATAATCAGCGGCGGCGTAATGATGCCGACGAACGCCGCCAGGACATGTTGCAGCGCCGCGAGGAGAGCGGGCAGTGGTTTCGGCCGGTCGTTGAGGCCGTAGATCAGGTCGCTGGGGCTGGAGGATTCTGGGGGCATGGCGGGTCAACTCAAGGCGGACGGTTCAAGGTCCTTGAACCCTTGCAAAAAGCTGTCCATATGCTCAGCTTTTTGTGCAAGGCCCGAGTTAGCGGGTGGCGGCCAGGCTTTCGAGGAAGCTTTCCAGCACCAAATGAGGGCGACGGCCCTTGCGCGTGACCGATGCCAGGCTCAAATCGTAAAAACGTGTCGCCGGTTTCAGCGCACGCAGTCGGCCTTGTTGCACCCATAGGCTGGCGTAGTGATCGGGCAAATAGCCGATATAACGCCCGGTGAGAATCAGGAACGCCATGCCTTCACGGTCTGACGCACTGGCGGTGCAGTTGAGCGCCTGGTAATGGGCCTGGATTTCCGCGGGTAAGCGGAAGGTGGGGGCGATGGCATCCTGGCTGTCGATGCGTTCGTCGTCGAGTTGCTTGTTGTCGGCGTAAAACAGCGGGTGGCCGACCGCGCAATAGAGCAAGGAGCGTTCGCTGTACAGCGGCTGGTATTCCAGGCCCGACAGTGCGCTGGCCTGGGGCACCACACCGACGTGCAGGCGACCGTCGAGTACGCCTTGCTCCACTTCATTGGGGGCGATCATGCGAATCTGGATCTGCACGTCCGGGCCGCGTTCCTTCAACTGCGCCAATGCGTGGGTGATGCGCATATGGGGCAGGGTCACCAGATTGTCGGTGAGGCCAATGATCAACTCTCCGCGCAAATGTTGGTGCAGGCCGTTGACCTCGGTGCGAAAACTTTCCAGGGCACTCAGCAGTTGCAGGGCAGACTGATAGACCTCGCGGCCTTCTTCTGTCAGAGAGAACCCGGCGCGGCCGCGTTGGCAGAGCCTCAGCCCGAGCCGTTGTTCAAGGTCGCTCATCTGCTGGCTGATGGCCGAGCGCCCGATGCCAAGGACGGTTTCCGCTGCCGAGAAGCCGCCGCACTCCACCACGCTGCGAAAGATGCGCAGCAAGCGAATATCGAAGTCACTGACTTGGGCCAAAGGGTCGGGACGACGGCTGCTCATAGTTTAGTGAAGGCCTGACTGAAGGTTAGAAGAGTTGGATTTCACCGACTTTATCCCCGTGGCAATTTAACTGCAACAACGCTTTTTCAATCCCGACGCTGCCTTTTGCCCTGCGAGGTTTTGCTGATGAACATGCCCGAAAACGCCCCATCGTCACTGGCCAGCCAATTGAAGCTGGATGCGCACTGGATGCCTTACACCGCCAACCGCAACTTCCAGCGCGATCCACGCCTGATCGTGGCCGCCGAGGGTAGCTGGTTGACCGATGACAAGGGGCGCAAGGTCTATGATTCGTTGTCGGGCCTGTGGACCTGTGGCGCCGGGCATACGCGCAAGGAAATCCAGGAAGCGGTCGCCAAGCAATTGGGCACCTTGGACTACTCCCCAGGCTTCCAATACGGTCATCCGTTGTCCTTCCAGTTGGCGGAAAAGATCACCGACCTGACCCCAGGCAACCTGAATCATGTGTTCTTCACCGATTCGGGCTCTGAATGTGCCGATACGGCAGTAAAGATGGTGCGGGCCTACTGGCGCCTCAAAGGTCAGGCCACCAAGACCAAGATGATTGGTCGAGCCCGTGGTTACCACGGTGTGAACATTGCTGGTACCAGCCTGGGCGGTGTGAACGGTAACCGTAAGCTGTTTGGCCAGGCGATGATGGACGTCGACCATCTGCCTCACACCTTGCTGGCCAGCAACGCCTTCTCCCGGGGCATGCCGGAGCAGGGTGGTATTGCCTTGGCCGATGAGTTGCTCAAGCTGATTGAGCTGCATGATGCGTCGAACATCGCAGCCGTGTTTGTCGAGCCGATGGCCGGTTCCGCTGGCGTATTGGTGCCACCGCAGGGTTATCTCAAGCGCCTGCGCGAAATTTGCGACCAGCACAATATCCTGTTGGTGTTCGACGAAGTGATCACAGGCTTTGGCCGCACCGGCTCGATGTTCGGTGCCGACAGCTTTGGCGTGACACCGGACCTGATGTGCATCGCCAAGCAAGTCACCAACGGCGCGATCCCGATGGGCGCGGTGATTGCCAGTAGCGAGATCTACCAGACCTTCATGAATCAGGCGACGCCGGAATACGCCGTGGAATTCCCCCACGGCTACACCTACTCGGCGCACCCGGTGGCCTGCGCGGCGGGCTTGACGGCATTGGACCTGTTGCAGAAAGAAAACCTGGTGCAGAGCGTAGCCGAAGTCGCACCGCACTTTGAGAATGCGCTGCACGGTTTGAAGGGCAGCAAGAACGTGATCGACATTCGCAACTACGGCCTGGCCGGTGCGATTCAGATTGCCCCGCGTGATGGAGATGCCATCGTGCGTCCATTCGAGGCCGGCATGGCATTGTGGAAGGCCGGTTTCTATGTGCGTTTTGGCGGCGACACCCTGCAGTTCGGGCCAACCTTCAACAGCAAGCCGCAGGACCTGGACCGTCTGTTTGACGCGGTCGGCGAAGTGCTGAACAAGATCGACTGATTTCTCCTTCTATATAGAACAATTTTTCAGGAGCCCTGCATGAGCCTTATCCAGCATTTGATCAACGGTGAGCTGGTCAACGACAGCGGTCGTAGTGCCGACGTCTATAACCCGTCTACCGGCCAGGTGATTCACCAGGTGCCGTTGGCCAGCCGTGAAACCATTCAACAGGCGATTGACTCAGCCAAGGCGGCGTTTCCGGCCTGGCGCAATACGCCGCCGGCCAAGCGTGCCCAGGTGATGTTCCGTTTCAAGCAACTGCTGGAGCAGAACGAAGCACGGATCTCGCAGTTGATCAGCGAAGAACATGGCAAAACCCTGGAAGACGCCGCGGGTGAACTCAAGCGTGGGATCGAGAACGTGGAGTACGCGTGCTCGGCGCCGGAGATTCTCAAGGGTGAATACAGCCGCAACGTAGGGCCGAACATTGATGCGTGGTCGGACTTCCAGCCATTGGGCGTGGTAGCGGGTATTACCCCGTTCAACTTCCCGGCGATGGTGCCGTTGTGGATGTACCCGCTGGCGATTGTCTGCGGTAACTGTTTCATCCTTAAACCTTCAGAGCGCGACCCGAGTTCGACGCTGTTGATCGCGCAGCTGTTGCAGGAAGCCGGGCTGCCCAAAGGCGTGCTCAGCGTGGTGCATGGCGACAAGGGCGCGGTGGACGCATTGATCGAAGCGCCTGAAGTCAAAGCCTTGAGCTTTGTAGGCTCGACGCCGATTGCCGAGTACATCTATTCCGAAGCGACCAAACGTGGCAAGCGTGTGCAGGCGCTGGGCGGGGCGAAAAACCACGCGGTGCTGATGCCGGATGCAGACCTGGATAACGCTGTGAGTGCCCTGATGGGCGCGGCGTATGGTTCCTGCGGTGAGCGTTGCATGGCGATCTCGGTGGCTGTGTGCGTGGGCGATCAGGTGGCGGATGCATTGATTGCCAAGCTGGTGCCACAGGTCAAGGCGTTGAAGATTGGTGCGGGCACTTCTTGCGGGCTGGATATGGGCCCGTTGGTGACGGGGCAGGCGCGAGATAAAGTCAGTGGCTATATAGAAGACGGTGTGTCGGCGGGGGCTGAGCTGGTCGTTGATGGCCGTGGCTTGAGTGTTGCCGGGCATGAGCAAGGTTTTTTCCTCGGTGGCAGCTTGTTTGACCGCGTCACCCCTGAGATGCGTATCTATAAAGAAGAGATCTTTGGCCCGGTGTTGTGCGTAGTGCGGGTGGATAGCCTGGAAGCGGCGATGCAACTCATCAACGATCATGAATACGGCAACGGTACTTGTATCTTCACCCGTGATGGTGAAGCGGCGCGTCTGTTCTGTGATGAGATTGAAGTCGGCATGGTGGGTGTTAACGTGCCGCTGCCGGTGCCGGTTGCGTATCACAGCTTTGGTGGCTGGAAGCGTTCGCTGTTTGGCGACTTGCATGCCTATGGGCCGGACGGGGTGCGTTTCTATACTCGTCGCAAGGCGATCACCCAGCGTTGGCCGCAACGGGCCAGCCATGAAGCGTCGCAATTCGCCTTTCCCAGCCTGTAAGGCTCGGTAGGTAAAAGGCCGGCCCCTTGGGGCCGGCCTTTACGTTGTTGGAGCTTTTTTGACTTATATGACAGAAATGTGAAAAAGAAGGTTGACGGCAAATTCTGGAAGCCTATAATTCGCCCCACTTCCGGCGCAGTCGAAACGGAAAACTCCTTGTTAAACAATGAGTTACGCAGTTCTCGACAGCAAGTTGCTTCAGTTCATCGAAGCCAAAAGGAAGTTGAAAAAGAGGTGTTGAC